>NZ_JBQKDE010000003.1:0-154335 GCF_052121995.1 Collinsella sp. LCP19S3_A7 | reverse complement strand
GCCCTCATGCAGGAGGGCTAGCCGCTCAAAAAGCGTGCGCGCTTCCGATGCTCAGGCTGCTCAATTTCCGATGATCTTTTTGCTCAAATCCTCTTGACGAAACACAGCTGCGGCTCCCTTAACGGCTGGGGCCTCGTCGACGGCTCCTGGTACTGGTTCTCTGACGGTATCGCCTCGACCGGCTGGCTTTACACCGGCGGTTCCTGGTACTGGCTCGATCCCGAGGCGGACGGTGCCATGGCGACGGGCCTCCATGTGTGCAACGACGCCGCGTACTGGTTCAACGCCTCCGGCGCCATGGCGACCGGCTGGGTGCTCGACGGCGGTACCTGGTACTACGCGACAGGCTCCGGCGCCCTCGCCTCCGGTTGGCTCAACCTAAGCGGCACCTGGTACTGGCTCGACCCCTCGACGCACGCCATGGCGACGGGCCTGCACGAGTACGGCGGCTCCCTGTACTGGTTCAACTCCTCCGGCGCGATGGCGACCGGCTGGGTCCTCGACGGCGGCACCTGGTACTACGCGACTGGCTCCGGCGCCCTCGCTTCGGGATGGGCCTACGTCGGCGGTGCGTGGTACTGGCTGGATCCATCGACTCACGCGATGGTCACTGGCACTCAACAAATCAACGGGTCACAGTATTCTTTTTCGAGTAACGGCGTTTGGCTCGGCTAACAGCTCTTCTTTAATTGCTTTTTTCTAATTACATATTGCGCGAGCTAGTCCATTTGTAGACTATGTTTATGTACGATTGGTATGCTCTGGGGGCCGTGCATGGTAAGAAATAAGCTGACAATATTAACTCTATTTGTTCTGTCCGCGATATTACTCACTGGTCCAAGTGTGGCTGGTGCCGAGAATGAGGTTTCTGTAGACTCTTCCGAGCCTTCTATTTCCGAACGGCAAGCCTTCTCTTCGGCCGCCATTTCATCCGATTCGATCGAGGGGGTCGCTGCTCAAGGATCCATTAAATGGAAGCAGGGCTGGAATTCGGTTGACGGTAAGTGGTTTTACGCGGATTCGACCAATCCTGTTGCATTGCGTTCCGGCTGGCTTAACGCCGGAGGTTCCTGGTACTGGCTCGATCACGAGGCGGGCGGCGCCATGGTGACGGGCCTTCACGCATGCAACGGCTCAGCGTACTGGTTCAACGCCTCCGGCGCGATGGCGACCGGATGGGTCCTCGACGGGGGTGCCTGGTACTACGCGACTGGCTCCGGCGCCCTCGCCTCCGGCTGGCTCAACCTAAGCGGCACCTGGTACTGGCTCGACCCTTCGACGCACGCCATGGCGACGGGCCTGCACGAGTGCGGCGGCTCCATGTACTGGTTCAGCTCCTCCGGCGCGATGGCGACCGGGTGGGTCCTCGACGGGGGTACTTGGTACTACGCGACGGGGTCCGGCGCGCTGGCGCGCGGCCCCGTATCCGTCGGCGGCGTGCCCTACTGCTTCGATGCCCGGACGGGGGCCATGCTGACGGGCTACCAGACGGACGCGCAGGGCGTCCGCCGCTACTTCGGCAGCTGCGGCTCCCTTAACGGCTGGGGCCTCGTCGACGGCTCCTGGTACTGGTTCTCTGACGGTATCGCCTCGACCGGCTGGCTTTACACCGGCGGTTCCTGGTACTGGCTCGATCCCGAGGCGGACGGTGCCATGGCGACGGGCCTCCATGTGTGCAACGACGCCGCGTACTGGTTCAACGCCTCCGGCGCCATGGCGACCGGCTGGGTGCTCGACGGCGGTACCTGGTACTACGCGACAGGCTCCGGCGCCCTCGCCTCCGGTTGGCTCAACCTAAGCGGCACCTGGTACTGGCTCGACCCCTCGACGCACATCATGGCTACGGGTGTTCAAACTATTGGATCAGGTGAATACATATTTAATAGTTCCGGCAAGATGATGGTTAATTGCTGGTCAAACGGTGATGGGTCCTGGATGTATCATTCTTCATCCAGCGGTGCAATTGACCTTAAAGGTATCATGACCGATTCGGGAATCCAGCTGATTGACGATGACGGGAATGTTAAAACGGGCTGGATTGAGAGTCAGGGTTCTCGATATTATTGTTCTGCTAATGGGGTAATTCTGACTGGATGGCAGCAAATAGCTGGGTCTTGGTATTACTTTAACTCGGATGGTCGAATGGCGACCGGCTGGCTTAACGATGGCGGTAACTGGTACTGGCTAGATTCCGCTTCCGGCACAATGAAAACGGGATGGCTTTCCCTTGGGGGCACATGGTATTACCTTGATGTCGCACGTGGGGGAGTAATGTTGAGCAACGGTTGGTATTGGATCGGCTCTACTGACTACAAGTTCAGTTCATCCGGCGCAATGGTTGGCGCTTGGGTCGATGTCCCGTGCTATTCGCAGTACCCTGAACTTCCTACTGGCTGTGAGTCGGTTGCCCTTACAAACTTGCTTAACTACTATGGTTTCGGTTTAGGTAAGACGATTATTGCGGATTATTACTTGCCCAAGGGAAGCAACGGCAACTTTGTTACCGCTTTTGATGGCAACCCGAGGCGTAGCAGCGGGGGTCTCATGGGATGCGTCGCCCCTGCGATTACTATTGCTGGAAATAATTTTCTGCGTGCTGCTGGAAGTGGCAAGCAGGCAAAAGACGTCTCTTTCTCGTCAATTTCTTCCATTAAGAACAGACTGACCTGTGGTCAACCTGTTGAGATGTGGAATACCGAGTGGGGAAGTTGGCCAGGAGGCCGCTATGCTGCTCGTTGGTATAACGGGCATTCCTATGGTCTGTGGGGCGGTAATCATGCCGTAGTCCTTAAAGGCTATGATGACGAGCGGGGAATTGTCTTTCTTTCGGATTCGATTAACGGCAATGTTACGCGAAATGCCCAGGTGTTCTTCGGCACGTGGCAACAGATGGATAGCCAGGCCGTGGTAATTGAATAGCCATAATGCTAAAAAAAGGAGAGCTCGACGAGCTCTCCCTTTTTTACTGCATTGTTAATCAAGCTACGCCGTCTTATTACGTCCAAATAGTTCGTCCCAGTTACTGGCTGCCAAAACTGTTCCGCATACAATTACAATGCAGCAGATTACGGAAGCCATGTCGGGAATTGTTCCAAGCAAGATCAGGCCAAAGACCACCGACCATGCCGAATAGGAGATATTCAAAGCCATCGCACGCGCTGCTCCGATTGCCGCAATGCCCTTGTAATAAAACAGATAGGATGCAGTTCCTGCGAGTCCGGCGAGTGCAATAATCAATGTGGGTATGCTCGGGATAGCACCCAGCGTGAAATGCCATGCTCCGAAGAGGGGGAGCACGAGCACTCCATAAACAAGCGCACTTGTAGTTTCACGGATTTGCAAAGCCGTTTCGTCATCAACAGCATCATCTTTCATTCCCCATGCGCACAACACCGCTTCGGATCCCCATCCAATAACGGCAAGAACCGCGCCGAGTAAGCCGAGAGGGGCATTTGCAATCTCGCTCGATCCTGCCGATAGATAGCCCATCGTCATTACGCCGCAAAGAGCAACAAGAAGGGAAAGAATCTGACCTTTGCCCATTTTCTCCTTCAGCAGCACGAACGAAAGGAATGCTCCGACTGCGGGATAGAAGGCGGAGATAATTGCCGTGTAGGCTGCTCCGATATTATTAATCGCCAATACGTATCCGGTCATTCCGATAGGCCCACCAAGCAGAGCGCCGGCAATGACGACCTTGCCCGAACGAGTTTTAAGTGCAGCGAGCGTGTCTTTTAATCTGCCTCGAACTCCCATGTACCCAAAGAGCCAAATTGCACAGAAGGCATCATGGAGAAAAGACCCCGCAATGGAGGCACATGCAAGCGCTTCCGCCGATCCAATATAGGGTGCGAGCGCCAAACCGATTCCAAGAATAACCGTATCGAGGCCCCAGAGAAGGCCGCTAAAAAAGCCGAATTGCATGGTTACTCACCTTTTCGATAGATCTCCAGTGCCTTTTTAAGGTATTTGGCACCGTAATTGAAGTAGATATAGAGCCATTCGCCCACGAAGTCACCTTCGGCTTCTTTCAGAAGAGACCAGAGGTACCAGCACCATCCTGCAAGGGCAATGTGCGCATAGTTATGCGCAACTTCGTTGTTTGTTGCCTTGCGTCCAAAATATGCATCAAGCGCGCGGTCGACTTCATCTTCGGAAAGCTCGCAGCAGACACTGCACGTTCCAAAATCGTTCGCGTAATCGCTCATGCCAGCATATTCCCAGTCAATGAGATAGTACTTGTCGTTTTCATCGATAAGGAAGTTGAGGTAAAAGAAGTCATTGTGACAAAGGCATTTTGGCGCATTATCGGCCTGAACAAAGCGCTCCAATTCATCGATCTCGGCGGCCATTTCCCTGTAGCCTGGAATGTCGATGGGACCTTTTTCCAGAAGAAGCGATTCGTAGCGCTTTGCTTCGAGGTAGAAATCAAATTCGGTTTCGACATCAGCACCGCTCTCGTGAAGCGAGCGACACATCTGCATCATTCGATTCATTTGGGCAGCATCATGCGGATCAGGCTGCTTTGCGTTGGGTACAAACTTCGATATTTTCCAACCGCGCTTTGGGTCCTCGTGAATGAATGTATCGTCAAGGCCAAGTTCCTTGGCCTTTTTTAGTGCTGCTACTTCTCCATTTCTGTTAATAAGCAGTTCGGTCCCGACTCCCGGATGGCGGTAAACGTACTCTCCATCATTGGTTCTAAAGTGGCACGATAGGTTCGTAAGACCTTGTTTAAGGGGATAGACGTCGTGGATCTCTGATTTGGAGCAGCCGAGCACTTGCTCGATGTTATCGAAAATATCGGAGTCAACGTTTTCGATAAAATGCGGATCAAAGGCACGCAGCTCATCAAGAGAATCGAATTCATTGATCTCGCCCTCAGGATACTTCTTGATCACCATATCGAGCTCCTTGATGTGCTCGATATATAGATCTTCCCAAAGCTTGTCCGTTGTTTCGGGCTTGTTATATTCCGTTTCAAGAATCTGCTTAAACGCAAGCGAGAAGGCTTTATCAAAGTAGACATGTCCGAGCATATACCATGCATTGGAGCCACCGATTGTAACATTGGTGATTCTATCCATTGCGCCCGTTTGAATGCACCATTCTTTGGTGGCGCCTTCAGCATATTGAGCAGAATAAAATGCTTTCCAAACGTATGCTTCAAACGGATTGTTTAGAAGGTAATCATCGCTTGAGCAAATGTAGGTGTTGCCAAGTCGCTCTTTTACGCACATAAGCGATGCGTGGTTATTTTTGGATGCGTATTCGTTGTTGACGACAATCGAAACGCCAAACTTGCTTTCAAGATAGAAGAAATACTCTTTTTTATAGCCGACAACGACGGTGATATTGCTGATACCCGCGTCTTGCAGCTGCCTAATCTGACGCTCGATGAGAATCTCACCACGTACCTTTAAAAGGCCTTTGGGCTTTTCATACGAAATGGGGGCAAAGCGGCTCGAAAGCCCCGCAGCCAATATCACTGCGTTTTCAACTTTATAGGGGTGAAGTGCTTCGTAACCGCTGTCGGTTAGGCTGTCCGATTCGAGAAGGCCCTCATTCGTAAGCTCTTTATTTGCTGCGTTTACTGATCCAAGTGAAAGACCAGTACGCTCGGCAACTTCTCGCTGGCTGGCATATGGGTTCTTTAAGTACTCGTACAGAACTGTAAAGTTGCGCTTGGTCAGTTCCACTGCAGGCCTCCAATTAAGATGTTCATTGCTTAGGGAAAGAATAGAATGATTGAACGTTGTGTTCAATTTAATATATTTATCTACATAGACTGAACAGACAGTAACGAAAATCAATCCTGGAATGTGGATTAAAATAAATAAAGGAGATATCTGGGAGGGTCGCTTATGTATCGATTCGAAAAGAAGGCCACGCTTGTTTGTGCTGCTGCGTCATTAATTACTGCTTGCTGCTTGCCCCTGAGTGCGAATGTCGCGTTTGCACAGGATTCCGTTGAGGCTCAGAGTATTGAGTCAAAAGTGGATTTTTCTTCTGTGGTTTCCGATGATTTGCAACCTGATAATTCTTCCGTCATAAAAGATGGCTGGCAACGAGACGAGCCGTCTGGAGTTTGGTATTACGGAAAAAACGGTAAACACCAAACCGGCTGGCTGCAAAGCGGGGGCTATTGGTATTGGCTTGATCCAGCCAATGATGGTGCAATGCAGACAGGTTATTTCAATGTGACCGATGATGGCGGTTTGACTGCTTCGTTTTATGCGAATGACGGTAATGCCGCAACGCCTTTTGGCGCGCTATATCAGAACTGCTGGCTACGTAACTCAGATGGAAATTGGTTTTATGCCAATGCTGGAGGCGATTTAGCTGCTGGTTGGTTTTATCAAGATGGCACATGGTATTACCTGGATCCTACCACCCATGTAATGCAGGTTGGTTTTGTCGACCTCGGGAGCGAGAAATACTATTTAGATGCCTCGGGCGCTATGAAAACCGGCTGGATTCTCGTTGACGGGAATTGGTACTGGGCTTATTCATCGGGTGCCCTTGCTTCGTCATGGCAGACGATAGGTGGGACTCGCTATTATTTTGACCCACAGACGCTCATCATGCTCAAGGGCCGTCAAAAGATTGATGGCTGTACCTACATTTTTGGTGACTATGGCCTTGCAAATGGATGGTACAAGGATGGAGCAGATTGGTATTACTGCTCCAACGGTATTGCGGCTACTGGCTGGAAACTCGTTAACGGTGCTTGGTATTATCTCGACCCAGCTTCCGACGGCAAAATGTTCGTTGGGTATTTAGACCTTGGTAACGCGGCATATTATTTGAACCCCAATGGGGCTATGGCTGTTGGTTGGGCTCAGTCCGAGGACGGTTGGTATTTCGCTTCCCAATCTGGCGCACTTATTTCTGGCTGGTATAAAGAAGGCGCGAGCTGGTATTACTTGGACCCTGTTGGCCATCTCATGAAAACGGGCTTATTTGAGGTGGGCGGCAACGATTGTTTTGCAAACCAGAGCGGTAGGCTTGTGATTTCAAGCTGGGTTACCGTTAATGAAGGCGTTGAAAGATATGCCGATGGTAATGGATACCTTTGCAAGGATGCGATTCGCGAAAACGGCACCATCCTGAAAATAGCCGAAGCCGATGGTTGGCAGGTTGCGTCCGGCTGGGTTAATGTCGCAAATCTAAGGTTTTACGCTGAGCCCGGAACGGGCGTCATTCATCGTGGATGGCTGCAGATTGACGACGATTGGTATTGGCTTGATGCTGATTCTGGCGTGATGAAGACCGGATGGGTTTTTGCTGGCGGTGCATGGTATTACCTGAACGCCGACGGGAAAATGGCAACTGGTTGGAAATGCCTGAATGGAACATGGTATTACCTTGAGTCCAATGGAAGCATGCATGTTGGCTGGCTTAAAGATTCGGGTAAGTGGTATTGGTTAGACGGCAGCGGCGCTATGGCAACGGGCGCAAGGACCATCGACGGTGTTCGCCGAATTTTCTGGAGCGATGGCCAGTGCGACAAAGTTGGCTGGCAAAATCCATCCCAGTATCCTCAGGTCAGTTCTTGGACTGTTCAGCTGCCTAGCTATTGCACCGGATACTTTACCTATGTGACCCCTTCTCGCATTTCTGTCGAAGCAACGCGGGAAGATTGCGTGAACGCCTTTATCCAGCGCGCCTATGAGTATATCGGTACGCAATATATTGAGCCTTGGTCTACCGCTCCCGGTGGAGCTGTTGATTGCTCTGGTTTTGTCTTGCAGTGCCTTTATGCTACTGGCATGGATATGGGTGTTTACAACCCTTATAACCATCGCTGGGATCCAAGCCAAACCTACAATTCCATGAATTGGTATCGAAGCAATATCTTTATGCCCGTGAGCACGAGCTCGATTCAACGCGGCGATGTGATTTATTACCGCGGTCATATTGCAATTGCACTTGGCGGCGGCTTGATGATTGATTCCTGGCCTCATCAAGGTGTCGGAATTCATCCTATTAGCGCAAGGGGAAATGTAATCGGCGCAGCTCGTCCGTTTATTTAATAGATTCCCTGCAAGACAGTCGGTACCGGTTGGGGGCTTGAAATGAATGCTCGGATTGATCATCGAATTTGCTGGCGAGTAATTGGCTTGATGCTATTTTCCGCCTTACTCTCAGTTACAGCCCCCGCATTTTCTTGCACTGCTTATGCCGTGGAAGAGGGGGCGGATAACGGTGTCGTAGAGCGCGACTCGACAGGAGGGCCGGGAGCATTGGTCGGTGGCGGTTGCTCTCAAGACTCCAGCGATTGTGCCGGCAAAACAACGGAAGATTCGAGCCTACAGGTTGTCGAAAGCCATGACCCGTCGACTACAGAACAACTATCTGGATGGCAATGGAACGGTTTGTCCTGGTATTACTATCTAGATGGCTGTCGTTTGACCGGAATTCAGAATATTGACGACTCGCTGTACTACTTGGACCCCGCTCGTGACGGCGCAATGAGCTGCGGCTGGATTTTTACTGAAAATAAGTGGTATTACGCGGGTCCGTCAGGCGCTTTGGCAAGTGGCTGGCAGTTTATTGGAGACCAATGGTACTGGTTTGACTCCCTTAACAGCTGTTCTATGGCTACTGGTCGACGTGTTATTGATGGGCACCCTTATCTTCTTGGAACCTATGGACTGATTAATGGATGGTGCCTTGATAACGGTTTATGGTATTGGGGTAGCAATGGTGAAGTCTTAACCGGCTGGCTTCAAACTGGCAATAACTGGTATTGGCTTGATCCCGCCAATGATGGTGTTATGTCTAGAGGAATCGTTTCTGTCGGTTCGTCTCGTTACTATTTATCGGATTCCGGCGCAATGGCTGTTGGTTGGGCGTTTGATGGGACGGACTGGTATTACGCTGACGGTTCCGGCGCACTTGCATCGGGCTGGCGTTTGGTGAATGGCGTTTGGTATTGGCTCGATGTCGCAAATGACAATAGAATGGCTACCGGCTTTTATGTCATCGGATCCAACCGGTATCATTTTTCTTCAACGGGAGCGTTGTCACTTGGCTGGTTTATGAGCGATGGAGACTGGTATTACGCTGAGCCTTCTCAAGCGTCGGGCTTTATAAAGACTGAATGGCTGAAGGACGGTGGTCAATACTATTATCTCGATCCTGCCGCCGACGGTAAAATGCTTCTTGGTCATTTTTCTGTAAATGGGAAAAGCTATTATGCAAAAGCTTCAGGCGCTGTTGCTTGTCGTGAATGGGTAGATGTCCAGGACTCGGTTCAGGATGAGCCATCTAAGGCTTTTGCTGGTTCTGATTGCTCATTGTGTGGAGCATTGCGTAATGGAAAACTGTTTACATCAAACGGCGATGGCGAATTGGCCGAAGCTCACGGGTTTGTGATGCTTGGAGGCTGTAAGTTCTATGCTGATTCAACCGATGGCTCCCCCTGCGCTGGATGGAAGAACGTTAACGGAAAATGGTACTTTTTTGATGAGACCGCTGGCTATGCACGATCTGGCTGGCTGTACAAGGATGGCTCCTGGTTCTATTTAGATCCGTCCACTTATGCTATGAAAACCGGTTGGGTTGCCGTTAACGGATCTTGGTATTACTTGAATTCGTCTGGTTATATGCAGACAGGATGGCTCAATCTGGGCGGCGCCTGGTATTGGCTTGATGCTAGTGGAGCTATGGCTACTGGCTGGCGCGTTGTGGACGGATCCTGGAATTTCTTTATGGCTAACGGCGCGTGGGTGTCAGACTATATGGATGCTAAGGCTCAAAGTTATTCAAGCAATACAAATTGGCTGATACTTGTCGATACGTCACGTTGCGTTACGAGTATTTACACTGGATCCTGGAATAACTGGTCCTTAAACCGTCGATATGTATGTTCGACGGGAAAAGCTAGCACGCCTACGGTGATAGGGGAGTATCAAGTCTACGGTAAGGGATACTCCTTTGGGCATGGATATACTTGCTATTACTACACGCAGTTCTATGGTGATTACTTATTCCATTCCTCACCCTACTACGTCAACAGCAACCGCGTGATGGATCCCACGATGGGCGTTCCATCCTCTGCTGGATGCGTACGCCTTGAGATTCAGAATGCAAAATGGATTTACGATAACATTCCTTATGGAACAAAGGTTGTTACGTATTAACAAAGAGTATTAATTAGATTGATAAAAGGGTATTCATGTCGATAGGGTAACTAATGTTACATTTGATACGCGGCATTTACGCGATTGTTTGTTGCTTTGGACTATAGATATTATTTTGTCTAGAGTAAATACAATGTGTCTCAATGGTGCACGTTGTTAATTTGGGTAAGAGGATCACTTGAAAGAAAAGTCACTTAGGTCAAACATGCTATGGAACTCTATCGGTTCTTTATACTATTCAGCTTGCCAATGGCTTATAACCGTTGCTGTAGCGAGGCTTTCTAGTACCTACGGAGCTGCCGGAGTGCTTGCAGTGGCAATGTCGGTGTCAAATATTTTTTCGCAAATTGGGCTATTTAGAATTAGATCATACCAAGTGTCTGACATTCATGAAAAGGTGTCGGCAAGGCAATATGTTGGTTTTAGAATTGTTACCATCGCCTTGGGCCTTATAATTACATTAATATATATGTGCTTCACTTGTTCAAGAGATAGTTATATTGCTATATCGCTCTACCTTGTCTTTCGAGCCGGAGACGTTTTTATTGACGTCTTGCACGGGGTTGATCAACAGCATCAAAGGATGGACTACTGTGGTATCTCGATGATTATTCGAGCTACTCTATTTCTCGTTGCCTTTATCATTGGATTGGGATACTTCGATAGCCTAGAAATTTCATTGTTTGGCATGGTGATCGCCACCTATCCTGTGATTATCTATGACTATGAAATTTCATCTCGATTTACGGACGTTAGGCCTTCTTTTAATCTTTCGACTAGTAAACATTTATTTCTCTCATGCCTGCCCGCCGTCGTTGGCATGTCTCTCTGTTCGGTGGTCGTTACCTATTCCCGTCAGTTCTTGGGGGAGTGTTACGGTTCCTCATCGCTTGGCATTTATGCGACTGTTTGTACGCCGATCGTGATCATTCAAGCTTGTGCTTCCTATGTTTATGCCCCTCTTTTGGGGTCTTTTGCTGAACGATTTGAGGCTAAAGACGCTTCGGGGTTTTTCCGTCTTGTTTTTACCGTTGCTTTGTCTATGTTTGCCTTGTTTGCGGTGTGTGCTGGCGTTTTCGTTTTCTTTGGGAAGGATTTGCTCCGCATGGTTTTCGGAGGCACAATCTCTCGCTATGATTATTTAATTTATGCAGGCCTATTTAGCTCTGCTTTTACAGCATTAGTAGCATTTTTAAGTGACCTTCTAATTAGTATTCGTGATATGTCTGGTTGCTTTATTGGAAATACCATCGGTTGTTTGGTCTCGTTCCCTTTGTCTTGGGTTTTGATTCCGCAAACGGGATTAAATGGTGCCAGCTATGTAGTTATTATTAGCTATTTTGTGACCTGTACAATCTTACTTGGCTTTCTCTATAGATCTATTCGCAAGAGCACTGCTGACACTCAAGATGATTAGTTGGAATGGGTTTTCTAAGATGAATGATTCCGAGGCATTGTTGCACTTACAGGCGGCTGAACTTAAAATTTTGGATGCCATTGCGTCATTATGCTTCAAATTCAATATTAATTGGTGGCTCGACGGGGGATCCTGCCTTGGGGCTATGCGACATGGCGGCTTTATTCCTTGGGATGATGACATTGATATCGGCATGATGCGTTCCGATTATGAGCGTTTTTGTGAACTTGCGCCCAGGGAGCTTCAGTCTGGTTTTTCCCTTCATAACTCACAAAATACAGACTCTTATGCGGCTATGTTTTCGAAAGTTTACATGGACGGAACTAGGTTTGAAAATCAAGAAGGACGAGATGCCGGGTCTGCGATGGGTATTTTCGTGGATATATTCCCTTACGATAATTTGTATGTTGATGCTAAATTGCGTGCCCGACAGATAAAAACCGCTTCCTCCGCTCAACGGCATTCCTATCTATACCATTCCGGTAGTATCTCTGTTCCACATAGGGGCATGCTTGGTGAAATAGAAAAGGTTGGCTGTGCCTTGCTTCATGGTATTGAAAGGATGCGTTGCAAGGACCCTCGTCGATATCAGAATAAATTCGATAGTGCAGTTGGCGATGATAACGTTGGACAGATTAGTGATGAGTGCCTGACGCTTGCGTGGCCTAATATGGCTCCCATTTCAGTTGATGATATTCTTCCGACTTCGCGGGCAAAGTTTGAAGGCAGATCGTACCCCGTTCCGAAATCCACGGAGATATACCTTACGACAATGTATGGTGACTGGAGGAGTATCCCGGCACCCGAGGATCGCCATACGCACTTACCTCTATTAATTGATTTTGGTGATGGTCATATTTGGGAGTCTGGCAATTAAGATGGCGTATACGTATGTGATTTTTTCGGCTCAATATCCGCCCCATATGGGCGGGATTGAGAGCTTTACGCGTAATATGGCATTTGCGCTTGCGGGAAAAGGCGCATCGGTAATCGTTGTTACGAATGATACCAATTCAATTGGACCGGGCATCGAAGGCGATTCTCATGTTAGGGTCCTTCGCTTATTTTGTTTTCCATTTGTTGATGGTCGCTTTCCAGTCGCCAAGCATAATAAGAAAAATCGCAATTTATGGAATTGGCTTGAAGCCCAAGATGTTGACGGTGTTTTGATAAATGCGCGGTTTTATCTACATTCAATTATGGGTATGAAATATGCGCGAAGGAAAGGTTTGACGCCCATCGTTCTCGATCACGGGTCGGCTCATCTTTCATTTAGCAGTTCGTTTCTCGACCCTTTCGTGCGTATTTATGAGCATGCTATTACTTTATGGGGAAAAAGATATAAACCGGCATACTATGGTGTATCTGAAAAAAGCGCTGAATGGCTTCGTCATTTTAGGATTACTGCCAAAGGCGTTATCCCTAATGCAATCGATGCTAAGAGATATCGTGATATGGCTTCAGGTCGCGATTTTAGAGATGAGCTTGGATTAAGTGAAGACCAGCTTTTAGTTTCTTATGTCGGTCGGTTTATTCCGGAAAAAGGTATCAAGTCAATCATTGACGCCTCGAAAAGCCAGCGACTTATTGATCTTGGGGTTCATTTCGTCTTGGCGGGTGATGGGCCAATGTCTTCTGCGGTTGAGCTCGCCCAGGGAGGGTCGCTTCACTGGGTGGGACGCCTGTCTGCATCTGATGTCTCCGCGCTTCTTCAGCAGTCCAATTTGCTTTGTCTTCCGACTCGTTCCGAGGGTTTTTCAACAATACTGCTGGAAGCTGCTGCATGCGGATGTCCTGCCGTCGTTACTGACGTTGGGGGAGCGCGGGAGCTTATTCCGAATAGCGAATATGGGACAATTATTGAATCGATGAGTGCTACAACTGTTGAGGCGGCTGTGTATTTGATGGCCTCTCAGCGGTCAGTATTATGCAAACAATCAAAATCAATTCAGGAATTGGTTGAGCTTGGGCATGCATGGGCTAATTCAGCAGAAAAGCTCTGCTCTGCTTTCGCCAAGGCTAAAGACTAGCCGTTTTGCTACCTTTTTGTGTGCCTACGACGTCTCTCGCATCGAGTCGGTTGTGGGATATTGACCTTGCGGCGAGCGGGTCCTCGATGAAGTTCGGCGTGGGCTCTGCTGAGATTCTCGTCAATTGTATTATAGATGCATTTGAAGATCTACATGCTACGCCTCAGCTGTATTGATTCATAGTTCGGTAATCTCTATCTATAAACCTATAGTGTTTAAAGATTATAATATCCAAGCCTATACTTTGAGTGTAACTTCGATTACTAAACTTCTGTTAAGGATTGTTATGAATAATAGCCCTAGCGTTTTGGTTATAATTCCAGCTTATAACGAAGAGGCTAATATACTTCGCACGGTTCAGTCAGTGATGCGATTTGGCTATGACTATCTTGTGGTCAATGACGGGTCTACGGATAAGACTCTCCAGATATGCATAGAGAACCACCTTAATGTGCTTGATTTGCCTCAGAATCTGGGCATTGGTGGTGCAGTTCAGGCTGGTCATAAATATGCTCGACAGTTTAGCTATGATATCGACGTTCAAGTGGATGGCGATGGTCAACACGATCCAAAATACATCGGCACTCTTATTGAAGAGATTCAAGCCGGCTCCGATATTGTTGTCGGGTCTAGATTTTTAATACCGACAGCCGGATTTCAGTCCTCTTTTTTAAGGCGAATTGGCATAACTTGGTTTTCAAATGTAATCAGATTGGTTTCTCGACGGAGAATTACAGACCCGACTTCAGGTTTTAGGGCTTGCAATAAAAAGGCGATTGAGCTTTTTTGCAATAAGTATCCTTCTGACTATCCCGAGCCTGATTCTATTGTCTATGCACTCGCTCAGGGATTAGACGTAACAGAGGTTTCCGTTGTCATGAGGGAACGCCAGGGAGGCACTTCTTCTATTTCTGGTTTATCTAGCGTCTACTACATGATCAAGGTTACTTTAGCTATTTTTATATCCGCTTTCTCAAAATAGGAGTCGATAATGTCTGTATCAATACGGATTACCATAATAGTCGCTTGCTTGCTATTGGCTCTTTATGTCATTCGCCTCGTATTGACCGATAAGCTTCAATTACGCTACTCCCTTTTATGGTTAGCTCTGGCTGTCACTCTTTTGATTTGTAGTTTTTTCCCTATCCCGGTATGTTGGCTTTCTTCCTTTTTTGGCTTTGTTACGTCCTCTAATTTTATTTTCGTCGCTGGTTTTATTTTCGTGATTTTAATCCTGCTGTCCTTGTCTGTGACCGTTAGTAGACAGGCGCTTGCGATTAAAAATCTGACTCAAAAAATAGCTTTGCTTGAAAAAAATAGCAGTTCCAGGTAGTTTTTGTATCTGTGCAGGGGATTAGGGATTGTCTCTATAGAGGCCCGACGTTCTGTCGTGTTGTGGATTTGCTGAACGGTCGGTTCAGAATCAGACTTATTTTTCACCATCTGGGCCCTGCTGCTTAGAGACTAACGAATGTGAGATTGCGGTATGGACGGTCATCTTCGGAGCCGAGATGCCGCAAATTTAACTATTTTTTTTGAATGGCAGTCTCCTGTTTGCTTTTTAAGACCTATTTTAGCCACTTCTATTTCGCAATATAGATTTTGATTTCAAAGGATTCCCATGACAAGTTCTGTAAGATATAAGCCTGCATTCATTGTGTTCGCTTTTTTTTTCGCTGTCTATTCAGTTTTCTGGTACCTGAATAATCCTAGATTACTTGTTCTGCTTACGATTGCGATATCCGTAATTTTAATTCTTACACTCGGCAGCGTATTTGCTCGTGAAAGTGACCGGCTTAAAAGTGATTGGGTATTCCTCGCTCTACTTCTATCATTCTCAATTATTTTTTGCTTTATATTCCCCCCCTTCACTGTTCCGGATGAGGGACATCATTTCTTTTCAACTTATTGGTTGGTCGATAGTCTTCCATTCAATGGCCGAGTAATAGATAGCAACACTTTCTTGGTACGAGATATCGACCTCTCTCTATACAAGGGTCCGTTGACTTCTTCTACGATTAACTCCGCTTCATTCAGCTCGATTCTTCAGAACTTCTCGTTATATGGGAACGGGAAACTGATACCTTTCAGTGAATTTTCCTTTAGCGTTGGTAGTGAGAACGTTATTGCAAAAATCGGTTCAGTCATTGGGTTACAGATTGGGCTGTTCCTCGGGCTTGGTGCTTTTCCTGCGTTTTATATGGGTCGAATTGGCTCTGCTCTATTTTTTTGCTTCTGCGCCTTCTTTGCATATCGGATTGCACCTAGGGGCAAGTCGGTCATAGTGTTTGTATCGTTGCTACCTATGACGCTTCATCTGGCTGCTTCATACTCCTATGATTCGGGAATTATTGCATATTCGCTCATACTATTCGCTTGTTTGATGCGTGGGTTTTTCGGAGAACAGCGATCGGTAGGATATAAAGAAATATTCTTCTATTTGGTCATCTCTGCTTTTTTGGCTCCGTGTAAGGTTATATATTCCGGGCTGGTATTGCTTGGATTGTTCGTGCCCCTTTCGAAATTCCAAGATGAGAGAATCGGACGTTATAGCAAATTATTATTAGTATTTGCTGTCGTAGTTTCCGTCTCTGCGCTTCGCATAGCATCAATGAGCAGATTGGTCTCTCAGCCCTCGGGTGTTACCCGTGGCATGGAGGCCGCGCAATATTACACTCTCGACGATATTATTTTGCATCCGAGAAATAGTTTTCTGGTTTTCTTTAGGACCTTAGATTCATTAGGAGATTTTTATTGGGAAACAACTTTGGGCTATTCCCTTGGATGGTTTCAGGAAAACCTGCGTTTTCCAATCTTCTATATGATTCCGTATTTGTTGTTTGGCTTTATCTGCTGTCTTGATTCTGAAGATGAGCCTTCATTCCTCAGTCCTTCTTGTTCTATTTTATTCGTTATTGCTTTCGCTTTGGCTATGCTTGGATCCATCGCGTCAATGTGGTTAGGCTGGACCTTCAATTTCGAAAATGTTATTCAGGGTGTCCAAGGGCGATATTTTCTTCCTGCCCTACCGGTTTTTTTGTTTGGATTGAGAACTCGATCGTTTAGATTCAACTTATCTTCAATCGTCTGTATTATTCTCGGCATGTGTGTTATGAACTGTCTTTATATCATTCGTTTTATTAGTGTCGCAACCTGTATTTAGGGTTATTGTGCGTAAAATTGTTTAGGTTATTTCGTCTCCGACTAAAGGTTAGGGTTACTTTAGAGTTATCTGTTCCAAAGTTATGTATGGGGCTGCAAAAAATCTGTCGGTCTGCTTGAATGCGGTTATTTCCTGCGATATTTGGAACTCGCCTGGCCTCGCTCCCCCCCCTCGCTCGGAGTTTGGGCGCGCGCATCGGACTAGTCCCGTCGGTGGGATACTACCTCTTGAGCATGCCATAGAAGCCCTCGATTTCGGCGTTATTTCGGGACAGTACTCCTTAGCAGACCTGCTCGTGACCTGGCCGTTTTTCTCGCATATCGATATCCAACCCGGTATCGTTAGTACACGCCGCATTTCGAGTGGATTATAGGACGTTCGCCGGGCGCCAGCCGAGATAATTTTGTCAATATTCGCTTTAGCGAGTATGAGTTTAACCATATAACAGTTGAGACTTCCAATGACAGTCTTTTAGATTTCGGCATTTCAAGGCTCATAGCACGACCCCCGATATCTATGCAAGCGATAATTATGCTTCGGCCTTGCTGTTTGGAGCTGGTAAAAGAAGTCGACGGCTACTATGTTTATAATGTAATCTCGCTTTGATGCGATTTTCTAAGTGATTTTGATAGGAGACAGAGTTGAAAATAAGGCTCAAATCAGTTTGTCGTGGGCTGGGAACCGTTTACCTCTGTCTTTCTAAGCCCTCTATCCTCGATCAATATGGAGGGTCCTTTGACGTTTCTGTTGATTGCGGGTCAAATGAGTGCCTTCCGTCTGCTTTATATGACCTAACCTTTAAAGGTACTGAGCTGATGGTTGTCGGTTTTCCTCTTATGGATAAAGGTGTCGTTTCCGTTGATATAGCTTTGTGCATGAACGATAAATCGGAGATGGTATTTCAGAAAAAATTTAGTTGGACCGCTATAAAATGGCTATCGCGTCTGAGCTATAAGTTTAATGCTGACCTTGCCTTTGCATGTAGGGACATCGACCGTCAGACATATTCTCGCCAGATTCATGTTAGGCCTACCCTGTTGGTTAGTTCTTCTGACGGCTCGGCTTGGATTTCTAAAGGCATTATCTGCTCTCCCGCTGGTTGTGCTTTATCGGTTAAGGTTATATCGGGCTTAGGGCAACAAGCAGATAATGTGTCCATTATTAGCGGCAGATCCATTAATAAGTTTGTAGGGGGTCTTAAACGCGTCGAAACGGATTTTACCTTACGTATTCCTAGGGATGGTAAGACTTATTGCCTGGTTGTTGATGGTGGTGAGCGGACGCGAATTGGTTTTCTTTGTTTTGACTCCGCTTCCGTAGAGTTTTATTCAGGTGTATGTTCTCCGCACTTTTATAGGGCATCCTCACCGGGCCGGTATTCTGAACTGCGTGCAAAGCGGCAAGACTATTTGGCTATGCTGGATTCGTGTGATTTTGACATAAGCTGCTCGCTGAAATTCAGTATCGTTGTGCCGCTGTACAGGACTCCCCTTAAGTTTCTTCATGAGATGGTTGACTCCGTTGTCAATCAGATCTATCAAAATTGGGAACTTATTTTGGTCAACTCTACACCTGAGTGCGTTGAGTTGTGCGCAGCTTTGGATCAATTGGCGGATGAACGCATTAGGGTAATCACGCTTGATTCGAATAAGGGTATTTCGGGGAACACTAACTATGGTATTACCGAAGCAAAGGGCGACTTTGTCGTGTTTTTCGATCACGACGATACACTCGATCCATTTGCTCTTTATAGATACGCAGAGCGAATTCAGGACTGTCCTGATACTGATGCACTGTATTGCGATGAGGACTTCTTAAATGAGGCCGGTGAGTATGTGGCCCCTCATTTCAAGTCTGATTTCAATCTAGATCTGCTTCGCGTTCATAACTACATAACTCATCTGCTTTGCGTTCGTGCCTCGTTCGCTAAAGAACTGATGCTACGGAAAGAGTTCGATGGAGCTCAAGACTATGATTTTCTGTTGCGTTTAGTAGAGAGAACTCAGAATATCTATCATGTCCCTGAGGTTCTCTATCATTGGAGAATTAGCGATACGTCAACTGCGAAGAGTGCGGGAAATAAGAACTATGCCGACGATGCTGGCAGAAGGGCGCTGCAAGAGCATTTGGATCGCTGCGGTCTGAACGGAACTGCGGAGTTAACTGATTCTGCCTGTTTCTATCACATTGCCTACGCTCTTAATGAAGAGCCCTTGGCCAGTATCGTTATCCCCAATAAAGATAGTGTTGAGGTCTTACGCCGCTGCATTGACTCTATTGAGGAAAAAACTGATTACCGCAACTTCGAGATTCTGGTTGTTGAAAATAACAGTACAGAGGACGCGACATTTGAGTATTACCGTACCGTTTCCGAGCAATATGAGAACGTTCGCATTGCAACATGGGATGGTCCGTTTAATTACTCCGCTATCAATAATTATGGCGTTGGACTGACATACGGCAAATACCTGCTGTTCTTGAATAATGACACCGAGGTTATTGAGAGCGGCTGGCTTTCTTCAATGCTGTCTTTCTGTCAGCGTGATGATGTTGGAGCGGTCGGTGCAAAGCTGCTGTATCCAGATGATACGGTGCAGCATGCAGGCGTAATGATGATATGTTGTAGAAATGAAGGCGAAATGGGCGGCCCCATTCACGTATTCAACAATCTTGACCGGGATGATCCGGGCTATATGCGCCGTGCTGTTATTTCACAAGACTTAAGCGCCGTTACCGCTGCGTGCATGATGACAAAGCGCTCCGTATTTGAAGAGCTTAATGGGTTTAACGAAGACTTCGAAGTCGCGTTTAATGACGTTGATTTCTGCCTGAGGGTTCGTTCACTCAATAAATTAGTTGTTTTCGACGCAGATGCGCTTCTGTATCATTATGAATCTTTTAGTCGCGGCTATGAGACCGGTGAGAAGAAAGTTCGATTTATGCGCGAACAGGGTAAATTGCGCACTGCTTGGGCGGAGTACTATGTCAATGGCGACCCGTATCACGGTCCGATGAGTACTTTGTAGATTAAAGTAAAGGCCTGGCGACATAATACGTCGCCAGGCCTTTACTTGTGAAACAGTTTTCCAAATATACTAGTCTGCTTTTTGTTTATTTGATTGCAGATACATATAACATCCGAGAGGTCCAGTTTATTTGCGATGAAGTGGATACTTTTTGCCCCTGATAACTGATATTGGGGGTCGAATGTCAGAAATGTCTCTTGTGTTGCATTCGAAAAAAAACAGTTATTTGAAGTGGGCTTGTAATTACTAAGAGTGCACTTGCACGGCTTATTATCGGGATCGAATCTAATGATAATAAGCCCGCTTCCTATTTGCTCGGGGAGCTCTATTTCGACTTCAGTTGAGTACCTATATTTAAACCGATAGCTATTGCACTGCTGGGCTTGTGGGTTGGATTCAGATTCTTTGTCATAAAAGAGCTCGCCTTGGCCAATGCAAGCGTTTTCATAGCTTGTTGAATAATTTATCGCCTTAAGTCTGTAGAGTTCTTTTGCTTCATCAGAAATAGGATTCTGCGCGAAAGGCTTTTTGTTTTTATTGGCATTAATAAAGCTCATGACTTGTTCGAATAGATTTTCTAGCTGGAATCTGTTTATGCATAAATCCTTTATTTGGCTTTGCATCCTTTGGGCTTCTGCATAGCTATTGACTAAATCACTATAGAGTTGTTGCGCCGAGCTCTTTCGTTTCTCTGGTCGTCCAGAAAAATTGAAAAGGGCATTATGTTCGATGTTATCAGGAGTGATATAGCCAGGTCCCCCGAAGTGGTCATAGCAATAGAAGGGAATTCCCATGGACATACATTCCTGTGCGGTTCTTCCGATGGAAACTACAGCATCATATTGAGAAAGTAATTCCGGCGTCACTTTGACACTTTGAGATTGATAGCCAAAGACATCGGCCCTTATTCCGTCTTTTTTTAATAAATCAAATGCTTCGAGGCATTCTGGGGCGGGATGATTAGATATGCAGCAGATGCTTTTCAGTCCATTATTTCCCTGGTAATGATAATCGTAAAAAGATTTCGTGCAGTAGTTTGGAAAGACGTGGACGGGGGGGAGCTGAATATTATGCGCCTGAGCACTGTTTTCTATATGACCTTTAACTTCATGGCTGACGGCGATGATTCCGTCTGACAGATTTGTGAAAAAGGGCAAGCCTTCATGTTCATCTGAGAGCCCGAGTACTGAAATAAAAATGGATGAGAACGTAATTCTTTGAAGTGAATATATGTATTCACTTACTACTCGGTGTTGTGCAATAAATAAATCATACTGATTCTCGAGTCTGGTCTCGTCTCCTAGGGTCAATACTTCGATGCCTTCTTCTTCAAATTCTTTAAGTAAAGGGTAAGCGGCGCATAAGCAAAAGCAGGTGACAACGTAGCCTCTATTTTGCAGTTGTTTGGCGAACTCAAGAGTGTGAAGCTCTGAGCCAGTACGGGAGTTGATGTTCAGGTTGGTAAGCAGAGCCGTTGGCATGTGTTGTTCCTCTTCCGAAAGGAATAATGACAGTCAAATTAATATAGAATTACTTTAGCCTTCTCAACTTTTGTTTTTTCCTTAGAAGGAGATTTTGATATGAAAGGCATTATCCTCGCCGGCGGGTCCGGCACCCGCCTGTACCCGCTCACGCTCGTGACCTCCAAGCAGCTGCTGCCGGTCTACGACAAGCCCATGATCTACTACCCGCTTAGCACCCTCATGCTGGCGGGAATCCGGGACATCCTTGTCATCTCCACGCCGACGGACCTCCCCAACTTCGAGCGCCTGCTCGGCGACGGCTCGCGCTACGGCGTCAACCTCTCCTACGCCGAGCAGCCGAGCCCCGACGGCCTGGCCCAGGCCTTCACGATCGGCGAGGACTTCATCGCCGGCGAGCCGTGCGCCCTGGTGCTCGGCGACAACATCTTCTACGGCAACGGCCTGTCGCGCCACCTGACGCGCGCCGTCCAGAACGCCGAGTCGGGCCGGGCCACGGTCTTCGGCTACCACGTGGACGACCCCGAGCGCTTCGGCGTCGTCGAGTTCGATGCACAGGGGAGGGCCGTCTCCATCGAGGAGAAGCCCGCCGAGCCCAAGAGCTCCTACGCCGTCACCGGTCTGTACTTCTACCCGGGCGACGTCGCCGCCAAGGCCCACAAGGTTCAGCCTTCCGCCCGCGGGGAGCTGGAGATCACCACGCTCAACCAGATGTACCTGGAGGAGGGGACGCTCTCCGTCGTCACCCTCGGCCGCGGATACGCGTGGCTGGACACCGGCACCATGGAGAGCCTGCACGAGGCCGCGGAGTTCGTCCGCGCCGTGGAGCACTCCCAGGACCTGCCCGTGTCCGTGCCCGAGGAGATCGCCTGGGAGAACGGCTGGATCACGACCTCCGAGCTGGAGGAGGCCGCAAAGGCCTACGGCAAGTCGGTCTACGGGCAGCACCTCAAGAAGGTCGCCGCCGGCGAGATCGTCAACAGCCCGCGCGAGTACTAATAGATTCAATGGGAGATAGAAACATGTCTGAAGAGCTCTTCGAGCCCAGGAACATCATCGTCACGGGCGGCTGCGGCTTCATCGGCAGCAACTTCGTGCACTACGTGGTCGACAACCACCCCGGGGTGCACGTCACCGTCCTGGACAAGCTGACCTACGCCGGCAACCCCGAGAATATCGCCGGGCTGCCCTCCGACCGCGTGGAGCTCGTCGTGGGCGACATCTGCGACGCGGAGCTACTGGACAGGCTGGTGCCGGGCCACGACGCGATCGTGCACTACGCCGCCGAGAGCCACAACGACAACTCCATCGCCGACCCCGAGCCCTTCCTGCGCACCAACGTCGAGGGCACCTTCCGCCTGCTGGAGGCCGTCCGCAAATACGGCGTCCGCTACCACCACGTGTCCACCGACGAGGTCTACGGCGACCTGGCGCTCGACGACCCGGCCAAGTTCACCGAGGAGACGCCGTATAAGCCCTCATCGCCGTACAGCTCGACCAAGGCGAGCTCCGACATGCTCGTGCGCGCCTGGACCCGCACCTACGGCCTGCGCGCCACGATCTCCAACTGCTCCAACAACTACGGCCCCTACCAGCACGTGGAGAAGTTCATCCCCAGGCAGATCACGAACATCGTCGACGGCGTGCGCCCCAAGCTCTACGGGCGCGGCGAGAACGTCCGAGACTGGATCCACACCGAGGACCACTCCTCGGCCGTCTGGGACATCCTGACCAAGGGCCGCACGGGGGAGACCTACCTCATCGGAGCCGACGGGGAGAAGGACAACATCACCGTCCTGCGCATGATCCTCACGGCCATGGGCCGCGACCCCGAGGACTTCGACTGGGTCGCCGACCGCCCCGGCCACGACCGCCGCTACGCCATCGACTCGACCAAGCTCCAGCGCGAGCTCGGCTGGAGGCCGGCCCACACCGACTTCGCCGAGGGGCTCAAGCAGACGATCGACTGGTACGTCGAGAATGAGTCCTGGTGGCGACCGGCCAAGGAGGCCACCGAGGCACGCTACCGCGCCCAGGGCCAGTAGGCCGCCCGGGCGCCCTTACGGGGCGCCCCGGGCGGACCGCAGGGCATGGGGATGATCCTGCGGCCCGCCCGGGGCGCCCGCAACCACCGTATCGTCGATAGGAGCTTTTCCCACATGGCAGACATTGCATTCGAGAAGGACCTCTCCGTCGCGGAGACCGGCATCGGGGGCCTCAAGGTCGTCGACCTCGCCGTCCACGGCGACTCGCGCGGCTGGTTCAAGGAGAACTGGCAGCGCGCCAAGATGACCGAACTGGGCATCCCGGACCTCAAGGTCGTCCAGAACAACATCTCCTACAACGACAGCCGCGGCGTCACCCGCGGCATCCACGCCGAGCCCTGGGACAAGTTCATCTCCGTCGCCCGCGGCAGCGTCTTCGGCGCGTGGGTGGACCTTCGCGAGGGCAGCGCCACCTACGGGAAGGTGTTCACCTGCACGCTCGACCCGAGCAGGGCCATCTACGTCCCGCGCGGCGTGGGCAACTCCTTCCAGGCCCTGGAGGACGGCACCGCCTACACCTACCTGGTGGACGCCCACTGGTCCCTCGAGCTGAAGAAGACCTACACCTTCGTGAACCTCGCCGACCCCGAGCTCGCCATCCAGTGGCCCATCCCGCTGGATCAGGCCACCGTATCCGAGGCCGACCTCAACCACCCGATGCTGAGGGACGTCGTCCCCATGGCGCCGAAGCGCACCCTCGTCACCGGCTGCGACGGCCAGCTGGGCCGTGCGGTCCGCGCGCTGGCCGAGGAGCGCGGCGTCGCCAGGGACTTCGACTTCTGCGACATCGACACCTTCGATATGTCCGACCCGGACGCCTATTCGCAATACGACTGGTCGCTCTACGGCACCGTGATCAACTGCGGCGCCTACACGGCGGTCGACAGGGCCGAGACTCCCGAGGGCCGCGTGACCGCCTGGAAGGCGAACGCGACGGGGCCGGCCCTTCTCGCCCGCACCTGCGCCGAGCACGGGATCACCCTCGTCCACGTTTCCTCCGACTACGTCTTCGACGGCACCGCCGAGGTCCACACCGAGGGGGAGCCCCTCAGCCCGCTGTCCGTCTACGGCCAGACCAAGGCCGCCGGCGACATCGCCGTGGCCGGGTGCCCGCACCACTACATCATGCGCTCCAGCTGGGTCATCGGCGAGGGGCACAACTTCGTCAAGACCATGAAGGCGCTCTCCGACCGCGTCGCCGACCCGGAGGACAAGCTCACGCAGGTCACGGTCGTGGACGACCAGCTGGGACGCCTGACCTTCACGCGCGACATGGCCGAGGCCATCTTCCACGTGCTGGGCTCGCACGCCCCCTACGGCACCTATAACTGCACCGGCTCCGGCGCCGTCAAGTCCTGGGCCGACATCGCCCGCGCCGTCTTCGAGGCAGCCAACGGCAACGGCGACAGGGTCGTGCCGGTCTCGACCGACGACTACTACGTCGGCGCCGAGGGCCCCGTAGCCCCGCGCCCGGTCCACTCCGCGCTCGACCTGTCCAAGCTCGAGTCGGTCGGTTTCCGCATGCCCGACTGGGAGGAAGAGCTGGGGGAGTACCTCAAGACGCTCTAGTCTCTATTTAATTTGCGAGAGCAAAAGCCGCCGCTTGTTAACGGCGGCTTTTCTTATGTGTGGAGGATAGCCCCGCTGCAACAAGGGCAACGGCGGTCGCCAAACTCACCGCAATCCCCGCAAATGCACCAGGGGTTCTATAGCTCATCGCGATCTTGTTTGCGCCTTTCCGCACGCTCAGGCATGTCATGCCCTTGTCGGCGGCGGGCGCCAGCTCTGCGGCAGCTCCGTTAATCGTTGCCGTCCAGCCCTCATCATACGGAACGCTCAACAGCAATTTGCCGTCATCCTCGGCGGTATACTCGCCTTCGATCCTTCCGTCTTCAAAAACCGTCGGAATAAACTCGCTCGTCCTAAGCTCGTTAATAATCTGCTCAAAAACGTCCAGATTGAGGGCGTAAAAGACCGGCTCATTGTCTTGGGGCATGCTGGTAGAGCCCTCTGCGACTCCGATTGACACCGTATGCTGACTTGCTGAATCCGATGCATCTGCAATCTGGCGGATATTATTGTCGAATCTCCAGGCTTCATTTTCGATCGTTCGCTGGTCGATGGTAAGGGTGACGGGCCAATAGCTACCGGCGGTCGCATCTTTGTTGATGTAGAGATACCCGATGGAGCTTGCCGGTACAGTGACGCTCCATTGCTTTAAGCTATCGCTATTCTCCGTGCTCGTGGCCTCGATCTTGGTATAGAGCTCGACCTCGCGGCCTAGGATTTTGCTGTAGAGGTCGTTCTGCTTTTCGAAAGGGTTTTCGCTCTTCAGCGTGCTGTTTTTGATATCGCTTGAGGCTGCGATGCCAATGCTGAGCGCATAGGGGTTCTCGTACACCGCGCTTGTGGAGTCGGCCTGATTCGTCTTGGCTAAAACGTATTCCGCAGGCGCGTTTTCAGGAATGGCATACTTGACTCCCAGTAGGGCATCGACGGCGAGAATGGGCTCGGCATAACGGGTCGAGAATTCGCCGACGCTGCTGTATCCAAGGGAGTTGAGCAGTGCGATGGCCTGCGGGTTATTTGCGGATGAGTAGGACGACAGCTGGTTGTACCCAAGCGCTAAGCCCTCGTTGAGGGCAGCGCTATCGGCGCGCGTGGTCGTTCGATCGATACGGTAGAATGACGCAGGATCCTGGGCTTGAATGGTTGTGATCGTGTCGGTTGCGGTGGCGACATAGGCGCTGTTGGTTTCTTCGGAATAGCCTGTGTACAGCTGATTCCACATGACATGGGCGTTTGCAAATAGTTCAATTGCCGTGAGTGCCAGGAGTGGCATGACGATGGCCGGCCGATGGGCTCGACGTAATGCTGGCCGTTCTTTGAGCTTCTGCAGCGCGTATCCTGCGGCCCACATCGTAAAGAAGCCCAGCAAAAAGGCTGTGCGCGAATAGAACCCGTTGGGAACGCGCATGCCGCACCAGATGTACTCGAGCGGGCTCAAAACGGAGCTAGCGATCAGGACGGCTGTGACGACGAACGTTGCGATGCGTATCTTGGCCGAAACCTTGCGGTTAAACAGTAGGCTTATTGCAAGTAACATCATGATGACGCCGCAATAGAACTGCGGCGTATTCCCGTTATTCACCCACATGCCGGGGATGAAGCCCCTGATGAGCGATTTGAGGCCTGTTTTAAGCAAAGGGCCAAGTGCTAGCACGGGGCCGCCTTTTGCCATGGCAAGGATGGTCGGCAAAAAGGTCCAGGCGGACAGGAGCAGCCCAAGCATCATAGCCCCTGCAAATCGTAGGGCCCGGTCGAGCGTGAGCATCCAGCTAAATCCTTCTGCAGCGACGTAATCGACAAACTCAACCAATACGAAGATGCAGAGGAATAGGATGTTGATATAGGCCGTATACCAACAGAACATGACATTGAGAGCAATCGCAATAACGAGGCGTATCATTTTTTGTTCGCGAATGAGCTCGTAGCATCCGAAGGCGCAGATGGGTAGCAGGATAAGGCAATCAATCCAGAGCGGATTGCACAAATTACTTATGGTCCAACTGCAAAACGTAAATGAGAGGGAAAGCAGGAATGCTGCGGGCTTGGACAGGTCAAAGCGCTTTTGCACATACCAAGCGCTGCTGATGTGGATGCAGCCAAGCTTTAGCGCGCTGATGATAAACACAAAGAGCGTCAGCTTGCCTGCGGGAAACAGCACGCAGAGCAGGTTGAAGGGGCTGGCGAGGTAGTAGCTATAGAGCCCCCATGTGTTCATGCCGAGTCCCTGTGAGAAGGAATAGCGAAGGTTTGCCTCGCCTAAAAGGACGCGGCGAAACCACGCGAAGAAGTCGATGTATTGGTATTTGAGATCGTTGGTGAGAAACGAGTTGTCGCCAAAGGGGTAGACATGCCCCGCCGCTGCAAGTGCGACAAAGAGTGCGACGGAAAACGTGAAGCAGGCGGTGTAGAACGCCACATTCTTGAGCGTGCTGTTATTGGGCTGTGTCATCAGATTCCTCGTTGGACTCTCGAATGATATAGATGGGACGTCGCTTGGTTTCCAAGTAGGCTTTTGCCAAGTATTCACCGATGATTCCTAGGCATAGGAGCTGCATGCCGCCAAACAGCGTAATGAGGCAGGCAAGGGAGGGCCATCCGCCTACGGGGTCGCCCCAAACAAGCGTTTTGACGAGGATGACGATAAATCCCAGGATGGCGATGAGACAGAAGACGATACCCGTGAGGGCGGCGAGGGAGAGCGGCGCCGTGGAAAACGCGACGATGCCGTCGATGGAATAGAGGAGCAGCGACCAAAAGCTCCATTTGGTCTCGCCGGCCACGCGGTTGACGTTTACGTAGGGGAGCCATTTGGTCTTGAAGCCGACCCAGCCGTAAATGCCCTTGGAGAATCGGTTGTATTCGCCCATGGAGATGATGGCGTTGACCATAGGTCGCTTCATGAGTCTAAAATCGCGTGCTCCGTCGACGATGTCGGCCTTGGAAATGCGGTTGATGATCTTGTAGAACATACGGGCGCAGAACGACCTGATGGGAGGCTCGCCTTCGCGGGTGGTCCTGCGTGTGGCGACGTTATCGTAGTTTTCGGTCTGCAGGATCTCGTACATCTGCGGCAGAAGCGAGGGCGGGTCCTGCATGTCGGCATCCATGGTGGCGACATAGTCGCCCTTTGCGTGCTGGAGTCCGGCGAGTAGTGCCGCCTCCTTGCCAAAGTTGCGCGAGAAAGAGTGCCAGCGGATGGCGTATGGATGCGCCGCCGCGGCTTCTGCTTTCATGACGGCGAGCGTTTTGTCTGCCGAGCCATCGTCGATGAGGACGGCTTCAAAGGAGATGCCGGGGTCTTGCTGGGTCATAATGCGAACGACGCCATCGAGCTCTATAAGAAAGATCGGAAGTGATTCCTGCTCGTTGTAGCACGGCACGACGATGGAGATGAGCGGCATGGTGGTTTACCTCTCGCTTGACTTGGAAGTAGGGTGGCCGGGCTGGTCGTCGTAGGCGTATTTGCTGTACACGTTGACCTCCCACTGCTTTTTTTCGACCTTTGCTACAGAATCCAGGATGAATCCGGTCGCAAGGCTCAGGCCGCACAGGAACATAAACGAGGCGGCGAGTATGGCGGTGGGGAAGCGCGGGACCAGGCCGGTCTGAAAGTACTCAACAATGATAGGAATGCCCAAAGCCAGGCCGATAATCGCGAATAGAAGCGCGACGAGGCTGAAGAACTTCAGCGGGCGGTAGTCCTTGAACAGCGTGCCGATCATCGCAACGACTTTAATGCCATCGCTGACGGTGTTGAGCTTGGATTCGGAGCCTTCCGGACGGTCGCGGTACTCAATGGGCACATCTTTGATACGCCAGCGGTGATCGACGGCATGGATGGAGAGTTCGGTTTCGATTTGAAATCCCTCGGAAAGCACGGGGAACGTTTTAACAAAGGGACGGCTCATCGCGCGATAGCCCGTCATGACGTCATCGAAGCTGTAACCATAGATCCACTTGATCATGGCGCGAACTAGGTTGTTGCCAAAACCATGGAAGGCGCGCTTGTTTTCCTCGGCATAGGTGCCGTTGGAAAGGCGGTCGCCTACGGTCATGTCGGCCGTGCCGTTAAGGATGGGCTCGCAGAGGGCCTTAGCCGCCTCGGCGGGGTAGGTGTCGTCCCCGTCGACCATCAGGTAACAATCGGCATCGATATCGCGAAACATCTGACGGCAGACGTTGCCTTTTCCCTGACGGGGCTCAAAACGCACTGTGGCGCCGTGCTCGGTGGCGATGCGTGAGGTATCGTCCGACGAGTTGTTGTCATAAACATAGACCGTCGCCTGCGGAAGCTCGCGGTGAAAGTCGTCGATGACTTTGCCGATCGTGAGCGCTTCGTTGTAGCAGGGGATGATGACGGCGATGGATTTAGAATTCACTCAATGCTCCTTATACATTCAATCCTAGAAAGTATAGCCTTTTGCGTCTGGCATCCTTAGATGTGGGTTAGTTCTCCAGTTTTGCTGCGCGAATCTTTTGCATGGCCGTCGGGTCTATACTGTTCATTTGTCAACGATTACGAGTAAGGGAGTTGCGTCCGTGTCGGATCAGACAAAGCAACAAGAAACTCGCAGTCTGCCTGCGACGTTTGCTAAGAACGAATTTGAGAAGGATGCGTTTATCCTTCGTCAGCTGGTTACCAAGGATTTTAAGATCAAGTATCGCCGTAGCGTTCTGGGCGTCGCATGGTCGGTGCTCAACCCGTTGCTGATGATGATCGTCATGGCCATCGTGTTCTCGACGATTTTTGCCCAGGGCCGCAATGGCTCGATTACGCCCGAGATGTACCCGCTGTACTTGATTGTGGGTAACGTTACCTTTGCCGTGATGTCCGAGTCCACGAACCAGGCACTGACGTCCATCGTAGGTGCGGCTCCGCTGCTCAAGAAGGTTAAAGTGCACCGCTGGGTCTTCCCGGTGCAGAAGGTGCTTTTCTCGCTGGTGAACTTTGCCTTCTCCCTGGTCGCCGTCGCCATCGTCATGCTGTGGTTCCACGTTATGCCTTCTTGGCACCTCATTCTGCTGCCCGTCTGCCTGCTGCTGCTTATGTGCTTCTGCATGGGTCTGGGCATGATGCTCTCTGCCCTTACGGTTTTCTTCCGCGATGTCATGCATCTGTGGAGTGTTGTCATCACGGCTTGGACCTATATCACGCCTATCTTCTGGACTACCGACTTTATCGTTCAGATGCCTCATCTTGTTCGTATTTTGGTTTACGCGAACCCCATGTACAACTATCTGCAGTTTATGCGTGATATCTTCCTGTTCCAGACTACGCCCTCGCTTATGACGTTTGGTATGTGCGTCGCTTGGGCGGTCCTTGCGCTTGTTATTGGCTACACCGTGTTCCATAAGTCCGAGCGCAAATTTATCCTCTACATCTAAGGAGTGCTGTGATGACTGAATCTGTTGTTGATTACAGCGAGCAGCCTCTGGCTGTCGAGGTCGACGACGTCACCATGATCTTTAACATGGCGTCCGAGTCGTTGACCAACCTCAAGGAGTACTTCATCAAGCTCGCAAAGCACGAGCTGTTCTTTGAGGAGTTTAGGGCGCTTAAGCATATCTCGTTTGATATTCATCGTGGCGAGGTTGTGGGTCTGGTCGGCACCAACGGCTCCGGCAAATCCACGATGCTCAAGATTATCGCCGGCGTGCTTGAGCCCAGTGAGGGCAGCGTTAAGGTGCACGGTAACATCGCGCCGCTGATTGAGCTTGGTGCCGGCTTTGACCCCGAGCTGACTGCCCGTGAGAACATATATCTGAACGGCGCCCTGCTCGGCTATACCAAGGAATTCATCGATGCTAATTTTGATGGCATTATTGAGTTTGCCGAGCTGCAGAACTTTGTTGATATGCCGCTCAAAAACTTCTCCTCGGGTATGGTTGCGCGTATCGCCTTTGCAATCGCGACGATCACCGAGCCCGATATCCTGATCGTTGACGAGACGCTGTCCGTCGGTGATGTGTTCTTTCAGCAAAAGTGCGAGGACCGCATTCAGCACTTTATCCAGAGCGGCGACGTGACAGTTCTGTTCGTTTCGCACTCCATGGAGCAGGTTGAGCGCATCTGCCAGCGTGCCGTTTGGATTGAGAAGGGTGACCTTCGCATGGACGGCCCGGTCGATGAGGTCTGCAAGGCGTATCGCGAGCAGTTCAACTAGGTTATAATTACAGCCGCTTGGCTGATTTATTTGGTTGGGCGTGCGGTTATTTGCTCCATTAGCTCAGTTGGATAGAGCAGGGGACTTCTAATCCCAAGGTCGACGGTTCGAATCCGCCATGGAGCACCATCGTTTATTGAGCCCGGGCCGCTTGGTGGTCTGGGCTTTTTTCACATGCCGGTGTTCTTTATTCTTGCCGGGTATACGTTTAGGCCCAAGCCGTGGTGCGAGCGTTCTGCGGACAGGCCAGTCTTGCCATCTTTGCAATCCACGCGGTCGATTGGTTTATTCCTTGGCAGACCATGCCTCTGCTTATGCGCTGCCAACATCGTGGCTCTTCGCATCAATCGTGCGCTGCGCCTGCGATATTGGATTGGCTTACGTGATCAAGAAGGCGTAACGACAGTGGGGAGAACCAACTTGGTCCTCCCCGCCGTATCTATTCTGCTTTCAAACACTCGGGCAAGACGTTTGCTACTGCATCCATTGCCTGCGGCCTCAGGTACTGCTCATTGAGCTTTGCCTTTTTGTAGGCATAGCGAGTGTCTGCCGAGTATTTGATCAATACGTCGGTGAAGAATCGCTCCCAACTTAGGTACTTGCGGCTTTCGATATAGCTCGAAGGATCCTTGAGGATTTTTGGAATGTCGTTGTTGGGGATGAGGCCGGATTGCAGAAGCGTCCACTCAAATGATTCCGGGAGGAACAAGCGAACGTTCTTGTAAACGCGCTGTCCCAGCACCTTTTCGATGTAGGGGCCAAACGCTGCGCCGTCTCCAATGGCAAGAACGTTTTGCTCGGGGCATTCGTGAATCGTTCGTTTTAGGTTTGCTACGCCGGTAGCGGTGTAGCAGGGGATTCCCAGTCGGTTGCAAAGGGCGCTGTAGAATTGATAACCAGACTTGCTATCCTCGACAATTACGGCATCGGGATTGTCGAAACCTACGTTAAGGTCCTGATACAGCATACTTGCCGTGTGGTCATATAGCGGCTTGGTCACCGAGTAGAAGCGCCTGTCGCTCTTGCGGCCATTGATCGTCTTGCTTGTGGTGTTGACCAGTTTTAGGATCTCGTCGACGCTGTAGGGGAGCTCGTTGGCGTCGCGACGAGATATCAGAACAAAATAGTTGGACGAGCCGTTGACGGCTTTGGCGAAGTCCTTTGAGTAGATAAACTCGTTACCCTCATCTAGAAAGACGATTGAATCTTCGATGATCGACAGCTCGCGCTCCCAGCGTCTGCCAGAAAGCGTTTCGCAAGGTACGTCGCAGATGAGTGCAACGCCGCTTTCCGGTCCTCGGTCGTTGTAGTCGCGAATCATCGAGATGAGCGTCGTTTTGCCCGTGCCGCTGTTGCCGCGTATGAAGGAAATATTTCGTTTAAACGTGAGCGTGTATTTGACCTTTGCACGCTCTACGACAACGGTGTGCGTTCCCCTCATTACTCATCAACATCCAAAAAGTCATTCGTGGCGCCGACAAACTCCTGCATGTTTCTGACGATGCGGCCATCGTTTTCAATGCGGATTTCAAAGTTCTTCCAGGGGAATTTCATGATGTGGTAAAGGGTCACCAGCACATCCTGTTCTTTGCCGATCTTGAGTAGCCAGCGGGCACAGTTGTCTCCGCAGGTGGATGCGTTAAACACCATATTTGGGAGATTGCGCACCAGCAGCAGCGTCTTAACGCCGCCGGACAGTTCGAGTGGAGTGATTGAGCCCAGCTGCTTGCTTACGATGTTGTGGGGACCGATGAGCTCTGATCCGTCCACGCGTTTAATAATCTGTGCGGCCATGGGGTCTTCGAACCATGAGTCCAAGTATGAGTTCCTAAAATAGGTTTCGGTATCGTAGATGGAACCGGGGTAATCCCCCAGGTGAATGCTCAGCATGTGGGTCTCCAGACGTAGTGTGACTGCAACGATTATATGCCAGTAATAAAATGCCGGCAGCAGCGAGGTCGCTACTGCCGGCGCTGGCTTTATTAGCGCGTAGTCGTTTTGATGGATTTGCTCGCAACGTTACTTTTCGAGATGCTCCCTCAGCAGCTCCAGCGCGTGAGCGTAGCCCTGGAGGCCCTCGCCGGTGATGGTAGCAAAGCAAGCTAGGCGCGCATAGCTCACCTGGCGGAAGTCCTCGCGCGTCTCGACGGCGCTAATGTGGACCTCAACGGCGGGGATGGCGACGGCCTTGAGGGCGTCGAGAATCGCCACGCTCGTGTGCGTGTAAGCGGCTGGGTTGATGACGATGCCGTCGACCTTGCCGTAGGCCTCCTGGATCTTGTCGACGATGCTGCCCTCGTGGTTGGACTGGAAGACCTCGACCTCGCCAAAGCCCTGTGCGGCTCCTGCCTCCTGGCAGATCTGGACCAGGCGGTCGTAGTTGTCGCTGCCGTAGATGCCCGGCTCGCGAATGCCGAGCATGTTGAGGTTGGGGCCGTTGATGACGAGTGCTTTCATGGTTGCTTCCTTTGCGGTCTGGTTGGTGGCGGGGCTTGCTGTCTGCGGCGTTTGCCCAGATAAAACCTGCCAAAATAAACCTGTCCCTTTTTGGCAGGTTTTAGAGGGCGTCGAGGACGGCGCGGGCGGTGTTGGCGGCGCAGTCGCGTGAGTCGATGATGTGGTCGGCCCAGGCGCGGTAGCGCGGCATGCGCTGCTCGGCGAGCTTGTCGATGCCGTCGCGGGCGGTGATGGGGCGACCCTTGTGGGCCAGCTCGTCGAGCTTGCGGTTGAGCATCACAATCTGGCTGTTCTGATGCAGCAGCGGGTAGTTCTCGTCGCGCGTGACCACGCCGCCGCCGGTGGAGAGCACCAGGCCACTGCGCTTGGAGATGTCGGCCAGCGCCGCCGTCTCCTGCTCGCGGAATGCCGCCTCGCCGCGCTCGACGATAAAGTCGGCGCAGGACATGCCCAGACGCTCCTCGAGCGCGCGGTCCAAGTCGATGTGCTCGCGGCCCGTGAGCTGGGCAATCTGCTCGCCTACGCGGGTCTTGCCCGAGCCCGGCATGCCGATGAGCGCGATGTTCTGCTCGCGGCGGGACAGGCGCTCCGTCACATCCAGGATGCGCTCGCGCGGTGTAATCTGGCCGGTGTAACGCTCGACAGCCTGTGCCGCTTGGGCCACAAGCATGAGCAGGCCGCCGATGCAGGGGATGCCGCGGCGCTCGGCCTCGAGCATCAGGCCCGTGCGGGCGGGGTTGTAGACAATGTCGATGACGCCCTTGAGCGCGTCAAGTCCTTCGAGCGTGCAGGGAGCGTCGGGGCAGTGGGGAAACATGCCAGCAGGCGTGCAGTTGACGAGCAGCGTCGCGTCGGACTGCTGTGCGATGTTGTCGTAGTTGACTTCACTCGTGCGGCCGACAGGTACAACGACGGCGCCCAGGTCACCGAGCACCATGCTGGCCGTGGTGCCGGCACCGCCGGTGGCACCGAGCACGAGGACCTTCTTGCCGGCAACCTCTACGCCCAACTCCTCGACTAGACACTGAAAACCAAAGTAGTCGGTGTTGTCGCCGCGCAGGCTGCCGTCGGGTAGGCGCGTGATGGTGTTGACGTTACCCATGCGCTTGGCCAGGGGACTCAGCTCGTCCAGGTAGTCCATGACGGCGCGCTTGTAGGGGATGGTCACGTTGGTGCCCTCCCACTCGTCGCCCGTCATAAAGGCCTCGAGGTTCTCGGGCTCGCGCTCAAAGCGCACATACTCCAGCCCTGCGAGCTCCTTGTAGATGGTCGGGGTGTAGCTGTGCCCCAGCACGCGGCCCAGCACGCCGTAGGGGCGGGTTGCAGCGGTATCGGTCATCTAGAGCACCTCCGTGTAGCTGCCAAAGTAAGTGAAGCTTTCGCACACGTCATCGATGGAATCGAGCAAGTCGTCGAGGGCCTTGCTGCCAAAGGGGCAGTCCAGGTCAAAGTAGAACATAAACTCAAAGTCGTGCCCGGGGATGGGGCGGCTCTCAAGCTTGATGAGGTTGATGTTGAGCGCGTAGAAGCGCTCGAGTACGCGGTAGAGGGCACCCGGTTCGTTGGCCGTAGTGATCATGAGCGAGGTGCGGTTGGCACCGGGATAGACGCGCGGCTCGCGGCAGATGACAACAAAGCGCGTGTAGTTGTTGTCCGAGTCCTGGATGTTGGGCTCCAGCACCTCCAGACCGTAGAGCGCGGCACAGCTGCGCGAGGCGATGGCGGCGACGTCGGCGCGATCGGAGTTGGCGACCATCTCGGCCGACATAGCAGTGTTGGGGTACTTGGTGGCGTGCAGGCCGTGGGCCTCGATAAAGCCGGCGCACTGGGCGATGGCCTGGCCATGGCTGTAGACCTCGCGCACGTCGGCGAGCTTGGTGCCGGGCTTGACGAGCAGGTTATGATCGATCTTGAGGCGCAGCGAACGCACGATGTGGAAGTCGAACTGGGCGAGAAGATCGTAGACGGCGTTGACCGAGCCCGCGGTGGAGTTTTCGATGGGCAGCACGCCAAACTCGCAGAAGCCGTCGCGTACGGCGCGCATAACGCCCTCAAAGGTCTCAAAGAACGCAATATCGGGCACGTCGAAGAGCTTGCACGCGGCGATTTGGCTGTAGGCGCCCTCGACGCCCTGGCAGGCGACGGTGGCCGTCTGAGGGAAAGGTGTGTCAAATGCTGCTGCCGTGGCATGGGTCTTTTGCGACACGGTGATGCCCTTGAGCTCGTTGATGTAGCGCTGCTGCTCGGCCTTGCTCATGCTCATGAGGAGGCGGAACAGGGTAATGGTCTGGGCCTCGTAGCGCTCGGGTGCTCGGCTGGCAAGGTTGTTGAGTTTGGAGCGCTCGCGGGCGGGGTCAAAGACGGCCTTGCCCATCTCGATCTTTGATTTGGCGACCTCGGTGGCAATGTCCATGCGCTCGACAAAGCTGTTGAGCAAGGCGGTGTCGATGCCATCGATGGCCTGGCGAATATCGGCAAGGTCCATGGAGACCCCTTTCGTGAATCGTTGCCTAGGGTAGTTAATTTGGGACGGGGCTTTTTTAGCTGCCCTTTGACTGGTGGCGAATCGATGGGTGCCGGGGCAAATACTCACTGGCATATGGGGGTAGCTAAAAAAGCCCCGTCCCAAATTAACTACCCTCGGGGTGGGCGGGCTAGCGTTGGGCCGCGTCCTCGAGGAGGGCGTCCCAGATGGCCAGCGCTGCGGCTGCCTCGGCTACGGGGACGGCGCGCGGGACGATGCAGGGATCATGGCGGCCGTGGACCGAGAGTTCGGCATTTTCCATGGCGTCCATGTCCACGGTCTGCTGCTCGCGACCGATGGAGGGCGTCGGCTTTACGGCCATCCGCCACATGACGGGTGCGCCGGTGGAGATGCCGCCCAGGATGCCGCCAGCGTTGTTGGACTCGACCGCAATCTCGCCGGTCTCGGCATCAACGCGATACGGGTCGTTGTTCTCGCTGCCGCGTATGGCGGCCACGGCAAAGCCCATGCCAAACTCCACGCCCTTTACGGCGGGGATGCCAAAGGCGATCTGAGCGATGCGGTTCTCGATGCCGTCGAACATGGGGTCGCCGATGCCCGCAGGCAGGCCGTAGATGCCGCACTCCACGATGCCGCCGATGCTATCGAGCTCATCGCGTGCGGCGAGAATTTCCTCGCGCATGCGACCGGCAGCAGCAGCGTCAATGCAGGGCAGGTCGTTCGTAAGGATCGCCTTGCGGTCGGCCTCGCGATAGACCATGTCGTCCATGGGCAGGTCGGAGATGCCGCCGATCTGTGCGACGTGCGCCATCACCTTGATGCCGCGGGCCTCAAGCGCCTGCAGCGCGATGCCGCCGGCGATGCATAGGGGGGCCGTTAAGCGGCCGGAAAAATGCCCGCCGCCGGCGACATCGTGCATGTTGTGGTACTTCACGCGCGCGGGGTAGTCCGCATGGCCCGGACGGGGCTTGCGGCGCAACTCGGAATAGTCCTTGGAGCGCGTGTTGGTGTTCTCGATAATCGCGGCTATAGGTGCGCCGGTGGTGTGCCCATCGACCACACCGGCAATGATGTGCGCGGCGTCGGCCTCGCGGCGCTTGGTCGCGGTCTCGTCGCGACCGGGGGCGCGACGATCGAGGAAGGCCTGCAGCTGCTCCTGGTCAACGGCGATACCTGCCGGAATGCCGTCGAGCGAGCAGCCGATGGCGGGGGAGTGCGACTGGCCGAAGATGCTTAAGTGCAAAACGTTGCCAAAGGTCGAGGACATGCTATTCCTCCTCGAGCGTGACCTTGCCGCCCAGCAGGCGATAGTGGTCAAAGAAATCGGGATAGGACTTATTGACGGCCTCGGCACCGTGGATCACAACTTCGCCGGTGGCACGGCTCGCGGCGATAGCGGCCATCATGGCGATACGATGGTCGTTGTGCGAATCGACCTCGCCGCCGGTAAAGGCATCGACACCCTTGATGATGAGGTCGTCGCCGGCAATGCGCACCTGTGCGCCCAGCGCGGTGAGCTCGCGGGTGGTAGTGGCAAGACGGTCGGATTCTTTGATGCGCAGGCGGGCACAATCGCGGATGAACGTGCGGCCTTGTGCCAGCGATGCCACGGCCGAGATAACGGGTACCAGGTCGGGAATGTCGTGGGCACTCATCTCAAAGCCGGCGAGCTTGTCGGACTGCACGGTGGCGGCGTTGGTGGAGCGCACGATGCGGGCACCAAAGCGCGAAAGTGCGGCGAGCACGTTGCGGTCGCCCTGCGCGGAGCTCAGTGATACGCCTTCCACAGTGATGGGGTCGGAGCCGATGGCGCCGGCACACAGCCAAAAGGCGGCGTTGGACCAGTCGCCCTCGACAGCCACGCTGCCGGGCGTGCGGTACGAGCCGCTACTTACGCGGAAGTTTGTAACCTCGGGCTTGCCATTCTTGGCGGGGATGCGCTCGACGTTGACCTCGACGCCGAAGGCCTTCATGGCCTGGATCGTCAGGTTGATGTAGGGGCGGCTCTCGATGAGCCCGGTCACCTGCACACAGGAGGGCTGCGCCAGCAGCGGGGCTGCCAACAGTAGACCGGAGATGTACTGTGAGCTCACATTGCCCGGCAGGATAAACGTGCCCGGGCGCATGCGGCCACTTGTCTTGAGCGGAAAGCCGCCCAGGCCCTGCAGGTCGCAGCCGGCGGCGATGATCTCGTCCGAGAGCGGGGAGAGCGGGCGGGCGCCCAGACGGCCCTGGCCCACAAACGTGGCCTCTGCCCCCAGCGCGCAGGCGACGGGCAGCATAAAGCGGAGCGTGGAGCCGCTCTCGCCGCAGTCGAGTGTGCCGCCGGCAAGTGCCTTGAGCAGGCCGAACTCAACACTCTTCATAGTGGGATGGACTTGGAAGCCATCCTCGACGGTCTCGATGCGGGCGCCGAGCGCCGTGAGGCAGCGCACCGTGGCCTCGATATCGGCGCAGGTGGTGTTGCAGGTCACATGCGCCTCTCCGTTGGCAAGGGCGGCGCAGATGATCAGGCGGTGTGCCATCGACTTGGACGCGATGGCGGGGACGGTGCCCTTGAGTGGGGACGGAGTGATGCGGGCTAGCATGCGGAAGCGTCTCCCTTCTGGCCGAGGCCCTCGGCAATTAAATCATGGAAGGTGGAAAGCGGCGTGCGGTCGATGCTGCAGCGGCCAATGTCGTGCGGAATTACCAAGTCGATGGTGTCACCGGCTCGTTTTTTGTCGTGCAGCGCCTCGGCAAAGACGGCGTCGGCGGAAAGCTCGCAGCGGGTCTTAAGGCCGTGGCGGGCGCAGAGCTCCTCGATGCGGCCGGGCAGCGCGGCGTCGCAGATGCCATGAAGCGCTGCGGCGCGCGTGATGATGCCCATGCCGATCGACACGCAGTTGCCATGTCCCAGCTCAAAGTGCTCGCAGGCCTCGACGGCGTGTCCGGCGCTGTGTCCAAAGTTGAGGAGCTTGCGCTGGTTGGTCTCGCGCTCATCTGCGACAACCACGGCGCGTTTAATGTCGATATTGCGGGCGATGATGAGCGCCACGCGGGCCACGTCCCGGTTGAGGAGCTCCAGCGTGAGCGGGGTCTTCTCCAACTCGGTGAAAAGCTCGGGGTCGGCGATCACGGCGTGTTTGACGACCTCTCCGCAGCCGTCGGCGAACTGCTCGGGCGTGAGGGTGGCGAGACACCCCACGTCGGCAATAACCACACTCGGCTGCCAAAAGGCGCCGGCCAGGTTTTTGCCGGCTGCTAGGTCGATGGCCGTCTTGCCGCCCACCGACGAGTCCACCATGGCGAGCAGGCTCGTGGGGATCTGCACAAACTTGCAGCCGCGCATGTAGGTAGCGGCCACAAAGCCAGCCACGTCGCCTACAACGCCGCCGCCGAGTGCCACGATCACGTCGGAGCGCGAGAGCTCGTGCTCGGCCACAAACTCCAAGATGTTGATGTAGGTCTCGGCGCGCTTGTGGGCCTCGCCGGCCTCGAAGGTGCAGACACTCACCGTATAGCCCGCAGCCTCCAGGCTCTGCTTGACGGGCATCTGGTAGAGCGGACCCACGTTGGTGTCCGTCACGATGACGGCTTTGGTACCGCCGGCGGTGGCGCGGACGAGCGGGCCCGCCTGCTCCAGCAAAAACGTGCCGACGTGCACCTGGTAGGGGCGTGCGGTGTCGATATCGATGGTAATCGCCATAAGCTTTGGTCCTTTCGACCTGGCGTGATAGGTGGTCTAGTGGGTGGCCTCGTCGTCGAGCGCGCGCTTAATGCGGTCGCCTTCGGCAAGGAGATTCTCAAGATAACGCTGGTCGCGGTCCTTGAGCGCACGGCTGTAGGCGCCGAGTGCCTCGATCAGGTGGTCGATCTCGAAGGCGAGTGCGTCGGCGTCGTCGATCATGAGCTCCGACCACATCTGGGGGTTGAGGTGCGCCACGCGGGTAAGGTCGCGGTAGCTACCGGCCGAAAAACCGTGGTGAACCTGGGCAGTCGGGCTTTTGACGTAGGCGTTTGAGACGACGTGCGCGAGCTGGCTCGTAAAGGCGATCACGCGGTCGTGCTCGGCGGCGGTAGTCACGCTGAACTTGCCAAACCCTAAGGGACGCACCATCTCGCGCACCTGGCCTAAAAGCTCCAGCTTGAGCGCATCGTCCACCGCGGGCGGCACGAGCACGAGTGGCGCGCCCTGGAACAGGTCGGCACGGGAGTGCGCGTAGCCCGAGTACTGGGTGCCCGCCATGGGGTGCGCGCCCACAAAGTAAAACCCGTACTCGCGGGCAAGCTCAAAGGCACGCTCGCACACGATGCCCTTCACGCCCACGGTGTCAATTACCACGGGCCCCATGATGGCCTCGGTATCGGTGGCGTCGGCGAGTGCCTGGGCGTGCGCCTCGAGCCATTCGATGCAGGCCTCGGGGTAACAGGCCAGCACGATGATGTCGCACTCGCCGAGCGTCTCGTCGTTGAGCTCGCCGGCGACGGTGCCCATGCTGGCGGCCGTCATGACGTCATCGTCGGGGTCCCAGGCCAGCACACGGACCCCCGCCTGCGCATAGCCGCGGGCAAAGCTGCCGCCGATGAGGCCCAGGCCCACAACGCCGGCGCATTTGGGGCCGCCCTGGTTAACGCGTGCGTTTCTCACCGTACCCATGGGCTACTCCATGGTCTCTTGGCAGACGACCTCGCGGATGGCGCGGATACGGCGCATGGTGTCGTCGAACTGGTCGGGGGTGAGGGCCTGGGCGCCGTCGGACCACGCGCGGCTGGGCTCGTCGTGGACCTCGATCTCCAGACCGTTGGCGCCGCAGGCGGTCGCGGCGAGCGCCATGGGTTCAACGTAGCGGGTGTAGCCGGTGGCGTGGCTGGGGTCGGCCACGACGGGCAGGTGCGACAGGTGGTGTAGCACCGGCACGGCGTTGAGGTCGAAGGTGTTACGGGTGCGGGTCTCGAAGGTGCGAATGCCGCGCTCGCACAGGATAACGTTGTCGTTGCCCTCGCTCATGATGTACTCGGCAGCCATGAGCAGCTCGTCGATCGTGCCGGACATGCCGCGCTTGAGCAGAATCGGGGTCTGGGTCTTGCCGACCTCCTTGAGCAGGGGGAAGTTCTGCGCGTTGCGGGCGCCAATCTGCATGACGTCAATCTTCTTATCCAAGAAGACCTGCACGTCGCGCGGGTCCATGATCTCGGTGACGATCGGCATGTCGAGCTCGGCCGATGCCTCGCATAGCAGGTCCAGGCCGGCGGGGCCCATGCCCTGGTAGGAGTAAGGGGAGGTGCGGGGCTTGTAGGCGCCGCCGCGCAGCATGGTGGCGCCGGCGGCCTTTACGCGGCGTGCGATGCGAATGAGGTTTTCGCCCTCGACGGAACAGGGTCCGGCGATGACCTGGAACTGGTCGCCGCCGATCTTGATGCCGTGGCCGCAGTCGATGACGGAGTCCTCGGGGTGGAACTTGCGGTTGGCACGCTTGAACGGCTCGGAGACGCGCTGCACACGCTCGACGACGTCCATGGACTCGAGCAGGAACGGGTCGATCTTGGTCGTATCGCCCACCAGGCCGATGATGGTCTCGTTCTCGCCGCGCGACACGTCGGTTTTGAGACCCTTCTTCTCAATCCAGCTGACGATGTGGCCGATGGCCTCATCGCTGGCGCTCTGCTTTAAAATTGCAATCATGGTGTGCCTCTCACCTCGATGGATAACCCTTGCAAAAACGGCCCGCAGTGCGAGCCGTATCATATGGTGCATGAGAGTTTATACTAATTATTTCACTTTTGCGTCCTAAAGTGAGCCGTTGCGCTTCGTCTCCCACGTAATTGCAGAGCTTTTTCTGTTATGTTGTTAGCTCGTGGCGCACTTGGGTATAATGCCAACCGTTGGCCCTATTAGCTCAGGGGATTAGAGCGTCTGCCTCCGGAGCAGAAGGCCGTTGGTTCGAATCCAACATGGGGCACCATCGAACGTAAGACCGTCCGAACCTCGCATGGTCCGGGCGGTTTTTCTTATACCGACGCGACGTGATAGGACGTGGTATGGCAACGACGGATATCGAGCGCGGACTTTCGACCGCCGAGGTCGAGGAGCGCATTGCCGCCGGCAAGATCAACCGCAACATGGAGCTCAAGACCAAATCGGTTCGTGAGCTTATCATCGAAAATCTCTGCACGCTGTTCAATCTGATCAACGTGATTTTAGCGATTTTGGTCATTATGACCGGATCGTTTAAGAACCTGACGTTCCTGTTCGTGGTGTTCCTCAATACCGCCATTGGCGTTATCCAGTCCATGCGCTCCAAGAAGATGGTCGACAAGCTCACGCTCCTCACTTCTAAGAAGGCCATCGCGGTGCGCGACGGCGCCGAGGTGGAGCTCGACTTGGACCAGATCGTGCTCGACGACATCATTCGTCTGGGGCGCGGGGACCAGATACCTGCCGACGCCGTGGTGGTATCGGGCGAGGCGCTCGTTAACGAAAGTCTGCTGACGGGCGAGAGCGACCTTATTAAGAAGCTACCTGGTTCCGAGCTCATGAGCGGCAGCTTTATCGACTCGGGTCTGTTGCGTGCCCGCGTGGTCCATGTTGGTGCGGATAACTATGTGGCCAAGATCAACAACGAGGCCAAGTACGTCAAAAAGGTCAATTCCGAGATCATGAACGCGCTCAACGCCATCGTGCGCTTTGCGAGCGTCATTATGATTCCGCTTGGTCTGGCTCTGTTCGCCTCGAGTGTAAGTGGGTTGTGGGACGCCGCGGGCACGCCGGGCGATAGCGCGCTTTCGTGGTGCTTTTCCGAGCTGCTGGCCGGTCGCGTGCCTTCGTCGGCGCTGCTGTCCACGGTGGGCGCTCTTTTGGGCATGATTCCGCAGGGCCTGGTGCTGCTGACCTCGTCGGTGCTTGCCATCGCCACGGTGCGCCTGGCGCGCCGCAAGGTACTCGCGCAACAGCTCTATTGCATCGAGACGCTCGCGCGCGTCGACGTGCTGTGCCTGGACAAGACGGGCACCATCACGTCGGGTCGCATGGAGGTCGAGGGCACTTATCCGTTGCCCGTTGAGGGTGTGGGCTTGGCCCCGGACGAGGCACCTGTCCCCGTCGATACTACCGTGCTCGATTTTGCGCTTGCCAATGTCGCGCGCGCGACCTCGGCTGATGCCAATGAGACCTGCCAGGCGCTGCTCAACTACTACGCCGACCGCCCGGTCGAGGTGTCCGAGCCGCTGTCGGTCATTCCGTTTTCGTCCTCCAAAAAGTGGAGCGGCGCCTCGTTTGCGCAGGGCTCCTATGTGATGGGCGCGGCGCAATTTGTGCTTTCGGAGCGTATCTTTGCGCAGGTCGAAAATCGTGTGGCCGAGCTTGCCGACACCTGCCGCGTGCTCGTGGTGGCCCGTGTGGACGGCTTTACGCCCGATGGCGATATGGTGGGCGAGGCCGAGCCCGTGGGCTTTGTGACCATTCGCGATGAGATTCGCACTTCGGCCGCCGAGACCATCGGCTACTTTAACGAGCAGGGTGTGACCCTTAACGTGATCAGTGGCGACGACCCGCGCACGGTGTCGTCGATCGCGCGCGTGGTGGGCGTGCCGGGGGCCGATGCCTACGTCGACGCCACGACGCTCGATACGCCGTCCAAGATTGATTCGGCGGTGGACCGCTATCACGTCTTTGGCCGCGTGACCCCGCAGCAGAAGCGCGAGCTCGTGCAGGCGCTCAAACGTCGCGGCCATACCGTTGCCATGACGGGTGACGGCGTCAACGATGTGCTGGCACTCAAGGAGGCGGACTGCTCCGTGGCCATGGCCGCCGGTTCCGACGCCGCACGCAACGTGGCCGAGATCGTGCTGGTCGATAACGACTTTGCCTCGATGCCCGCCGTGGTGGCCGAGGGCCGTCGCTCCATCAACAACCTGCAGCGTTCGGCGTCGCTGTTCCTGACCAAGACGCTGTTTTCGATGGGCCTGGCGGCGCTATGCATCGCGCTGCCGCCGTATCCCTTTGAGCCAATCCAGATGACGCTCATCAACTTCTTCTGCATCGGCGCGCCGGGCTTTGTGCTGGGCCTTGAGCCCAACAATGCCCGCGTGAAGGGGTCGTTCTTAACCAACGTACTCAAGCGTGCGTTGCCGGCATCGGTTGCAGTCATTTTGGCCGCGGCGCTCGATATCTTTGTGGCGCGCGTGTTTGGCTTTAGCCAGCTCACGCTGTCGACGATGTGCCTTCTCACGTCGTGCGCAGCAAGCGTGAGCCTGATCTGGCGTATCTCGCAGCCGCTCACACCCTTGCGCGTGATGCTCTTTGTATTTGTCGTCGTCGGCATCTTGGTGGGCGTTATCGGATTCCCCGAGCTGCTGTCTATCGCCAACTTGTCGATGGGCGAGGCAATTATCCTTCTGGTGATTGTGGTCTTTACTTGCAGCGTGTTCTTTAAACTCGCCACGATGATGGATTCGCTTAAGCCGCGTCGCCGCCATGCCGCCACTGGCTTTGGCCGCGGCGTGCGCGTTCGCTTGGGCCGCGGTGGCGGCAAAGTGAGCTCGACGGGCTCGACGGCCGAGCGTTTTGCCAAGCGCGTCGCCGCCGACATGGCGCAGCGCCGCGAGGAGCGTACGACACGCGAGGCCGAGGCCCGAGCGCTCGAGGGCGTGGAAAAGACCCAGCCCAAGAAAAAGAAGGGCGCGGGCGTCAAGCGCTCGCGTGTGACCAAGTCCGCCCAGGGCATTAAGGTTTCGATGCCGAGCAAAAAGAAGAAGTAACCGCACCTCACAGGGTAGCTAATTTGGGACGGGGCTTTTTTAGCTACCCGGCTGATGACGCGATCTATTTGGCCGATTGGCGGCCAGGGCAGCTAAAAAAGCCCCGTCCCAAATTAGCTACCCTGCGATGTTGAATTGGTGCCCTGTGCCTTTAGGGGCGTAGCGATGTTATGCTCTAACCTCGATGGTTCGAATGATTCCGAAAAGAGGATGCCGTGATTTGCCCACATTGTCTCAAGACCATAGAGGACGGCTCCTCGTTCTGCCCCTATTGCAATACCTATGTTGGCCCGGGCGATGGCCCCGAGCACACCGAGTTTGTGTTCTGCGAAGGCTGCGGTGCCCGTCTGTCGCCGCATGACCGTACCTGTTCCAAGTGCGGGCGCCCTGCCCCGGGCATTCTCTCCGAGGATGCGGCAGCATCCGACCTGGCTGCTGGGCGCACGGCTGGTTTTCCCCGCCTGACGCAGGAGCAGATCGATACCGAGGTGCCCCATGCGCCGGCCTCTGCCGCCGCGGTACTTTCCGATGCCGCCGATCCCAATGAGACCTGCGTGCTGCCGGCTTTCGACAAGGATTTTGGCATTCCCAAGGTCGATATCCCGCTGCCGGTGTCCCTTCGTGACGACGCTCAGTCCAAAAATCAAAAACCCAAGCGCAAGGTGCATCCGGACGAGGATGCCTACCACAAGCACAAGCGCCGTATTCCCAAGCCGCTCATCGTCATCGCGTTGCTCGCTGCCGTGTGCGGCAGTGCCTATTGGTTTGTGACGTCGGACCCCATGGGCGTTATGCCGGGCTTTTACGACCAGTTTGGCCAGGCCGCCAAGACGACGTTCCCCTCACGCCAGAAGGGCGAGGCTACCGAGGAAGAGACCAAGTCCGACGATACCGCCGAGGTGGTCCAGGAGGAGACCGTCCTTTCCGACGACCAGCTCTATACCAAGCTCGACGGTCTGTATCGGACGATCGTGTCGTATGGCGACGATGATCAGATCGGCGAGGTTGTCGACTCGTTTAACAGCGGGTACCTGCGCACGCCGCTCTCCACGCGTCAGGAGCTGTCGCAGAGCGCTTATGCCCTGCGCGACCATATCAAAAATACCCAAGACGAGCTCAACAACCTTAAGGTGCAAGATGATACCGTCTACGCAGAGGATATCGAGCACCTCAAGCAGCTTGCCGAGTGGATGTACGAGCGCGTCGACATGATCTGCCAGAGCTGGGATATCTCGCTGTCCATTCCCGATGGCGAGTCGCTGAGCGCTCGCCAGAGTGAAATCTTGGCGCCCATCGCACAGGGCGGCAACAGCGCCCTTAACCAGTACGATGCCAATGTGAGCGCCTGGAAGCCGCAGCCGCGTTCGTAATTTGTTGCCCTCCGACGGCATAACCTGCGTGCGCAATTGATGGAAGCCCGTGCTTATTGCTACAATTTGTACAAATATGCTTTAAACGCACGAGGAAGGAACCACATGTTTGGTTTTAAGAAAGAGCTTTATACGCCCGAGTACCAGCTCGCTGGTGACGAGTGTGCGATCATCGAGACGTCGAAGGGTACGATCAAGGTCAAGTTTGACGGCGAGGGTGCTCCCATCCATGTGGCGAACTTCTGCGAGCTTTCCACCATGGGCTTTTATGACGGCCTTAAGTTTCACCGCTATGTGCCCGGCTTTGTGATCCAGGGCGGCGACCCCAATACCCGCGATATGTCCGGCGCTGACGTCGCCGCCGGCCTTGAGGGCCCCGACGGTATGCCCGGCACCGGTGGCCCCGGCTACTGCATCAAGGGAGAGTTTGCCACCAACCCGCGCAACAGCCATGTGGACGGTGCGCTTGCCATGGCACGTTCCATGGATCCCGATTCCGCGGGCTCCCAGTTCTACTTCTGCCTGGGAGCCCAGCACAATCTGGATTCCGGTTACACCGTCTTTGGCACCACGGTCGAGGGCCTCGACGTGATTTCGCAGCTGCGTGCCGGCGACGAGATCGTCCATGTCGAGATCGTTCACGAGTAAAAGGGGGCTTCCTTGAATAGCCAGCTGATTCAACAGGGTCGAGCCGCTTATCGTGCGGGCGACTTTTCTGCAGCCGCTCAGATGCTCGGTGCGGCAAAGACCCCCAGCGAGATCATGGGCGAGGCCGACCATCTGCGTGGCAACGCTCTGATGCACCTGGGTATGTATGCCGAGGCTGCCGAGGCGTACGCGGCTGCCCTCAACGACGGCACCTATGGAAAGCGCGGCGCGCTGCTCACCAACCGCGGCAAGGCGCTCGCTGCCGTGGGTGACTATGTGACCGCAGCCCAGGCGTTCTCCGCCGCAACGCAGGATGCTTCCTATGCCACGCCGTTTAAGGCCTATCTGGGTCTTGGCAACGCGCTGTTCCAGTCGGGCGATTTCGCCAATGCAGGCACTGCCTTCCGCCAGGCCGCCATCGATGGCGCCAATCCAGCCCCCGCGGCCGCCCTTGGCGAACTCGGCCGCTGCTTCATCAAACTTGGCCGACCGGCGGACGCCGTGGAGACCTATCGCACCGCTATCGACTTTGCCGGTCCGCGCGATGACACGCGTGCGCTTAACGCGGGTATGGGCGAGGCGCTTTCTGCCGCGGGTCGTCCTTCCGAGGCGCTCGATGCCTTTAATGCCGCCACCGCCGACGGCATCTATCAGCTCACGCCCGAGCAGGCCGATGAGCTCGCGCGCGTGCACGATTCGCTCGCTGCGCTTTCGGCCCAGACCGCCATGGCCACGGCCCCGGCGCCCGCCATGGATACGACTGCTGTCGATCCGCTCGATCCCACGGGTGCCACTGGCCAGTTTATGCCCGATCCGTCCGACACGGGCTTCTTTACGCTGTCCGAGTCCGAGATGGTCCAGCAGGATCGTCAGGACCGCAAGCAGGCCAAGGTCCGTCGTCGCCATCGCCATACGGGCCTCAAGGTCTTCCTGGTTTTGCTTCTGCTGATTGTTCTTGCCGCGGGCGGTTTGGGCTTTGCCTACACGCGCGGCATGGGTATTCCCTCGCAGGAGTCCGTCATCACCGATCTGTTCCAGGCTGCCGGCGACGGTGATACCGCCAAGGCCGAGTCCTGCCTGGCCTCCAGCCTGTCCGAGGACGCCAAGGCGATGATTATCTCCTCGATCCCGCAGGGCGCCACCGTCTCCGTTGAAGGTATGGACCAGTCCATGACCGAGACCACCGCGAAGGTGAAGGCTTCGCTGTCCAAGGGCGGCGAGCAGGAATATACCGTCAAATTCGTGCGCTCCGACAACCATATCGGCTGGGCGGTATCTTCGCTCGACATCGATTTCTCGGCCGCTGACAACCAGTAGTGACCTTATGAGATTTGGCGCTGCCCGGTGCTTCACCGCAAGTGAGGTGCCGGGCTTGCGCTAGTATGATGGGCTAGTAGTTTTCCAGCAATCATCCAACACATCAGGAGTTGCGTTGTTTTCTTTGATGGACATGTTCTTCGGTAGCTATGCGGGCGATCTAGCCATCGACCTCGGCACCGCCAATACGCTTGTCTCTGTGCGCGGCAAGGGCATCGTCATTCGCGAGCCTTCCGTCGTCGCTATCGACAAAAACGATGAGCGCATCCTTGCAGTCGGTATCGAGGCTAAGCGTATGCTTGGCCGTACGCCCGGCAACATTGTGGCCGTGCGTCCTCTTAAGGATGGCGTCATCGCCGACTTCGATGTCACCGAGGCCATGCTTCGCTACTTTATCGATAAGGCTTCCGAGAAGCGCTATCCGTGGACCCCTCGTCCGCGCGTCGTCGTATGCGTTCCCTCTGGTGTCACGTCGGTGGAGAAGCGCGCCGTGTTCGAGGCTACGATCCAGGCTGGCGCTCGCCAGGCCTATCTGATCGAGGAGCCCATGGCCGCGGCTATCGGTGCTGACTTGCCTGTCGAGGAGCCGACCGGCTCCATGGTCATTGATATCGGCGGCGGCACCACCGAGGTTGCCGTTATCGCCATGGGCGGTATCGTCGTGTCGCAGTCCATCCGTATTGCCGGCGACGAGTTCGATCAGGCTATCCTCACGCATGTTCGCGATGCCTACAATTTGGCCATCGGCGAGCGCACGGCCGAGGACATTAAGATTAAGGTCGGCTCTGCCGTGCCGCTCAAGGACGAGCTTGACGTCGAGGTCAATGGCCGCGACGTGATCACGGGCCTGCCCAAGACCGTGCGCATCGAGAGCGAGGAGATTCGTCGTGCGCTCAATAAGCCGCTCGACGAGATGGCCAAGGCCGTCAAGGACGCACTCGACGCCACGCCGCCCGATCTTGCCTCGGATCTTATGTACTACGGCATTCTGTTGACCGGCGGCGGAGCGTTGCTGCGCGGCCTCGACGTGCGCCTGCGCGACGAGACAGGCGTTTCGGTCAACGTGAGCCCCACGGCGCTCGACAACGTCGTAAACGGTTGTGCCCGCGTGCTCGAGGCCAACGCGTTTGATGGCGGTTTCGTCCAGACCAATGCTTAATTTCCAAAAGGTGGATTCCATTTGGCACGATCTTCGGGTTTCTCTTCAAATCTGAATACCAAACGACAATCAACGGGTATGCGCCCGTTGATTGTTTTCAGCCTGATTTCTGTGTTGCTGCTCACGTTTTACATTCGAGAGGGCGAGGCCGGGCCGATACATGCCGTGCGTTCGGGCGTCACGACAATCACCTCTCCGGTGCGTTTCGTTGGCTCGGCGGTGGCGGCGCCATTCAATGCCATCGGCAACGTGTTCTCCAACCTCACCGCTTCGCAGGAGTCGCTCGACGACCTTAAGAAGCAAAACGAGGTTCTCACTTCCAAGGTCGCGGAGCTTTCCGAGGCCCAAAAGACCGCTGAGCGCCTTGAGGGTCTTGTGGGCCTGCAGTCGACCTATAACCTCAAGTCCACTGCGGCTCGTATTGTCGGAGCCTCGGGTGACGCCTGGACGTCGACCGTCACCATCGATAAGGGTTCTGCCGACGGGCTTACCATCAACATGCCCGTGACGAGCTCGGCCGGCGTCATCGGCCAGATTATCGAGGTTTCGGCCAAGACATCGACCGTGCGCCTGATTGGAGACGAGAACTCTGGTGTGTCCGCCATGGTGCAGGACACGCGCGCACAAGGCATGCTACAGGGCCAGCCCGATGGCACGTTGCGTCTTGAGTACGTGAGCGTCGACTCCGATGTTAAGGTGGGCGATATCATCGTTACCTCGGGCATCGGTGGCGTGTTCCCCAAGGGACTGCCGCTCGGCACCGTGTCTTCGGTCGAGAAGTCGGCTAACGACGTGTACTACACCATTGTGGTGCGTGCGCAGACCACGGCCGAAAATAACGAGGAAGTGCTCGTCATCACCTCGCTCACCGACGAGCAGTCGGCTTCGGACGATGATGTGAGCTCGGCCAATAGTGCCCCGCAGGGCTCGTCGCGCGATGCTGCGACTCAGTCTAAGGACGAGAAATCGGATGATGATTCCGACACGGCCGAAGCGTCCGATTCTGGATCGAGCGAATAGGGAGGCATGTCCATGGATCTACACGAGCAGGGGACTGGCTCCCGTGCCTTTGCAATCGCCGCTATCGTCTGCGTGCTGCTGCAGGCGGGACTGGCACCGCAAATCTCCATCGCGGGCGGCCGCGTCAACTTTATGATCATCTTGGTGTGTCTGAGCGTGTTTTCGGGCGACCCTACGCGTGCCGTCGTGTGCGGCTTTTGCAGCGGTCTGTTTTACGACCTTTCCGCCGCCGTGCCGGTGGGCGTTATGTCGCTGCTGCTGACCGTGGGCAGTTTTGCTTTGGTGCACAGCGCGGCTGGTCAGACGGGCGGCTTGCCGAGCGCGCGCGGCGTTACCGTGGGCGCCTTTGCGCTTGCCATCAACGTGGTCTACAGCATCATCTTGCTGTTTATGGGTCTGGAGACGAGCTTTGTGGTGGCCATCTTTGGGCACGCTCTGCCGTCCTCGATCCTGACGGGCTTGATTGCCATTCCGTTTTTGATGTCCGGCGCCGCTCCGCAGTCTGGCTATGGGTTCTCCGCGCGCGGTGGGCGTCAGACGGGCATGCGCTTTAAGCCCAAGACCCGTAAGCTCAAATAGGGGAGGCCTATAGATGTCTTCCCAGTTGACGGTTGTTGTCGCCGGTATCGCGCTGGTCGTGGCCATTGTGGTCGCGCTGGTCATCATGCGCCGCGGCGACTCCCGCTTTACCTACGACACACAGCACGGAACGGCCCCGCGCGCCACCGAGGGCGAGGGCAATACGGCCGCCACGGCCTTCAAGGGCCGTTTTTCCATCCTCACCACGGGCGTGGGTGCCATGTTTGCCGCGCTTGCCGTTAAGCTGTGGGGCATGCAGATGGTCTCGTCGGACTACTACGACAAGCAGGCCAAGAGCAATCAGACCCGTACCGTTACCACGCCGGCCGTGCGTGGCCGCATCTTGGACCGCAACGGCGTCGCACTGGTGCAAAACCGCCCCTCGCTCGCCGTCGTCGCCTATCGCGATCTTGCCGACGACAAGGTGCTGGTGCGTCATCTTGCCAACGTGCTCGGCATGCCGTATGTCGCGGTGCTGCGCAACATCCAGGACAATTCCGAGGGCGCGCAGAGCCTGCATACGATCGCGACTGACGTGCGCCGCTCTACCGTCGCCTACATTCAGGAGCACGCCGGTGAGTTTCCCGGCGTGAAGATCGCTGAGCGCACCGAGCGCCAGTACCCGTATGGCGAGACCGCCTGCCATATTTTGGGCTATACCGGTACCATTACCTCCGAGCAGCTCGAGGCGCAGAACAAGAAGTCGTCGGACGGCAACGAAAGCGCGGCTGGCCAGATCTCGTATCAATCGGGCGATATTGTGGGTCAGGCGGGCGTAGAGGTTTACTACGAAAATCTGCTGCAGGGCATTCGCGGTGAGCAGACCGTGAAAGTTGACGCCTCGGGTAACGTTACCGGTCAAGCCGGCGCCGTTCCCGCCAAGGCCGGTTCTGACATTAAGCTTACGCTCGATCTTAAGATTCAACAGGCCTGCGAGACGGCTCTGGCGAATGCCATTGAGCTTGCTAAGACTACGGGCCATAGCAATGCCGGCAACGGTGCCGTGGTGTGCCTTGACCCCAACAATGGCGAGATCTTGGGCATGGCAAGCGAACCCAAGTTTGATCCTTCTGTCTTTATCGGCGGCGTTTCCAATGACGTGTGGACCGAGCTTAACGATGACGAGGGCTCGCATCCGCTGCTCAACCGCGCCATTAGCGGCCAGTACATGTCCGCCTCGACCATCAAACCCCTCTCGGCGTTGGCTGGCCTCGAATTTGGCACGTACACTTCGAGTCAAACGACCAACTGCACGGGATATTGGACCGGCTTGGGCAAATCTTGGGGAAAGTACTGCTGGCTGCACTCCGGCCACGGCACGATGACGCTGCAGTCCGGTATCGCCAACTCCTGCGACCCCGTGTTCTACGATATGGGCAAGGCCTTTTTCTACAACGACCAGCATCCCGAAGGCCTGCAAGAGGTCTTTCGCCGTTGGGGCCTGGGCAAGACCTGCGGCATCGACCTGCCGAGTGAGGGTGCGGGCCGCATTCCCGATGCCGAGTGGAAAGAGTCGTACTTTACCGACGCCTCGGCCGAGGACCGCAAGTGGAATGCCGGCGATATGACCAACATCGCCATCGGCCAGGGCGACATTCTGGTGACACCGCTGCAGATGGCCTGCGCCTACATGGGTATTGCCAACGGCGGCAAACAGTATGTGCCGCATGTGTTCTTGTCTGCTGTCTCGCGTGATGGCGACGGCGATGCCTACAAGTACAACGGCAAGGGCAAAAAGAAGCGCCTTGAGGCCCAAATTAACAACGATGCCGATCTTGCGCTGGTCCGCAACGGCATGCACGATGTGATTTACTCGGCGTCGACTTCGACCGCCGCGCACTTTAACTCCCTGACCCCTACGGTCTACGGCAAGTCCGGCACGGGCGAGAAGAGCGGCGAGGATGATTACGCGTGGTTTTGCGCCTACGCGCCGGCCGATGACCCCAAGTACGTGATCGCCACTGTCTTGGAACAGGGCGGCGGCGGCTCCGATACCGCGCTGCACGTTGTGCGCGATGTCCTCGGTGCGATTTATGACGAGCCCGACACGTCGACGGCCACGGGCGATTCCTCGGTTCGATAGGAGGTTGCGATGGACTTTTCGCCGGCGGACCTGTTCCGCTCAACCAAAACCGGCTCTCGCAGCAGCCTGGACCGCGTCAACAAGCAGATTTCCGCATCGCGCGGAACGTTTCGCCAAAAGGTGCACGTCGGCGTGCTGTTGGCGACTGTGGCGCTCGTCACCTATGGCGCCATTATTATCTGGTCCGCCTCGCAGTTTAAAGCCGATGCCTCGTTCTCACGTCACCTGCTGGGTATCGGTATTGGCGCGGTGCTGGCGGTGCTCGTCTGGCGCACCGACCTGCGCGGCATTTCCAACTTTTCGACGGCCCTGCTCGTCATCGATCTCATCGTGATCTTCTCGCCTAAGATTCCGGGCCTGTCCTACACGGGCGGCTTGGGAATGACGGGTTGGATCAAGATTCCCGGCATCGGTTTAACATTCCAGCCCGTTGAGCTTGCCAAGCTCATCACCATCTTCTTTATGGCCACGCTTGGCTCGCAGTACAACGGGCGCATCGATACCGCTCGCGACTACATTAAGCTCTGCGGCATGCTGTCCGTTCCGTTTTTGGCCGTTGTCGCCATGGGCGATTTGGGTTCGGGTCTGGTCGTGCTGGTGTCGGGCGCCATCGTCATCTGCATGAGCGGTGCGCGCCGCGAATGGGTGCTGTCGACTTTGGCTCTGCTCGTGGGTTTGGTGGCGCTCGTCCTGGCGCTCGATTCGGTCTTCGATTCGCTGCTCGGTCACGATGTGCTCATTAAGCAGTACCAGATGAATCGTCTGACGGTCTTTATCGACCCCGACAACGCCGATTCGGACGATGCGTACAACCTGCAGCAGTCGTTGATCGCGGTCGGCTCGGGCGGTTTCTTTGGTAAGGGGCTGGGGCATGCGACGCAGTCGGCCGGCGGCTTTCTGCCCGAGTTCCATACCGACTTCGTCTTCGCCTTTTTGTCAGAGACGTTCGGCTTCTGCGGTTCCTTTTTGTTACTGTGCCTGTACGTGCTGCTCATCTTCTCGACGATTCGCGTCGCCTTTAAGTGCGAGTCTCTGTTTCTACGCTTGTCATGCGTGGGTATTGTCGGCATGTGGGCATTTCAGACGTTCGAGAACATCGGCATGTGCATTGGCATGATGCCGATTACCGGTATTCCGCTGCCGTTCATTAGCTTCGGTTCGTCGTCGATGATGATCCAGTTGTTGACGGTGGGTATCGTACAATCCATATGGCGGCATCGTTCGGGCGCCGCGTAACCGCTGGAGGGGTTTGCCATGAAGATTCCCGTGGAAAAGCTGACTCGCGCTTTTAAAATGGGCGCGACCACCAAGAGGGATTCCGATACGCCGGTGCGCGTTTCGGTCTACCTGGATTCGACCGCCTCGCGTTTTTTGGTCGAGACGGTGCGCGATGCCTTTGTGCCGCAGACGACGTCGGGTATTGTCCGCGTTGAGCGTCTGGGTGAGGAGCGTATCGTCCCCAAGACCGATACCGACGTGGTGCTGGTGCTTTCGTGCGGATCTGAGCGCCTTGAGAGTGCTGTACAGGAGCTCGTCATTGCCGGCGCGCCCGTGTGCGTGCTGGCCGAGTCCGCTGTCGAGGTGCCTTTTATCCAGGAGTCCACGCCCATGCTTGGCGTGGTAGCGGCCACCGATAAGACGTATCTGCTCGAGACACTCGCCCGCTGGATCCTGGACCGCACGGAAAAGGAGACGGCCTTTGCGGCGAACTTTGCCTTTATGCGCATCGCCGCCGCCAACCGCATCATCACCTCGTGCGCGCTTACCAATATGGCGACGGGCGCGCTGGTGTTTTTGCCGGGGGCCGATTATCCCGTTATGGCGCTGGCACAGGTTGGCATGCTCTTTGAGCTTGCGGCCATCTTTGGGCGCGGCATTAAGCCCGAGCGCGGCTACGAGGTCGCGGGCGTGCTTGCCGGCGGCTTGGTAATGCGCGCCGTCACTCGCGCCCTGGTAAAGCAGACGCCGCATATTGGGTTTGCCGTCAAGGCACTCTCCGCCGCCGTCGGCACCTATGGCATGGGTCGTGCGCTCGTGTCTCTCTACGAGCGCGATATCGACTACAGCCGTGCCAACGAGGTGGTTGCCGCCACGTTCTCGCGCGTCCGCGACCTGGTGACCACGGTTGCCGGCGCTACCCGTCCCATGAATCCTTTTGAGGATGCATCCGATCTCGCTGCTTAGGGGTTTCTTTTGCGCGTTCCATACCAAGACTGTTTTCATTTGATCGAGCCGCTGCTCGCGAAGGTCGAAAAGCCGAGTCGCTATATCGACCACGAGTGGGGTACGCTCTCCAAGGCCGATGCCGACTATCGTTGCTGCATGATTTACCCGGACGTGTACGAGGTCGGCCTGCCCAACCAGGGTATCGCCATCCTGTACAACATCCTTAACCAGGCCGAGGGCATCTCCTGTGAGCGCGGTTATGTGCCGTGGCCCGATATGGGCGATGCCATGCGCGAGGCCGGTATCCCGCTGCTGTCGCTCGAGGGCGCAGCGCCCGTGGCCTCGTTTGATATCGTCGGTATGCACGTGCCGCACGAGATGGCCGTGACAAACTTTCTCGAGGCGCTCGACCTCGCCGGCATTCCGCTGCTGGCTGTTGACCGCACCGAGGACGATCCCATCGTCGTCGCCGGCGGACCTTCGGTTTATAACCCCGAGCCGTATGCGGCCTTCTTCGATGCCATCCTGATTGGCGAGGGTGAGGAGTCGCTGCTCGAGATCTGCCAGTTGCATCGCCGCCTGCGTGACGAGGGCGTCCCGCGCGCCCAGATTGTCGAGCGGCTCGCGACCGTCTCCGGTACCTACGTGCCGTCGCTGTACGAGGTGCGCTATGACGAACCCTGCTCACCGCACGGCTACACCGTGCCGCGTGAGGGTAAGGACGTCCCGCCGGTGGTCTACAAGCGCGTCGTCGAGGACTTTGGCGCTACTAATCCGCTGTCGCAGTCGTGCGTGCCCTATGCGCAGCTCGTTCACGATCGCCTGTCTATCGAGATCCTGCGCGGCTGCGCTCGCGGCTGCCGTTTTTGCCAGGCCGGCATGACGTATCGCCCGGTACGCGAGCGTTCGGCAGACCAGATCGTGTCCTCGGTGATCCAGGGCCTGGAAAAGACCGGCTATGACGAGGTGTCGCTTACCTCGCTTTCGACCACCGACCACTCCTGCATCCGCGACGTGCTTGGCAGGCTCAACCGCCGCCTGGAAGATACGGGCATTCGCGTGTCCATTCCCTCGCAGCGCCTGGATTCGTTTGGCGTGGATATGGCCGAGTCGGTCGCCGGCGAAAAGAAGGGCGGCCTGACGTTTGCCCCCGAGGCCGGTAGCCAGCGTATGCGCGACATCATCAACAAGAATGTGACCGAGGAGGACGTGGACCGCGCGGCCAAGGCGGCCTTCGAGGCCGGCTGGAACCGCATGAAGCTCTACTTTATGATGGGTCTTCCCGGTGAGCGCGATGAGGATATCGTGGCCATCGCCAACCTGGCCGACCATGTGCTCGAGCTCGGCCGCTCCGTGGTACCCAAGGCGCGCCGCGGCTCCATCTCGGTGTCCATCTCGGTGTCGGTGTTTATTCCCAAGGCCGCCACGCCTTTCCAATGGTGCCCGCAGCTCGATTACGACGACGTCAAACGCCGTCAGAAGCTCCTCATTACGAGTGTTCGCAACCGTGCGGTCCGCGTGCACTACCACGATGCCGAGACCTCGCTTATCGAGGCGGCGCTGTCTCGTGCAGGCCGCGACATGACGCCTGTCATCATCGATGCCTGGCGTGCCGGTTCGCGTTTTGACGCCTGGGTGGAGCATTTCTCGCTCGATAACTGGAAGGAGGCCGCGGCCAAAAACGGCATCGACCTCAACGAGCTCGTGCACCTGCCCTACGAGCTGGACTGGCATCTGCCCTGGGAGCACGTGAGCCCCGGCTGCTCGCGTGGCTTCCTCGAGCGCGAGTACCGTCGCTCGCTGGAGGGTGTCACGACCCCCGACTGCACCCGCACGTCGTGCACCGGCTGCGGAATCTGCCCCACGCTCCACGCCAAGAACGTATTGATGGGTGATCGCGCATGAGTGAGCGCTTGACCGACAACCCCACGCTCTTTAGGCTTCGCGTTCGCTACGGCAAGCGCGACCGCCTTAAGTACCTGGGCCATTTGGAACTAATCCATACCATTGAGCGTATCGTGCGTCGCGCGGGTCTGCCTTATGCCGTGACGCAGGGCTTCTCGCCGCACATGCGCGTGGGCTTTTCGTCGGCGCTGCCCGTGGGCACGTCGTCAACCTGCGAGTGGTATGACCTGTTTATGACCGAGTTCGTCGCGCTCGACGAGGCCTTTGGGCGCCTGGCCGCGGCATCTCCGGCCGATTTGGCGCCCATCGAGGCCGCCTACATCGACGTGCGCACGCCGGCGCTCACGGCCCAGCTCACGCGCCTGTCGTACCGCATCGACCTGCACCTGGACCCTGAGTCACCCGTGAGCGCCGATGAGGTGCGTGCCGCGATTGACACGTTGCGTGCGGCCCACGGCATCGATTATGCGCGCGGCAAAAAGAGCAAGCGCCTGGACTTGGACCATACGCTCGTGGGCTACGAGCTTAAGGCGGGGGAGCGCCCGGACCATCTGGTGCTCATGCTCGACACCCATGCCGACAACGAGGGCTCCATGCGTCCGGAAATTTTGCTTTCTGCTGCTGATGTTTTGTTGCAGGGCTTGACCCCGGGCGTCGATGCACCTATTGTTTCCACCGGTATGCAAGACCTCGTGACCATCTGCTCCTACGATGTCGAGCGTCAGAATCAAGCATGCGAAGACGACGAGGGCCGACTCGTCAGCCCCATACCTGTGCGAACTTGTGGATTTGCTCCACATACTCGTTGACGGGGGTATTATCGCCTGCTACTATATTCAGCTGTTGCACTAACTGATGCATGAAGGGCAAGTAAACATGTACGCAATCGTTAACACGGGCGGCAAGCAGTACAAGGTCGCCACCGACGATGTCATCACCGTCGAGAAGATCGAGGGCAATGAGGGCGACAAGGTCACCCTGCCGGTCATCTTCCTCAACGATGGTAAGAAGATCGTCACCGATCCCGACAAGCTGGCCAAGGCCAAGGTTACCGCTCAGATCGTTGAGCAGTTCAAGGGCGAGAAGCAGCTGGTCTTCAAGTTCCACAAGCGTAAGCGCTATCGTCGTCTGAAGGGTCACCGTCAGCAGCTCACCAAGCTGAAGATCGTGAAGGTTCAGGCTACCTCCCGCGCCAAGAAGGCTGTCAAGGCAGAGGCTGAGGCTGTTGCCGAGGCTCCCGTCGCCGAGTAGATTACACTCGTAACGAAAGAGTAGGTATACACAATGGCACACAAAAAAGGACTCGGTTCCTCCCGTAATGGCCGTGACTCCCGCGGTCAGCGCCTTGGCACGAAGCGCTTCGCCGGCCAGACGGTAACCACGGGCACGATTCTCGTCCGTCAGCATGGCACGCACATCCACCCGGGTGCGAACGTTGGCCGTGGCAAGGACGACACACTGTTCGCGCTGGTCGACGGTACCGTTGAGTTCCACAAGGGTATCAAGCACAGGGTCAGCGTACGCCCGCTCGCGAACGCGTAATTCACCCTTCATAGAGCACATATGTGGGAGGCACTTGAGTTTTAGGATTCAAGGGTCTCCCTCTTTTTTGTAGGAGGCGATTCTGTTGTCACAGTTCACCGATATCAGCCGCATTAACGTTTGCGGCGGCGACGGCGGAGCCGGATGCATGTCGTTTAGGCGCGAGGCATTTGTTCCCAAGGGCGGCCCTGATGGCGGCGACGGCGGTCGTGGCGGCAATGTCGTCATCCAGGCCGATGCTCAGCTGTCTTCGCTGATCGATTACCGCTTTAAGCATCACTTCCGTGCCGAGCGCGGCACGCACGGCCAGGGTGCCCGTCGCAATGGCAAGAGCGGCGAGGACCTGATTTTGAAAGTTCCCATGGGCACCGTAGTCCGCGAGCTCGATCCCGAGACGCAGACCCCGATGTTCGAGATTGCCGACCTGGTGCACGATGGCGAGCGCGTTGTCGTGGCGCCCGGTGGGGCCGGCGGTCTGGGCAACACCCACTTTGTGACGTCGGTGCGCCGCGCGCCCGCGTTTGCCCAGCTGGGTGAGCCTGCCGAGGAGCACTGGATCGAGCTCGAGATGAAACTTATGGCCGATGCCGCGCTCGTGGGCTTTCCCTCGGTGGGCAAGTCCTCGCTCATCGCGCGTATGAGTGCCGCCCGTCCCAAGATTGCCGACTACCCGTTTACCACGCTCGTGCCCAATCTGGGCATGGTGCGTGCCGGCGAATATTCTTACGTCGTTGCCGACGTCCCCGGTCTCATCGAGGGTGCGAGTGAAGGCAAGGGCCTGGGTCACCAGTTCCTGCGCCATATTGAGCGCACTGCTTTGATCATGCACGTTGTCGATATGACGGGCGGTTTTGAGGATCGCGATCCGGTTGAGGACTATCGCATCATTAACCGTGAGCTCGAGCAGTATGGTGCCGAGCTCTCGGAGCGTCCGCAGATCGTCGTCGCCAACAAGTGCGATGCGCCGGGCACGGCCGACAAGATTGCCGACCTTAAGCGCGCGGCGCTCGACGACGGCCATATGTTCTTTGCCGTTTCCGCCGTTACGGGTGCCGGCCTCAACACGCTGATGCTTGCCGTGGGCGAGCAGGTGGCTAAGCTCCGCGCGGAGCTTGCGGTCTCTGATGAGCCGGTCGATCTGCGCGACGAGGAGTGGGAGCGTCGCCGTCTGCAGCGCGAGAAGCGCTTCCGCATTGTTGAGGAAGAGCCCGGTGCTTTCCGCGTGGTCGGTCGCGCGATCGAGCGCATGGTTATCCAGACCGACTGGGAAAATGAGGAAGCTGTCATCTACCTGCAGCATAAGTTTGCGCGCATGGGTGTCGACGACGCGCTCGAGAAGGCCGGTTGCCGTGCGGGCGACGAGGTTCGCATTTGCCAGCGCGCCTTTGACTTTGAGGGCGCCGAGGACTTCTTGGAGTTCGAGGACGAGCTCGAGGATGCAGGCGTTGAGGTTATTGACGTAGCGGCCGAGGGTGCGGACGTGGCTCATGTCACCGAGGGCTCCGAAGGCGCTACCGAAGTCGACGTTATTGAGACCCCGGAGGGCGAGTAAGCCATGTCGCTGCGCGGTGGAATCGGATTGCCTGAGCTGCCCATCAAGGATGGGCACGAGTTTCGGCTTGGCATTATGGGCGGCACCTTTGACCCGATTCATTACGGGCACTTGGTTACCGCCGAGCAGGCTCGCGAGTCGCTCGACTTGGACGCTGTGCTTTTTATGCCGGCCGGCTCTCCTGCCTTTAAGCTCGACAAACCGGTGACGCCTGCTGAGGACCGTTATGCCATGACGGTCCTCGCGACTGCCGCGAACCCGGCCTTTTTGGCAAGCCGCTTCGAGATCGATCGTGCCGGTGTCACCTATACAGCCGATACGCTGCGTGCCCTTCGCGAGTATTACCCACCACAGGTGAAGCTTTACTTTATTACGGGTGCCGATGCGATTATCGATATTGTGACCTGGCACAATGCTCACGAGATTGCCGAACTGGCAACCTTTATCGCTGCGACACGCCCCGGCTTTGACATCGATACGGCCCGGTCGAGGATTAAGGAATCGGGGCTGCCATTCGATGTGCGCTATATTCAGATTCCGGCGCTGGCGATTAGCTCGACCAACATTCGCAAGCGGGTTGCCCGCGGCATGAGCGTGCGCTATCTTACGAGCGAGTCCGTGCTCGGCTATATCCGTAAACGCGGCCTGTATGCCGATCTTGGGCAAGACGATTTTGATTGACGGGGGGAAACGTTGTCGGTAGAAGATCAGTTTGAGGGCGACGAGCGCGCGCTCTTGACGCGTATCCACGAGTTGCTCGATGTGCGCATGAAGGATAAGCGTAAGCGCTACGTGCATTCGCTCGGGGTTGCCGAGACGGCGCTGCACCTAGCCGAGGTATACGGTGTCGACCGCTTTGATGCCGCTGCCGCCGGCCTGATCCATGACTGGGACAAAGTGCTCTCCGACGACGAGCTGGTCACGCGCGCTCTGCATTATGGCATTAAGATTGCCGGCTCTCCGTCTGCCGCGACGCCGCTTTTGCATGGCCCGGTTGCCGCCTATGAGCTTCCGCAACTTTTTCCCGAGCTGTCGCCGGCGGTCTTTCAGGCTGTCGACCGTCACACCGTGGGCGCTTGCGACATGACGCCGCTCGATATGGTGGTCTTTGTGGCCGATGCCATCGAACCCAACCGCCACGGCGATTATGCCCATGCGCTGCGCAAGATGGTGGGGAAGTCCTCGCTCGACGAGTTGTTCTTCTCCTGTTTTGCGCAGGGTCTGGTCTATGTGATCCAGTCCGGGCGCTATCTTTATCCCACGGCTATTACGATTTACAACCATTACGCCCAGCTGCGCTAGCTCGGGTGCGTCTAGAAAGAGGTATTCCATGGCCGATGAGACCATGACCGACGAGCAGATTCTTGAAGGTGCGGAGCACAAGAGTTTCGTGGCCACGTCCGACCGCACTGCCGCGACGCTCTCCGCCAGCGGTGTCGCCGCCGAGGATGTCGCCCGCGCTGCCGCGCAGGCCGCCTACGACAAGAAAGGCGAGGACGTTCAGGTGCTCGACCTGACTGAGCTTTCCGATGTGTGCGACTACTTTGTCCTTGCTACCGGCACCAACAACCGCCAGGTTGATTCCATCGTCGACGAGATTGAGGAGAAGGTCGCCGAGGCTTGCGGCGAACACCCGTTTTCCATTGAGGGCCGCGAGCAGAAGACCTGGATGCTCATGGACTACGGTTCGGTTGTCGTCCACGTCTTCACCCCCGAGGCGCGTGAGTTCTACCGCCTCGAAAAGCTCTGGGGCGATGCTCCCCAGCTCTCCCTGGACCTCCTCTAGTAGCTCATTTGGGACGGGGCTTTTTTAGCTACCCTCAAGTATTTCGCCGGGCAGTCGCGTTTTTCCGCGGCCGCCCGGCTTTCTTTTTGCCCAAAAGTAGCTAATTTGGGACGGGGCTTTTTTAGCTACTACCTACCGTTCGCCGAACATCGCGATTTATAGCTCCCAGTACGTTTTTTTCTACTCTGGCTCGGGTAACGTAATTGTTATCTGTAGAGGAGGGGATGCGTATGACTCGGACTGCGCGAGAAATCTCTGTATATGGTTTTTACCATGTCGTCCAAAAGGGATGTGCCGACCAACTCATATTTGAGGATGACGAAGATCGGCTCTATCTGATTCGGCTGATTGCTTCGAAATGCCAGAAGTTTAAAGTGGATGTCATCGCGTGGTGCCTTATGGATAACCATATTCATCTTCTGCTTGACGACGAGCATGTTCATCTGAGCGATTGCATGCATTCGATTACGACGGCGTATGCCATGTATTTCAACTCAAAGACAGGCAGGAAGGGGCCTGTTTTCCAGGATCGATTTAAGAGTGTGCCGATCCTCGATGACGATCAGCTGCTCAACTGCGTGAGATACATTCACGACAATCCCGCGAAGGCGAGGATTGGGACCGCTTCGCTGTATCGATGGAGCAGCTTTCGCGAGTATATGGGATATCCGGGTATCCGCAAAACGGATTGCGTTCTCGGGTTGCTTGGTGACTCTCAGAGATTTTTTGCCTTCAGCACCTCGGGTGAGCCCAATCGCTATTGCTTCCGTGACGGCGCTCATGTGAGCGAGGCAGATGCGCTGGAGTTTGCGCTGGCTCTTCTTAAGCCGTACGAGCCTCATCACCTTAAGGCTTTGCCAAAGGGGGCGCGCGATGCCTGCATTCGTACTTTGAAGAGCGAGGGCTTTTCGATTAAACAGATCGTCCGTCTTACGGGCATTGGACACTGCACCATACAAAAGGTCAAAGTCAAAAAATAGCTCATTTTGGACGAGGTCTGTGTTGCGACCGCGTCAGGTATGGGTTGGGTAGCTAATTTGGGACGGGGCTATTTTAGCTAACCCTACAAATCGGTTGAGTTTTATTCCGGCCCCGGGTGATTCGCTGCCAGCTGAAGGGTAGCTAAAAAAGCCCCGTCCCAAATTAGCTACCCCGTACTACCCTGACAATCTAAAGTGGCTAAAAAAGCCCCGTCCCAAATTGACTACTTAGTGGGAGGAGAAGCGTGATTGGCGCCCGAAGGATAGGGCGGTGTCGCCGAACTTGTCTCGGACTGCGTCGATGGCGACGGAGAGGTCACGGCGGTCGCTGGATTGGGCTCCGCGGTCGTCGACTTCGCAAAACAGGTCGGTCTGTATGCCGCCTTGATGATTGAAGTCACTCATGCCTATGCCGGCAAGGCGTACATGCATTCCTTCCTGCCAGATGTTGTCGAGCAACTCGATCGCTACCGCCACAAAGATGTTCTCGTCGTCGGTGGGATGGGGGAGTCGTCGCTGTGCCGAGCGACCGCTGCCGTACGAGTACTTAAGTTTGAGCGTCACCGTGGCGCCGGTAAGCCCCTGGCGGCGCAGGCGACGTCCGACGGATTCGCCCAATAGAGCAATCGCCGCTTCGATGTCCCCGCGCTCGGTCAAATCTTTCGCAAAGGTGCGCTCATTGCTTACCGACTTGACCTCACGCTCTTCATCGAGGCTCGTGACTTCGGAAACCTCGAGCCCCAACGCACGCTGGCGCATGCGCTCGCCGTTAACGCCAAAAATCGCAGACAGTGTGGATTCCGGTGCGCGCGACAGCTCGCCCAGCGTGTAAATCCGCATGCGGCGCAGCCGCTCCTCGGCCGAGCGCCCGATACCGCTCATCGCAGAAACAGGTAACGGCGCCAGAAAACGCTGCTCAGTTCCCGGGCGTACGACCGTAAGCCCAAACGGCTTGTCTCGCTCGCTTGCAATCTTGGCTACCGTTTTGTTGCAACCGACGCCGATGGAGCAGGTCACCCCCAGTGCCGCCACGCGATCACTGATGCGTCGTACGACGAGCAGTGGGTCCTCGGGCGCAAAGCGGCCCGGCGTGATGTCGATAAAGGCCTCGTCGATGGACACGCGCTCAACGCGTGGTGTCTCGTCGGCAAGAATATTCATGACCTGTGCGCTGACCTCGTGGTAGCGATCGAAATGCCCGTGTGTCCAAATGGCCTGCGGACAGAGGCGGCGCGCCTCGGCCGAGGGCATGGCGGAGTGCACGCCAAAGCGGCGTGCTTCGTATGAGCAGGTGGAGACGACGCCGCGCGATTCGGCGTCTCCGCCCACGATAAGCGGCTTGCCGCGCCACTCGGGATGATCGAGCATCTCCACGCTCGCAAAAAACGCATCGAGATCCATCAGACCCACCGCCGGACCCGTCCAGGGCGGCGGCGTGACGCCCGCAGTATCCTCATAACCGTATGTATGTTCGCATCTTTTCATGGCATGAGTATACCGCGCAGCTCATGTGGGGTGCGTGGATGTGCTTGCAAATCGCGAATTCTTGTCTAAGATATGGATTTGCCTTCGATTACACCGAAGAAGTTGGTCTCACGGACTTCACCTGCCCGCGTCGATGGCGTATTATGTTCAACTGTTTGTTTGTAGTTGCAGCCTAAAGCTGCTTGGTTGGAGGAGTTTCCTTTGGCAGTCAAGATTCGCCTTGCTCGTCACGGCGCTAAGAAGCGTCCGTACTACCGTGTCGTCGTCGCCGATTCCCGCGCCCCGCGTGACGGTCGTATCATCGAGGAGGTTGGCCGCTACAACCCGATGACCGCCCCCAAGACCATCAACCTCGATCTCGAGAAGATCGCCGACTGGCAGTCCAAGGGCGCTCAGCTCACCGACGCTGTCGCCGCCCTGGTCAAGGCCGCCAACGAGGGCGAGAAGACCGAGACCGTCGTCAAGAAGTCCAAGAAGCAGCTCGCCAAAGAGGCCGAGGCCGCTAAGGCTGCCGCTGAGGCCGCTGAGGGCGCCGAGGAGTAAATCGTGCCTGAGGTTGACGCTGCACAGCTCGAGGGTGAGGCAATGCTCTCAGATCGCATCGCCGATCTCGTCGAATATCTCGTTGTTCAGATCGTCGACGACCCGGATTCCGTGAGCCTGGAAGTTATCGATGGCGACGATGCCTCAACTATTGAGGTTTCGGTTGCCGAGGATGACGTAGCTAAGGTCATTGGCCGTCGCGGCCGTACCATCAAGGCCATTCGCACGCTCGCCCGTGCACTGGCCGCTCGCCTCGACACTTCCGTCGAGGTAGAGGTTCTGGGCTAGGACCTTGAGGTCCCAGTACAAAAACATCGCCCGTGTGGTTAAGCCGCACGGAAGGAAGGGGGAGGTCCTCGCGCAGCCGCTGCGGGGGCTTCCTTCTGTATTGGAGCCGGGTATGCGTGTCGCCCTGACGCCACCGGCGCTCAAGCGTGACCGCTTTTGCACGGTTACATCCGTTACCGATACGGGCGATGGCGATCTGGTTTCGTTTGAGGGCATTGACGACTTGACGGCCGCCGAGGGCATCACGGGTTGTTTTGTTCTGGCGAACCGTGATGACTTTGAGCTCGATTCACTCGATGCCGCCTATACCGACCTTATGGGTCGCGAGGTGGTTGACGAGCGCTTTGGGTCGCTCGGAACGATCGTTGAGATTATGTCGACGCCCGCCAACGACGTTTGGGTTGTCGAGGGTGATCGGTATGGCGAGGTGCTGATTCCCGTGATCGAGCAAGTTGTGCTCGATCTTCCCGATCGGGGAGCAATATCCGTCCACGTTATGGACGGCTTGATCGATATGGACAAGTAGGGAGGACAACATGCTGATCGAGACCCTTTCGGTCTTTCCCGAGATGTTTGAGCCTGTCATGTCCACATCGATTTTGGGCCGTGCCCGCAAGGCCGGCCTTTTTGATTTTAAGGCGTATAACCTGCGCGACTGGACGCACGATCGCCATCGTACCGTCGATGACGAGCCGTACGGCGGCGGTCAGGGCATGCTCATGAAGGTCGAGCCCATCGCTGAGGCCATCGAGGCCATCAGCTCTGAGGGTCCCAAGCCCACCGTGGTGTTCTTTACGCCCTGCGGTGAGCCTTTTACGCAGCATGTAGCCGAGCGCCTGCTCCAAAGCGAGCGCCTGCTGTTTGTGTGCAGCCGCTACGAGGGTGTCGATGAGCGCGCGTATGCATATGCCGACGAGCGCCTGTCGATCGGCGACTATGTGCTCACGGGCGGCGAGCTGCCTGCTATGGTTGTTGCTGACGCCGTCGTGCGTCTGATTCCCGGCGCGCTTGGTGACGAGATGAGCAACGTTGACGAATCATTCTCGACCGCCGAGGACGGAGGCCTGCTCGAGTACGCGCAGTACACCCGTCCTGCCGAGTTTAACGGCGAGGGCGTGCCTCCCGTGCTTGTAAGTGGTGACCACGCCAAGGTTGACGCCTGGCGCCGCAAGAACGCCATCGAGCGCACCTGTCGCTGGCGTCCCGATCTGATCGAGACGGCGCGGCTTACGCCTAAGGAACGCGCGTACGCGCAGGAGATTTTGGACGCTTCGTATTCGCAGAGCGAGGAGTGAGAATGGTTCCGTCGCAGCATTCCATGCTAAAGGGTGCGTTTGAGTGGGTCGTGGTCGTCGCAATCGCGCTCGTGGCCACCTTCTTGATTCGCACCTTTGTGGTCGAGCCCTTTGTGGTGCCCACCGGTTCCATGGAGTCCACGATTGAGATTGGCGACCAGATCCTGGCGCAAAAGGTGACGCTTGAGCTCGGCCAGCCTGTCAAACAGGGCGATATTGTGGTGTTCCACAACCCCGATGGCACCTCTGAGCACGATGTGCTCGTCAAGCGGGTCATCGCTACGGCCGGCCAGACGGTCAACCTGCAGGACGGCAAGGTGGTCGTTGACGGCCAAGCGCTCGACGAGGACTATACGACGGGCATGAGCTGGCCACTGTCGGTCCAGGCGCCTGGTGCTCAGGTGAGCTATCCCTACACCGTCCCCGACGGGTGCGTGTGGGTGATGGGCGACAACCGCGAGAACTCAGCCGACTCACGCTACTTTGGCCCGGTCGACCGTTCGGACCTGATCGCCGTGGCGCTCGTGCGTTACTGGCCGCTCAACCGTCTGGGCGCTATCGACTAAAAACCGCTATAGTACAGTACCTAACCGTGTAATCGTTTCGACGAGGGGATATTAGAGGCATGAACGCTTCATCGCTTTCCTTCCAAGACATCATCCTGCGCCTCCAGCAGTACTGGGGCGAGCAGGGCTGCGTCATTATGCAGCCCTATGACTCCGAGGTCGGTGCCGGTACCTTCCATACCGCGACCACGCTGCGCTCGCTCGGTCCTGCCGAGTGGCGCACCTGCTATGCGCAGCCCTGCCGCCGTCCCGCCGACGGCCGCTACGGCGAGAACCCCAACCGCATGCAGCACTACTATCAGTTCCAGGTGCTCATCAAGCCCTCGCCGGTCAACGCCCAGGAGCTTTACCTGGGGTCTCTTGCCGCTATTGGCCTGGACCCCAACGACCATGACGTCCGCTTTGTCGAGGACGACTGGGAGAGCCCGACGCTCGGCGCCTGGGGCCTTGGCTGGGAGGTTTGGCTCAACGGCATGGAGGTCACGCAGTTTACGTACTTCCAGCAGGTGGGCGGCATCGAGGTCGACCCCGTGCCCGTCGAGATCACCTACGGCCTGGAGCGCATCGCCATGTACGCCCAGGGTGTCAACTCCGTCTATGACCTGGTGTGGAGCTATTTGCCCGACGGCACGCCCATGACCTATGGTGACGTGTTCCTGGAGAACGAGCGCGAGTTTAGCGCCTACAACTTTGAGGTCGCTAACGTCGAGATGATGCGTCAGAAGTTTGACGACTACGAGGCCGAGTGCCACTCCTGTCTGGAGCGCAAGCTGCCGCTGCCCGCATACGACTGCGTCATGAAGTGCAGCCATGCCTTCAACCTGCTCGATGCCCGCGGCGCCCTGTCCGCAGTCGAGCGCGCCAACTACATCCTGCGCGTCCGCGCCGTCGCCAAGGCGTGCTGCGAGGCCTATATGGCCGAGGTCGCCGGAGTTAACGAGAATGCCGACCAGGAAGGCGAGGTGGCGTAAGCCATGGCAGACGCTAAGGATTTCCTGTTTGAGATCGGTACGGAGGAAATGCCCTCCGCACCGCTGAACAATGCCGTCAAGCAGCTTGGCGATATGATCGCCAAGGGCCTCGACGAGGCCGGCCTGGCCCATGGCGAGGTCCGCGTGATCTCGAGCCCGCGTCGTCTGGCTGCGCTCGTGACCAACGTCGCCACCGCGACCGATGAGGTCCACGAGGTCAAGCGCGGCCCTGCGGCAAACATTGCCTTCGATGCCGACGGCAACGCCACCAAGGCCGCCCAGGGCTTCGCTCGCAAGTGCGGTGTGGCTGCCGAGGACCTGATCCGTCGTGAGGATACCGACGGTCGCGAGTACGTATTCGCCGAGAAGAACATTCCCTCCGTGCCGGCTACCCCTATTCTGACGGCCCTGTGCGAGAAGACGATCGCAGGCCTGCAGTGGCCCAACTACCGTAGCCAGCGCTGGGGCCACGAGCACGCTACGTTTGTGCGTCCGGTCCGTTGGATCTGCTGCCTTATGGGCGAGGACGTTGTGCCCGTGACGTTTGCCGATGTGACGAGCGGCAATACCACGCGCGGACATCGCGTGCTGGGCGCCGGTGACCATGTTGTCGCCAGCCCCGCCGTCTACGAGCAGGTGCTCGAGGACGCCGGCGTGCTCTCTGCCGAGCGTCGTCGCGAGGCCATCCTTGCCGGTATTGCCGAGGTCGAGGCCGCTCGCCCTGGCTGCCATGTCGATACGCCCAAGAAGGTCTTCGAGGAGGTCATTAACCTCTGCGAGTGGCCGACGGTGCTCGTCGGTACCTTCGACGAGGAGTTCCTCAAGGTCCCGCACGAGATCATCTGCGAGTCCATGCTCACCAACCAGCGCTACTTCCCGATCTATGACGGCGAGGGCAAGCTCACGCGTGAGTTCGTGGTCGTCTCCAACAGCAAGCCCGAGAATGCCGATCGTGTGATCGACGGCAACGAGCGCGTCGTGCGCGCCCGTCTGGACGATGCCAAGTTCTTCTACGAGGAGGACCTGAAGATCTCCCTCGACGAGTTCCGTGAGCGTCTGGCCAAGGTTGCCTTCCAGGAGAAGCTCGGCAGCGTGCTCGCCAAGTCCGAGCGCATTGAGCAGCTCGCGCTCGCTATTGCCCGCGAGGCCCATCTGGGCGCCCACCTCGCTGCCGATGCCGCTCGCGCCGCGCACCTGTGCAAGGCCGACCTGGTTTCCAACGCCGTCGTCGAGTTTACGAGCCAGCAGGGCGTGATGGGTGGCTATTACGCGACTGCGATGGGGGAGAACGACGAGGTCGCCCACGCCATTCGCGATCACTATCGTCCCCGCTTTGCCGGCGATGAGCTGCCCGAGGGCACCGCTGGCTGCATCGTGGCCTGTGCCGACAAGCTCGATACCATTGCCGGTATCTTTGCCATCGGTGAGCCCCCGACCGGCTCTTCCGACCCGTACGCGCTGCGTCGCGCCGCTATCGGCATTATCAACATCCTGCGCGATCGTCTGCCGATCGACCCCACGACGCTCATCGACTTTGCCCTTGAGCTCTATAGCGAGCAGGGCATCGAGTTCGACGCCGCCGAGGTCGCCCAGCAGGTCCGTGACTTCTTCCACGGCCGTCTGGTGAGCATGGCCCGCGACGAGAAGATTCCGGCGGATACCGTCGCCGCCGTCTCCGCGGTGCACATCATCGCTCCGTCCGTCTTCTTCGCCCGCTGCGCCGCGCTCGACGAGGCTCGTAAGAACGATGCCGAGACCTTCGACAACCTGGCTACTGCCTATGCCCGCGCCGCGCACATCTCCAAGCCCGAGCTGGGTATGGAGTACGATCGCAGCCTGATGGGTGAGGCCGAGCTCGCGCTTGCCGATGCCTCCGAGGCTGCTCAGACCGCTGTCGATGGCGCCCTTGCTGCCGAGGATTACCCGGCCGCATTTGCCGCCCTTGCCGCCCTGCGTGCCCCCATCGACCGCTTCTTCGACGAGGTTATGGTCATGGACAAGGACGAGCAGCTCCGCGATAATCGCCTTAAGCTGCTCAACCGCTTCGAGGCCGTTTTCTCTGGCATCGCCAACATCGGTGAGCTTGCCCGCAAAAAGTAAGCCAGCCTGCGCATAAGCGCAAAAGGAGCCCCGCATGGATTGCCCGGTCACCGCTCGTCCCACCGTTATCGTTATCTCCGACTCGCTCGGTGATACCGCTTGTGAGGTGGTGCTTGCGGCGTCCGGGCAATTTGATGAAGGGGCTTTTCGTCTCTTGCGCTTGCCCAAAGTGAACTCGGTGGAGCAGGTCAAGTCGTTTGTGGGCCCGCGCGTCGATGCGGACCATCGTGATATCGCCGTGTTCCACACTATCGTCGATCCGGCGCTTCGCGCCCGCGTGCTCGATTACCTGGGTATGCTGCATATTCGCTCTGTCGACCTGATCGGTCCGACCCTTGCCGTGCTGTCGTCGCTCATCGGTGTGCCGCCCAAGGGCGTTGCGGGCGTTATTCACAAAACGGATGACCGCTATTTCCACCGCATTGAGGCTATGGAGTATTTCGTTGAGCACGATGACGGGCGCGGTTGCGACGACCTTTCGGGGGCCGATATCGTGCTGCTGGGCGTGTCGCGTACGTCCAAAACGCCGCTGTCGATGTATTTGGCCTATCAGGGTTACAAGGTCGCAAACGTTCCGCTGGCGCACGGCATGGAGCCGCCGAAGTCGATTTACGAGGTCGACCCGATGCGCCTGTTCGGCCTGATTTCGACCGTTGACGTAATTTCTGAGATTCGCGACAGCCGCTTGGGCGATGACTACGCCCGCGCCGTCGCCGGCTCCTATGCCGAGCCCGAGAGTGTGCGCAGCGAGCTTGAGGAAGCCCGTGCCCTCATGAAGCGCCTAGGCTGCTTTGTGGTGCGTACCGACGGTAAGGCGATTGAGGAGAGTGCATCCGAGATCATCGGTCATTTGGAGGAAATCCAAGAAGCTCGAGCCCGTCGTGCCGCTCGCCGAGCCCAACAAAAGTAGCTAATTTGGGACGGGGCTTTTTTAGCTACCCCGGCTGAGGCCGCGAGCTTTTTGGCCGATTGCCGACGGGGTAGCAAAAAAAGCCCCGTCCCAAATTAGCTACTTATGGTAAAGCGATTTAGCAAAGTTCTTTCAGTTAACCTGCAATTCTCCTACACTGGTATCTTCATAAGGTAACCACCTTTATCTACCGTTTACCGTCAGTTTTACCACGTTTACCAAACCTCGCACCCTCTACGCAAGCACTTCCAATACCCGCCGTATAGTACCCTCACGGCTCGCATCCGGCGGGTCGATTCGTTACCACGGTCGTGCGCGACAGCGCATGGAAGGGGAGTATCGTGAGCGATTGCAAGAGGGTTTACCGTTTTGGAACCGACGCCCAGGGCACCTGTGTCACTGAGGGCGACAAGTCCATGAACTTCGTGCTTGGCGGCAAGGGTGCAAATCTTGCCGAGATGAGCCGCATCGGCCTGCCGGTTCCCGGTGGCTTTACCATTACCTGCCAAACCTGTGTCGAGTACTCCGGTGCCGGCAACGTGTGGCCCGAAGGCGCACTCGATGAGATCGTTGCCGCCGAGGCCGATCTCGAGGCCCGCTGCGGCAAGAAGCTTGGTGACGCATCCGACCCGCTGCTCGTGTCGGTTCGCTCGGGTGCTCCGTTCTCCATGCCCGGCATGATGGACACGGTCCTAAACTTGGGCCTTAACGACGACTCCGTTCTGGGCCTCATTGCCCAGACGCAAAACCCGCGTTTTGCCTGGGATAGCTACCGCCGCTTTATCCAGATGTTCTCCAACGTCGTTATGGGTGTCGATGCCGACTTGTTTGAGAACGCCCTGACCCAGGCTCGCTTGGTCGCCGGCGTTCGCGTCGATTCCGAGCTTTCGGCCGAGGACCTGCAGGAGCTCGTCGAGACCTTCAAGGGCATCTTCTCCGAGAACGTCGAGGCTGCCCTGTATCCCGAGCTCGAGGTTGTCGACGGCAAACCCGTCTTCCCGCACGATCCGGAGCTCCAGCTGCGCCTTGCCATCCAGGCCGTCTTTGGCAGCTGGATGAACGAGCGCGCCTGCATCTACCGCAAACAGCATGGCATTTCCGACGAGCTCGGTACCGCCGTCAACGTCCAGGCCATGGCTTTTGGCAACAAAGGCGAGACCTCTGCGACCGGCGTCGCCTTTACGCGCAATCCGGCCGATGGCACCAAGGAGTTCTACGGTGACTTTTTGGTTAACGCCCAGGGTGAGGATGTCGTCGCCGGCATCCGCAACACTGAGCCCATCGCCGACCTCAAGACCACCCCGGGCCTCGAGTCCGCTGGCGAGGAGCTCGAGCGCGTTTTCCTGACGCTCGAGGATCATTACCGCGATATGTGCGATATCGAATTCACCATCGAGCAGGGTAAGCTCTGGATGCTCCAGACCCGCGTGGGCAAGCGTACCGCAACCGCCGCGCTGCGCATCGCCATCGAGATGGTCGAAGAGGGCCTCATCACCCGCGAGGAGGCCGTGAGTCGCATCGATCCGGCGCAGCTCGACCAGCTTCTGCATCCGCAGTTCGATTCCTCCAAGAAGTACGAGGCCCTGGCCTGCGGCCTTAACGCCAGCCCCGGCGCCGCCGTGGGCGAGGTCGTGTTCTCGAGCGACGATGCCGTCGCGCGCGCCAACGAGGGCCACAAGGTCATTCTGGTTCGCTGGGAGACCAACCCCGATGACTTGAAGGGCATGGTCGCTGCCGAGGGCATCCTTACCAGCCACGGCGGCAAGACGAGCCATGCCGCCGTTATCGCCCGCGGTATGGGTACGCCCTGCGTCTGCGGCGTTGAGCGCTTCCATATTGACGCCGCCGAGAAGGTCGTGCGCATCGAGGGCAGCGACCGCGTGCTTCACGAGGGCGACATCATCTCCATCGACGGCACCCAGGGCATTGTCGTCGATGGCGCCGTCGATCTGGTCTCCGCTGAGCTCACCGGCGACCTGGACACCATTCTGTCCTGGGCAGACGAGATTCGCCTGGACGAGACCGACGGTCACGCCAACCACGTGCGCGTCAACGCCGACAACCCCGAGGATGCCGCGCTCGCACTCGAGTTTGGCGCCGAGGCCATCGGCCTGTGCCGCACCGAGCACATGTTCCTGGGCGACCGCAAGAACATCATCCAGAGCTTTATCCTGTCCGACGACGAGGCCGTGAAGCAGCAGGCCCTGGCCGACCTGCTCAAGGTTCAGACCGAGGACTTTCTGGCGATGTTTAAGACCATGTCCGGTCGCGATGTGGTCGTTCGCCTGCTCGATCCGCCGCTGCATGAGTTCCTGGATAATCCTCGCGAGCTCGAGGTCGCCATCACCAAGAAGGAAGCCGCCGGCGCCAGCGAGGAAGAGCTTGCCACCCTGCGTGCCCGCCTGCGTCGAATCGACGGCATGGTTGAGTCCAACCCGATGCTCGGCTTGCGCGGTGTGCGCCTGTCCGTTGTCTTTGGCGATCTGCCGCTCATGCAGGTTCGCGCCGTCGCCACGGCTGCTGCCCGCCTTATCAAGGAGGGCGTTGACCCGCGCCCCGAGATCATGGTCCCGCTCGTTTCCATCACAGCCGAGCACGTCCAGACCCGCGAGGTCATCGAGCGCGTGATCGCCGAGGTATCCGCCGAGGAGGGCGTCGAGCTCAATATTCCCGTGGGCACGATGCTCGAGCTGCCGCGCGCCTGCATGGTCGCCGACGAGATCGCCCACCATGCCGACTTCTTCTGCTTTGGCACCAACGACCTCACCCAGACAACCTTCGGCTTCTCGCGCGACGACGCCGAGGCCAAGTTCATCCCGCTGTACATGCACAAGAAGATCCTGAAGGATAATCCCTTCGAGACCATCGACGCGGCGGTGCTCGAGCTGGTGCGTATGGCAGTCGAGAAGGGTCGCGCCGCCAACCCCGACATGCACTTTGGCGTGTGCGGCGAGCACGGCGGCGACCCCAAGTCCATCAAGGGCCTGTTCAACGTGGCCGATGTGGACTACGTGTCCTGCTCGCCCTATCGCGTGCCCCTCGCACGACTGGCTGCCGCCCAGGCCAAGCTCGATGCCAAGCGTTCCGCCTAGCGTTTAGTGTATAGACCCCTAGCGTAGCCCCCTTCATGCCGCCCGTCTCATTTGTGAGGCGGGCGGTTATCATGTGCGGGTTTTGTCTTTTTGTCTGCGAAAAAAATTGTTCTTGCAGCAGAAACCCGCGCGTGTATACTCGAATACGTTTGTTCAACTACGTGCCGGCCAAGGTGGTACGGCACCTCTAGAAGAGTAAGGAATTGCACATGGATTACATCCGCGCAATCGAGCGTCAGCAGATCCGCGAGGACATCCCGCAGGTCCGCGTTGCCGACAACGTCAAGGTTCACTACCGCATTAAGGAAGGCGACCGCGAGCGCATCCAGGTTTTCCAGGGTGACGTCATCCGCATGGCCGGCGCCGGTGCCCGTGAGACCTTCACCGTCCGCAAGATTTCCTTCGGTGTCGGTGTTGAGCGTACCTTCCCGCTTCACAGCCCCAAGATCGCCAAGCTCGAGGTCGTCCGTCATGGTCGCGTCCGTCGCGCTAAGCTGTACTACCTCCGCGACAAGGTGGGCAAGGCTGCTCGCATCCCCGAGAAGCGCTAAGAAGATCGCAGCGTCTGTCCACTCGTTTGGACACAAGGGTCACCTTCGGGTGGCCCTTCTTTTTATCTGATTTCCATGCAAGGAGGGCCTGGTATGGCCAATATGACGAGCTCGATTTCGGCATCGCAGGTTGCCGGCGAGCTGGCGAGTGCCACGTTCGAGGAGATTCCCGCCCTCGTGGAGCACTATCGCGAGGATCCGCGCCAGCAGGTGATCAAGGCTTGCGAACGCGCACTTAAGCGCCATGCCAAGGAACTTTCCGAGCGCGAGCGCGTCAACGGCATGTACGAGCTTATGCATGAGCTTGGCGGCGATGGCGTGGTCGTTGGTGTTGACGAGGTGGGGCGCGGCTCTGTCGCCGGCCCGTTGACGGTCTGCGCTGTCTGCCTTCCCATGGAGCCGCGCGTTTGGGGCATTAACGATTCCAAAAAGCTCACGCCTGCCCGTCGTGAGCTGCTCTCGGTGCAGATTGCCGAGGTGGCTACGGCCATTGGTTTTTGCCATATCGCGCCTGCGGACATCGATGAGATGGGCATGGCCCGCGCCATCCGCGCTGCCGTCGCGGGCGCCGTGGCCGATACGGGGCTCGAGCCCGATTGCGTGCTTATGGACGGCAACCCTTTGGGCGCCGTCCCTAACGAGCGCGATGTGGTCAAGGGCGATGCCAAAATCGCCTGCATCGCCGCTGCTTCCATTATGGCCAAGGTCACGCGTGACGAGATGATGGTCGAGTACGACGCCGAGTATCCCGAATATCATCTTGCCGAGTCGAAGGGCTACGCAAGCCCCGAGCACATTGAGGCTATTCGTAAACATGGCCTTTCTCCGTTGCATCGTGTGAGCTTCTGCGGAAATTTTTTGCAGACGGAGCGTCTTTTTTAAGGCAAATATGGAGACAGGGACTTCTGGGATTTTATAAACCAGCTGGTGGGGACCGCATGCAACGCAATTGTTGCATGCGGTCCCTTTTTTGTTTGTTTTTGGTTGGACTTTGGTTTTCTTTTGGTACTTACCCGCAAGAAAGGCGGCCTCATGATCGGGTCAATATCGTGCGCGGGAAAGGAGACCCCATGTGCGCCGCAAGTGCAAAGAGCAAGACGCAACAGCTCAAAGAGCTTTGGGAGAACGGGGAGATTGATTGCGCGTCGATTACGCCTGGGTTCATTAAGGGCCTCAGTCCTCGAGAACTGGGCATGCTGGGCGAGCTTATTGCAATCGATTACTTTCGTGAGCGCGGATATGCCCTCTTGGAACAGGGCTACCGGTGTCCCGAGGGCGAGGCCGATCTGGTACTGCTTGATGAACTTGATGATATCGTGGTGATGGCTGAGATCAAGACAAGGCGCGTCGCCCTAGATTGCAACACGCGGGTCTTTCCCGAGGAGGCGGTGGACGCCCAGAAGCAGCGTCGCTACCGCCGTATCGCGAGTTGTTACCTTATGGATCACTATCCCCTTAAGGCGATTCGCTTCGACGCGGTGGGCGTTACTATCCGCGGCGGTCATATTGCGGAGATTGAGCATCAATACAACGCATTCGATTGGCAGGTATCGTGATGGCGTTTGACACCTTTGCCGTCCACGCTGCATGTATTCGTGGCGTCGAGGCGATTCCCGTCACGGTCGAGGTCTCGCTTGCCGGCGGTATTCCGGGTATCCAAATGCTTGGCATTCCAAGTATGGAGGTGATGGAGTCGCGTGGCCGCATACGCTGCGCAATGCGCTCGGCGGGATTTGAGATTCCACGAGCGGGCATTACCGTCAACTTGGCTCCGGGCGACATCCGTAAAACGGGCAGTGGTTTTGACCTGCCGATTGCCATCGCTGTACTGGCGGCCGATGGGCAGATTCCCCGCGACCATCTAGACCATTGCCTTATTGCCGGTGAGCTCGGGCTGGATGGTAGCGTGCTGCCCGTAAAAGGCGAGGTTGCGTTTCAGTTGTTGGCGCGTGATATGGGTCTGTCCTTTATTGCGGGAAGGTCGGATCAACATGTACCGCTTGCCGGTGTGGACTGTGGCTTTATCGACCATCTGTCTCAGCTCGCCCGCGGTATGGGCGAGGCGGCTCGGCATTATCTGGATTCCGAGGGTGTCGAGGCGTCGTTTGAGCCAGAACTTGATTATGCCGATGTGCTGGGGCAGGAGGTTGCCAAGCGCGGCATTGCGCTTGCGGCGGCGGGGGAGCTCGGCCTGCTTATGATTGGCTCGCCGGGTTCGGGCAAGACCATGCTCGCACGCCGCATGACGGGTATCTTGCCCGAGCTTTCTCTCGAGGACCAGCAAGAGGCGCTGTGCATCCATTCGGTCTTGGGCGAGAACATCGATGGTTTGCTGGCGGGACACCGGCCGTTCCGTAGCCCCCACCACAGCATTTCGACTGTGGGCCTTATTGGCGGCGGACGGCCGGTGCACCCGGGCGAGATTAGCCTAGCGCACGGCGGCGTGCTCTTTTTAGACGAGCTTGCCGAGTTTCCCAACAGCGTGCTGCAGACACTCCGTCAGCCCATAGAGCGCGGCTACGTCAAGATCGTACGCGTCGATGGGGCTTTCACGTTTCCCTCGCGGTTCCAGCTGCTTGCCGCGAGCAATCCCTGTCCCTGCGGCTTTTTGGGCGATCGCGAGGTGCCGTGCCGCTGCTCGGCTTCGATGGTTGAGCGCTATCGGTCTAAGCTACGTGGTCCCTTGGCCGATCGTATTGACCTTATGATTGACGTGACCCGACCCGACCCGCAGGTAATTATCGAGGGCGCCGAGGGTATGTCGTCAGCTGAACTACGTGACTATGTTGTGCGGGGTCGGGCATTTCGTGCCTGGCGCGAGTCCCGTATGGACGATGCAGATGCCGAGGCCGAGGACGATGAGTCACGTTCCATCGACGGCGTCGTGTCGACCTTTGCGCTCGATGGGGCAGCGGAAAAGTGCGTGCTCGGCCTGTCGAGGCGCACACATCTCACAGGGCGCGGCATCGTGCGCTTGGTGCGTATCGCGCGCACGATCGCCGATGTTGCCGAAAGTGAGCGGGTAACCCAAGACCACGTGCTCGAGGCGGCGATGTACCAGGGGAGGAGGGACCAGTAATGCCCAAGGAGACTTTTGAGCTGCATCCCGGTGATGCGTTGTATCCAGCTACCGTTTTGGAGCTCTCCGATGTACCCCAGACGCTTTATGTGCGTGGCGACCCCGCCGCACTGTCGACGCCCGCGCTCTCAATCATCGGCGCTCGTAAGGCCTCGCCGTACGGCCTTGCCGTGGCAGAGCTGGCCGCGAAAGTTGCGGTCGAGGCGGGGGTGACGGTGGTCTCGGGCGGTGCGGTCGGCTGCGACCAGGCCTCGGGTTGGGCTGCGGTCAACGCTGGTGGCAGGCACGTCGTGGTGTTGGGTACGGGCGCCGACGTGGTTTACCCGCGCTCGAGTGCAGGGCTCATCGCGCGCACGATCGATACGGGCGGCGCGGTCGTGTCCATCTCGCCTTGGGGTATGGGGCCACGCAAGTTTGCCTTTCCGCGGCGTAACCGGGTGATTGCCGCGCTTTCGCAGGCGCTCTTCGTGTCGGAGGCCGGCATGCCCTCGGGCACGTTCTCGACAGCGGAGGCCGCCATGGACCTGGGGCGCGAACTGCTCGCGGTACCGGGCTCCATTTTGTCACCAGAGTCGCGTGGGACCAACTACCTCATCGCCAACGGGGCCTGCTGCATTGTTGACGAGGAGTCTATTGAGATGGCCATCTCGCGAATTTACGGCACCCTGCGCTATTCGCGTCCCGATGCGCCCGGTATCGCCGATCTGGACCCCACGCAGCAGGCCGTGATGCACGCGCTCATTGCCTCGCCGCTCAAGGTCGATGACATTGCCGCGCTCGTCTCCCTCGATGCCGTCGGCGTGCTCAAACTCCTGGGCTCACTCGAGCTCGAGGGACTCATCGAGCGCATGATGGATGGAAGGTATGCGCCCTCAAAGTTTGCGCTTCACGCTCAGACGCCCTTCGGTCACAATGGAAAGCGTGTCAATTAGAAAGGTGTTTGCAGATGCTGTTTGATCAAGTGACGGTTATCGGTGGCGGTCTGGCGGGATCGGAATGCGCGATTCAGCTGGCAGATCGCGGGTTTGCCGTAAAGCTGTGCGAGATGCGGCCGCTGGTGACCTCTCCTGCCCACCATACCGATCACTTGGCGGAGCTCGTCTGCTCCAATTCGTTTAAGTCGACCCGACCCGATTCCGCCGCCGGCCTGTTGAAGGCCGAACTCGAGCGTATGGGTTCGGTGCTGCTCGACTGCGCTCATCGCGCTGCCGTTCCCGCTGGTGGCGCCTTGGCGGTCGACCGTGTTAAATTCTCCGAGCTCGTCGAGGCCGAGGTTGCCGCCCGTCCCAATATCGAGGTCGTTCACGGCGAGGTCACCCAGATTCCCGAGGGCCATGTGGTTATCGCCGCGGGTCCCTTGTGCTCACCGGCGTTGAGCGGGGAGGTCATGAAGCTCGTCGGTGGTGATTCCCTGGCGTTCTTTGATGCCGCGGCCCCGATTGTCGATGCCTCGACGCTCGATATGGATGTGCTGTTCTCGCAGTCGCGCTACGAGGAGCAGGGGAGTGGCGACTATCTCAATGCCCCGCTCAACAAGGAGGAGTACGAGGCCTTTATCGAGGCGCTTACCACGGCCGATCGCGTGGTGCTCAAGGACTTTGAGGGTGGGGACCTCTTCCAGGCCTGTCAGCCAGCCGAGGAGGTTGCGCGCACGGGCAAGGATGCCATCCGCTTTGGCGCTATGAAGCCCGTCGGGCTCACCGACCCGCGCACCGGTCGCCGTCCCTGGGCGGCGATTCAGCTGCGCGCCGAGAACAAGGAGAAGACCGCCTATAACCTGGTTGGTTTTCAGACCAACCTGACCTTCGGCGAGCAGAAGCGCGTTTTTCATATGGTTCCCGGTCTGGAGAATGCCGAGTTTTTCCGCTATGGCGTCATGCATCGCAATACCTTTGTCGATGCTCCCCATGTGCTCGATGGGACCTTCGCCGTGCCCGGCACGGGCGTGCGCCTTGCCGGACAGATTACCGGTACGGAGGGTTACATGGAAGCGGTCGCGACGGGTCTCCTCGCTGCGCTCAATACCTATGCCGAGGCTATCGAGGTTGCTCCTGTCGAGCTGCCGCGCGTGGGCGCTCTCGGCGCGCTCGTGGGCTATGCGACCGATCCTGCTACGGTCGGATATCAGCCCATGCATGTTAATTTTGGCCTGGTGCCTCCCCTCGAGGACGGTAAACGCCGCAGCAAACGTGAGCGCTATCAGGCCTATGCGGATCGCGCCCTTAAGGCCCTGGATTCCTATCTGGAATCGCGCTCCGACCTGTTTGGGGGCGACCGGCCATAGCCTTTGACCTGTACGGTGCCGTCGACTCGTTCATAGCCTATATTGCACGCGTCGAGGGGCTTTCTTCTAACACTGTTATCGCTTACGGCTCTCGTCTTGAGCGTTTTGCCGCTTGGTGCGAGCGTGGGGATATCGATGCACGCACGGCGGACGTACGTACCGTTCGCATGTATCTGGCGGAGCTGTCGCGCGAGCAGGTGGCGCCCAGGACGATTGCGGCGCACCTGTCTGCCATTCGTTCGTTCTATCGATGGATGGCTGCCGAGGGTCTTATCGATGGAGACGCTGTCTCTGCGATTGCCTCGCCCAAGCTTCCACGCGATTTGCCCGGGGTGCTGACCACCCAGCAGGTTAAGGCACTGCTTGCAGCGCCAGACGTTTCAACGCCTGCGGGACTGCGCGATGCGGCGATGCTCGAATTGCTCTATGCATCTGGGGCTCGCATCTCCGAGCTTGCGGCACTCAATGTTGAGTCCATTGCTTGGTCCGAGCGAACGCTGCGGCTTTGGGGTAAGGGGAGCAAGGAGCGTATCGTGCCCCTGTATCGGCGTGCTCTCGATGCGACCCGCCGCTATATTGAGGAAGGAAGACCGGAGCTTCTTGCTCAGGCAAAGCGTGGCGACGGTACGAACGGTGTGCATCCGCTGTTTATCTCGGCACGCGGCAACCGTATGAGCGCCGCCATGCTTAGGCGACGGTTTCATATGTTGGCGACGCTTGCGGGCATTCCTTCCGATATCGCCCCGCATGCGATGCGCCATACTTTTGCGACCGATTTGCTCGAGGGCGGAGCGGACTTGCGCTCTGTCCAGGAGTTGCTGGGGCATGCAAGCTTGTCCACCACGCAGATTTATACGCATCTCACGCCCGATCGGCTCAAACGCGCCGTTACCCAAGCCCTTCCGCGCGGCGAGTAAGGCAGGAGAGGGGTTCTATCCAATCGATCGCGCGTCCGTGTGTGTGGTTTTGATTTCGGGTTGGCAGAAAGATGTAATCCTGCTATCATTCATCGGGTTGCTTCACGGCAACAGGTTTTTATCACGCACGCGCGGCTACTTCATACCGTGGTGCCCGGGCTTTGGTAGCACATGTCCGGGTTGGTTTTGGAGGATGACCCCGCGCGGAGGCAAACCACAGGAGGTTTAACATGGCTACCAAGATTAATATCCGCACCCTGCTCGAGGCCGGCTGCCACTTCGGTCACCAGACCCGTCGCTGGAACCCCAAGATGAAGCCGTTCATCTTCGGTGAGCGCAACGGCATCTACATCCTCGACCTCAAGCAGACCATTCTTGACGCCGACCAGGCTTACACCTTCGTCAAGAACGTTGCCAAGGGTGGCAACGTGCTGTTCGTCGGCACCAAGAAGCAGGCTCAGGAGGCCGTCAAGAACGCCGCTGAGCGCGCCAACATGCCTTACATCAACCAGCGTTGGCTCGGCGGCATGCTGACCAACTTCGTCACCATCCGCTCCCGCATCAACCGCATGGAGGAGCTCGAGGCCATGGTCGAGGACGGCCGCATGGCTGTTCTTCCCAAGAAGGAGCAGGCTGTTCTGGGTAAGGAGCTCGCTAAGCTCCAGACCAACCTCGGTGGCGCCCGCGACATGAAGGGTCTGCCCCAGGCTCTCTTCGTCATCGACACTAAGCGCGAGGAGAACGCCATCAAGGAGGCCCAGCGCCTGAACATCCCCGTCGTCGCTCTGATCGATACCAACTCCGATCCCGACGAGGTCGAGTACGGCATCCCCTGCAACGATGACGCCATCTCCGCTGTCACCCTTATGTGCGAGCTCATGGCCGACGCTTGCCTCGCTGGCTCCGGCAAGGAGCAGGTCTCCGAGGCCGAGATGGCCGCTGAGCCCAAGGCCGAGTAAATCAGTCCTATTTAAGTCTTTTTCATCTCTTTGAAAGGAACCACAATGGCCCAGATTACCGCCGCTATGGTCAAGCAGCTCCGCGAGATGACCGACTCCCCGATGATGGAGTGCAAGAAGGCTCTCGTCGAGGCTGACGGTGACATGGACGCCGCTGTTGACGTTCTGCGTAAGAACGGCCTCGCTAAGGCTGCCAAGAAGGCTGGCCGCGAGACCAACGAGGGCGCTGTCGCCGCGTTCGTCTCCGAGGATGGCAAGACCGGCGCTCTGCTCGAGCTCTCCTGCGAGACCGACTTCGTCGGCTCCAACGCCAAGTTCACCGGCTTTGCTTCCAAGGTCGCCGAGGTTGTCGCCACCACCGAGCCGGCCGATGTCGACGCTCTGCTCGAGAAGCCGATGGGCGAGGAGACCGTTTCCTCCGAGCTCACCGAGATGATTCACATCATGGGCGAGAACATGAAGATCTCCCGCTTCGCCGCCCGCAAGGCCGAGAACGGCGCTCTCGCTTCTTACATCCACATGGGTGGTAAGATCGGCGTCCTCGTCGAGTTTGCTTTCGAGAAGGCTGAGACCGCTCAGGCTGAGTCCTTCAAGACCTTTGCCCACGACGTTGCCCTTCAGGTTGCCGCCGTCGCTCCGATCTGCGCTACCCGCGATCAGGTTCCGGCCGAGACCGTCGAGCATGAGAAGCAGATCTACATGGCTCAGGCTGCCGAGTCCGGCAAGCCCGAGGCCATCCAGGAGAAGATGGCTGTTGGCCGCCTGGAGAAGTTCTACAAGCAGTCCGTGCTCACCGAGCAGGAGTTCATCAAGGACAGCTCCCTCACCATCAAGAAGTACGCTGAGCAGGTCTCCAAGGAGCTCGGCGATACCATTACCGTCGTTGCCTTCGACCGTCTGGTCCGTGGCGAGTAAATAAGCTCTTGTAGCTGGTAATGAGCAGGCTGTGGGTTTTACTCACAGCCTGCTTTTTCATGCCTCTAAGCAGAGCCTTTGATATCATATTGAGAGTCTAATTAAAGGAGGATCGCTTTGTCCGACATCCGATATAAACGCGTGCTTTTGAAGCTTTCCGGCGAAGCACTGATGGGCGATGGCCACTATGGCATCGACCCCAAGGTTACCGACCATCTTGCCAAGCAGGTCAAGGAGCTGCTCGCCGTTGGCCATGAGGTCGGCATCGTTGTCGGCGGCGGCAATATTTTCCGCGGCATGGCTGGAGCTGCCGGCGGTATGGAGCGTGCTCAGGCCGATTACATGGGCATGCTTGCAACCGTTATGAACGCGCTCGCCCTGCAGGATGCCTTCGAGCATAACGATGTTCCTTGCCGCGTTATGAGTGCCATCCAGATGAACGAGATTTGCGAGCCCTATATTCGTCGTCGCGCCATCAATCACCTGTCCAAGGGCAATGTCGTTATCTTCGCAGCCGGCTCGGGCAATCCGTACTTTACGACTGACACCGCCGCGGCCCTTCGTGCCTGCGAGATCGGTGCGGAGATTCTGATTAAGGCCACCAAGGTCGACGGTATCTACGACAAAGATCCCGTCAAGTGCGCCGATGCCGTCCGCTTTGACAAGATCACCTATCACGAGGTGCTCGTCCGCGGCCTGCAGGTTATGGATTCCACGGCTACGGCCCTGTGCCAGGATAACCGTATGCCCATTTTGGTCCTCAACATCGATGGCGAGGACAACGTCAAGCGCGCGCTTTCGGGTGAGCCCGTCGGCACGCTCGTCTATCAGGAGGATTAAGCATGGCAGAGAACATCACCGCCCACATGGACAAGTCGCTCGAGTCCCTCAAGCATAACTTCTCCAAGGTCCGTACCGGCCGAGCCAACGCTAACATTCTGTCCGACATCACCGTCGATTATTACGGTGTTCCCACGCCGGTCACGCAGGTTGCCGCCGTAAAGACCCCCGAGGCCCACATGCTGCTCATCGAGCCGTGGGATAAGGCGCTTATCAACGCCATCGTCAAGGCCATCGGCGCTTCCGATCTGGGTATTACCCCCAACTCCGATGGCACCGTTGTTCGTCTTCCGTTCCCGGCTCCCACCGAGGAGCGCCGTCGCGAGCTCGTCAAGGAGTGCCGCGAGTACGCCGAGCAGGCCAAGGTGTCTATCCGTAACATCCGTCGCGACTTTAACAACAAGCTCGAGCGCGATGAGGAGCTCACCGAGGACGATGTCCGCCGTGAGCAGGCCAAGGTGCAGAAGCATACCGACGAGTATGTCGCCAAGGTCGAGGAGCTTCTGAAGGAAAAAGAAGCCGAGGTCATGGAGATCTAAGGTGCAATACGACGAGAACAAACTGGTCGAGTACTTTGCCGACGCCCCTACGGGCGTCGGTTTTTCCGACCTTGACCTCAATAACATTCCGCGCCATATCTCGTGCATCATGGACGGTAACGGTCGCTGGGCTACGGCGCGAGGTCTTGCCCGTACCGAGGGCCACAAGGCGGGTATCGTCTCCCTTCGCGAGATCATTACCGCCTGCGTGCGTCTGGGCGTCGACGTGCTTTCCGCCTATGCGTTTTCAACCGAAAACTGGAACCGCCCGCAGCATGAGGTTAACGTCTTGATGCATCTGTTTGCCAAGACGTTTATCGATGAGCTGCCGCTTCTGAAGCGCGAAAACGTCCGTGTTGTCTTTTTGGGTGATATTTCCGCGCTGCCCAAGAAGACCCGCGACGTTTTTGAATGCGGTCTTGCCGAGTGCGCCGATCACACCGGTATGACGCTGGCGCTTGCCGTCAACTACGGCGCTCGTGCCGAGATTACCCGTGCCGCCCGTCAGCTTGCGCTCGATGCCGCCGCCGGCAAGATCGACCCTGCTGTTATCGACGATGATATGGTTGCTTCGCGCCTGTACACCGCCGGTCTTCCCGATCCCGAGCTGGTCATTCGCACCTCCGGCGAGCTTCGCCTTTCGAACTATCTGCTGTGGCAGGTGGCTTATTCCGAGTTCTATGTCACCGATACCTATTGGCCTGACTTTGATCGTTGGGGCCTTGTTGACGCCATTTTGGCCTATCAGGGCCGTGACCGTAGGTTTGGTGGACTGAGCAAGACCGAGGAGGCTTAATCGTGTCCGATCGTCCCAAGGCATCTGCTCCCAAGACGCCTGCGCGCAAAGCTGCCACTGCGGGAGCGCCTGCGGCGAAGAGCGGCACCGGTTCGTGGCTTGCGGGCTTTATTACCCGTGCCGCCGCCGGTATCGTCTACGCCGTCGTCTTTATCCTGTGCCTGGTTTTGGGTATCGTGCCCACCGCCATTTTTGTCTCTGTCATGAGCGGGCTTTGCTGCTTTGAGTTTTTCCGTATGACGAGGCTCGATGGCAAGGTCGCCAACGAGCACCTGGGCATTATTGCCGCCGTGCTCTTTCCGTTATCGGCGCTTGGCGATTCGCTTTTGCTGAACGCCCTGCTTTTTGCACTGATGCTCGCGGTGGGCATTTGGTATGTTTGGTCGCCGCGTACCCGCATCTCTGATGTGGCCGTGACGCTCATGGGTCCCATCTACACAGGCTTTATGCTGTCGGCTATTGTGCTGCTGCGCGATGCCGTGCCCGGTTTTGCCGGCGCCCTGCTTTCAGTGGGTGTTTGCGCGTCCCTTTGGGTCTCCGATTCGTTTGCCTACATCGTGGGCAGCCGTATCGGCAAACACAAGATGGTCCCCAAGATCTCTCCCAACAAGAGCTGGGAGGGCTTTGTCGGCGGCATTCTGGGCTCGGTTCTCATCTGGCTCATTTTGTGGGTGACGCATTTCTATAAGCTGAGCTTGCCCTATGCGCTGCTTTGTGGCGTGGTTGTGTCCATCTTGGGTGTTATCGGCGACCTTATCGAGTCGCGCATCAAGCGTGGCGTGGGCGTCAAGGATTCCGGCAACCTTATCCCGGGCCACGGCGGCATGCTCGATCGTAGCGACTCGCTTATCTTCGGCTGCATCACCGCGCAGCTGATGCTGATGATCGGAGGCGTGCTGTAATGTCCTTCCAGACGACGTATGGCTCCGATGGACGTCTCCGTGTTGCCATCCTGGGCTGTACGGGCTCTATCGGCGCTCAGGCGCTCGATGTTTGCCGTCAGCATGCCGATCGTCTGCAGGTGACGGCGCTTTCCGTTCATTCCAGCACCTCCGAGCTCGTTGCCGCTGCCCGCGAGTTCTCGGTTCCGGCGGTTGCCGTGGCCGATGTCGCTCATGGCGACGACGCCGTGCTGCAGGAGTTGCCCGAGGGAACGGAGCTCGGCGTTGGTGCGCAGGCGGTTTGCGAGCTCGCGCGTCGCGACGATGTTGACTGCGTGCTTGTCGCTATTGTGGGCGCCGCCGGTCTCGAGGCGAGCCATGTGGCCTTGACCTCGAATAAGCGCCTTGCCCTTGCCAATAAGGAGTCGCTCGTTGTTGGCGGTGACCTGCTGATGCCGTTGGCTCAGCCCGGTCAGCTTATCCCGGTCGATTCCGAGCACTCTGCAATTTACCAGTGCTATCTGGGTGAGAATCCGCGCGAGGCCCATTGTATTTGGCTTACCTGCTCGGGCGGTCCGTTCTTTGGCCGTTCGCGCGAGGAACTCGACCGTGTGACGCGCGCCGATGCCCTGGCGCACCCTACGTGGGCTATGGGTGCCAAGATCACGATCGACTCCGCTACCCTCATGAACAAGGGCTTGGAGCGTATCGAGGCGATGCACCTGTTCGGTTGCGACCTCGACTTTATCAACGTGGTCGTTCAGCGCCAGTCAAAGATTCATTCGATGGTCGAGTTTTCCGACGGCTCCGTGATGGCGCATCTCGGGGCATCTGACATGCGCATTCCCATCCAGTTTGCCTTCTCGTATCCCGAGCGCTGGGATACTCCGGCTCCGCGCATCGATTTCCGCGAGTTGGGTCAGCTTACCTTTGATGCGGCCGACATGGATACGTTCCGCTGCCTAGCGCTGGCCGAGCGTGCGGGCAAGACGGGCGGCACCATGCCGTGCGTGCTCAATGCCGCCAACGAGGTCGCCGTCGATGCCTTCCTGCATGATGGCTGCAGTTTTACCGATATCGATCGCATTGTGGAATCCTGTATGGATGCGCATGATGCGCAGACGGTCGATTCGTTTGAACAGCTTCGCGGTATCGATGCGTGGGCGCGTGAAAAGGCCGCGCAAGTGCTCGTCGCAACCCGTTCTTAACCCATAAGGATTGCTTTTTCGTTTTATGGAAACTGTTCTGAGCGTTCTCTCATCGGTCTTTTGGGGCCTGCTGATGCTTTCCGTCCTCGTGTTTTTGCACGAGGGCGGCCACTTTTTGGCGGCGCGTGCCTGCGGCGTCCGGGTGACTGAGTTCTTTTTGGGCCTGCCGTGTCGCTTTGATATCCACCATACGTCTCGTCGGATCGGCACCAAGTTTGGCGTGACCCCGCTGTTGCTTGGTGGGTATGCTGCCATCTGTGGCATGGATCCGACCGATGTTTCGTGTGCCGATCGCGTGCTTGCCGCCATCTATCGTCACGGCCGTGTGACGGTGGCCGATCTTGCCGTCGAGCTTGAGCTGTCCGAGGAGGATGTGCTCGAGGCCTGTGCTTTGCTACTGGGTTGGGGCTCCATAGCTCCTTGGTATGAAGAAGGGGAAAAGCCTTCGCCTGGTTACTATCCCACCAAGTACCAGACCCTGCCGCGTGATGCGGCGGGTTATACCACCTTTGACGGCCGTCGGTTCGATCGCGAGCACGCGACTGCCGAGGGCGATGTATGGGAACTGCCGTGCGGCGAGGCCGAATTCCTTGCACGCGAGCGCTCGCACACCTATTTGGGTCAGGTCTTTATCAAGCGTGCCTTTATGCTGCTTGCGGGCATTATCGTCAATATCCTGACGGGCTTTTTGCTCCTTATGAGCATCTATTCCATCGCGGGTGTCACGGTGCCGGTGGACACCAATGTGATCGGCCAGGTTGATGAAGGCTCGATTGCCTCCGCGGCGGGAATCGAGGATGGCGACGCGATTCTTTCGGTCGACGGAGTATCGTGCTCTACCTGGATGGACGTTTACGATGCCATTGGCAAGGCTGCCGGTAAGGACGATATCGCCATTGAGTACGAGCGTGACGGCAAGAAGCATTCGACCACGGTTGCGCTCAAAGAGAACGATCGCCTAGGTGTGTATGTCTCTACGCAGGTGGTCCGTTTAGACCCCATTACGTCGGCTCGCCTGTCGTTCTCCTATGTCGTGCAGACAGCGCAGGGCGTGATGCGCCTGCTCCAGCCGCAGCATACGATGGAGATTCTCGATCAGTCCTCCTCGATCGTGGGTATTAGCGTTATGTCCTCACAAGCTGCTGCTGCCGGTCCTGCCACGTTCCTTTCGTTTGCCGCGCTCATTTCGTTCTCGCTTGGCTTTATGAACCTGCTGCCCATCCCACCACTCGATGGCGGCAAGTTGGTCATCGAGATCATTCAGAAGATTGCGGGCCGCGAGCTTCCGCTCAAGGTCCAGACGATTGTGAGCTATGTGGGCATCGCGCTCTTTGCGCTGCTGTTTGTCTATATGCTTCGTTCCGACATCCTTCGATTTATTCTGTAGGGGAGTGTTTGGATTGTCTTTATCCCATCCTTTGCCTCGCGAGTTGACGCGCCCTGTGCATGTGGGCGGCGTGCAGATCGGTGGAGGCGCGCCGGTGGCGGTCCAATCCATGACCTGCACCGATACCGCTGATGCCCAGGCAACGCTTGCGCAAGTGTGCGCGTTGGCGCAGGCTGGCTGCGATATCGTGCGCGTGAGCGTGCCCACCGAGGCCGCGCTTGAGGGTTTCCGCACCATCTGTGCCGAGTCTCCGGTGCCGATCGTTGCCGATATCCACTTTAACCATAAGCTCGCCATTGGTGCCGTTGAGGCCGGTGCTGCCAAGCTGCGCATCAATCCCGGAAATATCGGCGATTGGGCCAAGGTTGACGCGGTGATCGATGCTGCGGGTGCCGCGGGCTGTGCGATTCGTATCGGCGTCAATGCTGGTTCGCTTGAGCAGGATATCGCTGAGCGCGACGACCTCACGCAGCCCGAAAAGCTCGTGATGTCGAGCGAACGTTTCGTCAAGCATTTTGAAGACCGCGGCTTTACGAACATTGTGCTTTCGGCCAAGGCCCATAGCGTGCAAACGACGCTCGACACCTATCGTGCCCTGTCGCGTGAGATTCCCCACGTTCCGCTCCACCTGGGCGTAACCGAGGCGGGTACCAAGCTGCAGGGCACCATCAAGAGCTCGGTGGGCCTTGGAATCCTGCTGTCCGAGGGAATCGGTGACACCATGCGCGTTTCGCTCACGGCCGATCCGGTTGAGGAGCCGCCGGTCGCCTGGGGAATTTTGCAGTCGCTGGGCCTGCGTCGCCGCGGCCCCGAGATTGTCTCGTGCCCCACGTGCGCCCGCTGTCAGGTTAACCTGATCGCAATCGCCGAGGAAGTAACCGAGCGGCTTAAGAACTATGCCGCGCCGCTTTCGATTGCCGTCATGGGATGTGCCGTCAATGGCCCCGGTGAGGCTTCTGATGCCGACCTGGGCGTTGCTTGCGGACGTGGTCAGGGCCTGCTCTTTTCGCACGGCCAGATCATTGGTAAAGTAGCGGAGGACCAAATTGTCGACGCGCTTATGGCCGAGGTCGACAAGCTTATTGAGGAGAAATAAATGACCCGAGCAATGTATATGTCTAAGCTGTATGCTCCGACGCTCAAAGAGGATCCGGCCGACGCTGAGCTTGCGAGCCATCGCCTGCTGCTCCGTGCCGGTATGATCCGCAAGGAGGCCGCCGGTCTCTATTCCTATCTGCCGCTCGCGTGGCGCTCGATTCGCAAGATTGAGAACATCGTGCGCGACGAGATGGACGCCGCCGGCGCCCAGGAGCTCATGATGCCCATCATGGTCGATGCCGAGCTGTGGCGTGAGTCCGGCCGTATCGATGCCTATGGCAAGGAGCTCGTGCGCTTTGATGACCGCCACGGCCGCGAGTTCGTGCTCGGCCCTACGCACGAGGAGACCGTGACTGCCCTGGTGCGCAACGAGCTGCGTTCATACAAGCAACTGCCGGTGAATCTCTATCACATCCAGGACAAGTTCCGCGACGAGTTCCGTCCCCGCTTTGGCCTGATGCGCGGTCGCGAGTTCATCATGAAAGACGCCTACAGCTTTTCTGCCACGCAGGAGAGCCTGCAGGAGGAGTACGACAAGATGAAGCAGGCCTACGCCAATATCTGCGAGCGCTGCTACATTAAGGCCCTGCCCGTCGTCGCCGATTCCGGCGAGATCGGTGGCGATACCTCCGTCGAGTTCATGGCGCTGGCAGAGGCCGGCGAGGCTTCGCTGGTCTACTGCGACGATTGTGGCTTTGCTGCCGATGACGAGGCGGCAAGCACCAAGGTCGTTGTGACCGAGGGCCCCGGCGACGGAACACTCACCAAGGTCGAGACTCCGGGTATGGGCACCATCGAGGCCGTCGCCAAGTTCTTCGGCTTCCCCGAGAACGGTACGCGCAAGTCGCTGGCTCTCATCGACGCCGAGGGCAAGCCGGTTGTGGCCATCGTTCCGGGCGATCATGAGCTCAACGACTGCAAGGCCGAGCATGTCTTTGGCAAGGGCTATCGCATGATGACCGACGAGGAGCTCCAGACCTACGGTCTGCATAAGGGCTTTATCGGACCGGTTAACCTGCCCGAGGGCATTCGTCTGGTCTGCGACGAGAGCCTGCGCGAGTCCAAGCAGTGGGCCTGCGGTGCCAACGAAGTCGACTATCACTTTACCGGTGCCTGCCCCGAGCGCGACTTTACCGTCGACGAGTGGGCCGACCTGGTTACCGTCGTTGCCGGCGACCCTTGCCCGCACTGCGGCAAGCCGCTCTCCGCTGCTCGCGGCATCGAGGTTTCCCAGGTCTTCCAGCTGGGCACCAAGTACTCCGAGGCCATGGGTGCCACCTTTATGGACGAGGACGGCAAGGAGAAGCCGCTTATCATGGGTTGCTACGGCGTGGGCGTGTCCCGCTCGCTCGCTGCCGTCGTGGAGCAGCACAACGACGAGCACGGTATCGTTTGGCCGGTCTCCGTTGCCCCGTACGAGGTTGCGGTGATTCCGCTCGACCCCAAGAAGGAGGAGTGCGCTTCTGTTTGCGATCAAATCGTCGAGGGTCTGTGCGCCGAGGGTATCGAGGTTGTCGTTGACGACCGTGACGAGCGTCCCGGCTTTAAGTTTGCTGACAACGACCTTATGGGCTTCCCTTATCAGGTGGTGCTCGGCAAGCGCGGCCTTAAGAACGGTACCGTCGAGCTCAAGGATCGTGCCACGGGCGAGCGCGAGGATGTGGCGATCGATGAGGTTGTCGCCAAGGTGGCTGAGCTTGTGAAAGCAGCCCGTCGTTAATCGAGCCCGCTGCGTTTAGTGCACTTGTTAAGCGGCCCTGCGTCTCTCGAGGTAGAGATGCAGGGCCGCTTTTGCGTCTAAGGGACAGTTGTTGCTAAAAGGAAAACCCCGCAGCCCATGCGAGTGAACTGCACCCCAAAACTTGGACGGCTTAAATAAGAACTACGCCGCAAGGGACTGTCTCCGGAACTCCTCCGGGGTCAGTCCCTTCAGTTTAACCTGGCGCCTCCTCGTGTTCCAATGGACCACGAAGTCGTCGAGGTCCGCCTTGAAGGACTCGAAGTCCGGCCACGTCCTTCCGCGGAAGAACTCGTCCTTGATGTGGCCGAACACCTGCTCCGTCGCGCCGTTGTCGATGCAGTTGCCCTTCCGGGACATGCTCTGCACCACGCCGGCCTCCTCCAACCGTCTGCACCAACCGGCCTGCTGGTACTGCCAGCCCATGTCCGAGTGCAGGATCGGCCTGGAGCCCTTGGGCTTCTTGGACACGAGCTGGTCGAGCAGCTCGTGCTGCTGAGCCATGTTGGGGTGCAGCGACGTGGACCAGGCGACGATCTCCTTGCTGCCGAAGTCGTAGACCGGCGCGAAGTAGGCCTTGCCCCAGGGCTGCTTGAACTCGGTGACGTCGGTGCCCATCTTCTGCCAGGGCCCGTCGGCTTCGAAGTCCCTGCCGATGACGTTTTCGAAGGTCTTTCCGACCTTGCCCCTGTAGGAGTTGTACCTGTGGTAATCGGTCTCGCGGCGGATCCCGCAGCTGATGCCCATCTCGTGCATCATCTTGAGCGCCGTCTTGTCGGCTATGCGCACGCCCCGCTCGGCGCGCAGGCACATGGCGATCTGCCTGTGGCCGCACCCGTTGGCGGTGCGCGAGAATATCTCGGCGGCGGCCTCCCAGAGCTCGGGCCTGGTGGGAGCCTTCGGGTGCGACAGCGCGTAGTAGTAGCTGGACCGGGCCATGCCGGCGCACTCCAGCAGGCGCCCCAGCCCGTGCCCCTCTTCGCGCAGGACCCTCACGGCCTCGACCTTCGCCCTGGTCAGAGCCCGTCCCTCTCGACCAGGGCACGCAATTTTTTTAGGTAGGCCACCTCGGTCTCGAGCCTTCGGCAGCGCTCCTCGAGCTCCTGCTCGCGCGTGCGCGGCCTCGCCTTGGAACCGCTCGGCCGGCCCTTGGGCCTGGGCCTGAGCGCCTCGGCGCCGCCCTCGCGGTAGAGCGCGCACCATCTCTTGAGCGGCGCCAAGGACATGACCCCGAACGCCTCCATGGCGTCCCGCTTGCTCATGCCGCCGTCGACGACGGCGGAGGCGGCGGCGACCTTCTGCTCGTATGTGTACCTGGTCTGCTTGCCGTCCATGGATAGCAGCACCTCGCTTCCGAACGACCGGTATACGTAGAGCCATTGTCTCACGGTGTCGCGCGGGACCGACAGCGCCTTCGCCGCCGACTCGGAGCCGTGGCCTCGCTCGAAGAGCCCGATCGCCGCCTTCCTGGCCACGATGTCGTGCTTCACCCTCAAGTCGACACGCATAAAAAGCCTCCCATTTCTCATGTCCAAGAAATGGGAGGCAGCTCAGAGCTGTGGGGTTTTCCTTTGTGCCTCCGATGCGAAATAAATCGCTCAGATATTACTGATAATCGACGACGTCGATCCAGTTCTTAAGGAACTCATCGTTCACGTTGCGCTTACGAGCGAGCTCGGAAGCGGCGACGATGCTCGTCCACTGACGCACGACCTGCATGGGCATGTCGGCGCGATCGCAGTAGAGCTCCAGGTAGGCCTCGGCCTGGTCCTTGCTGTTGAGGGCAAAGAGCAGGTAGGTGGTGGCAACGTCGGCAGCAGGGGAGCCCTGGGTGGCGTGTGCCCAGTCGCAGACGTACAGCTGGCCGTCGTCGCCAACGATGACGTTGGAGGGGTTGAAGTCGCCGTGGCAGACCTTGAACTCCTTGGTCATGCCGTCCAGACGCTCCTGAAGGTTGTAGCGCGTGGTGGCATTGAGCTGATCGAGGCTGTCGATCATGCGGGCGAACTTGTCGCGCTGACGGTTGAGCAGCGGGGAGGTGTAGCCGTGGATCTCGATCTGGAGGTCGACGAACATCTCGAGGTACTCACCAAAGCGCTGGGGCTCGGCAGCCATCTTCTCGGCAAGGGTGGTGCCCGGAACCTTCTCGGTCACGAGCGCCCAGCCGTTGGCGTTCTCGAGCTGAGAAACCTCGAGAGCCTTGGGGCTGCGGATGCCGCACTCATTGATGCGGGCAAGATTCAAAGCCTCGTTGAACACGTCGGAGACGGGCTTGGTCTCGTTAAAGACCTTGACGATCTTGTCGCCCAGGTCGTAAACGACTTTGTTGCCGCGACGGACGAGCTCGGTCTTGGATTCGGGGAGCAGCATGATTGCATCCTTTCAACGATGCGATAGAAGCAGCGGCGGGGGCGTGCGTGCGCCCGTTCACCCCCGCCGAAATAACCGTGCTAAAAACTAGCAGACGGCGTAGTCCTGGGGCTCGCGGCCATAGTAGGCGTCCAGGTAGAGCTCCTTGATCTCGCTCATGAGCGGGTAGCGCGGGTTAGCGCCGGTGCACTGGTCGTTGAATGCCTGCTCGGTCATCTCGTCGAGGGTGTCGAGGAAGTACTGCTCGTCAACACCGTAGTCGGCGATGGTCTTCTTGACACCGATGAAGTCCTTGAGCTCCTCGAGCTTCGTGATGAAGTTCTCGAAGACCTCCTTGTCGTCCTTGCCCTCGATGCCGCAGTACTTGGCCATCTCGGCGTAGTTGTGCAGCGCGTTGGGGTAAGGATACTGGGAGAACGTGCCCATCTTGACGGGAGCCTCGGCGGCGTTGTAGCGCATGACGCGAGTCAGGATGATGGCGTTGGCGATGCCGTGGGGCAGGTGATGGAAGGCACCGAGCTTGTGGGCCATGGAGTGGTTGAGGCCCAGGAAGGCGTTGGCGAAGGCCATACCGGCCATGCAGGAGGCGTTGTGCATCTCCTCGCGGGCATGCGGGTCCTTGGCGCCGTTTTCGAAGCTGGAGGGCAGGTTCTCGAAGACGAGCTTGGCAGCGCGCTCGGAGAGGCCCTTGGTGTAGTCGGAGGCCATGATGGAGACATAGGACTCGATGGCGTGGGTCATGACGTCGATGCCGGAGGCGGCGGTCAGGCCGCGCGGGGCGGTCATGCAGTTGTCGGCGTCAACGATAGCCATGTTGGGGAGCAGCGCGTAGTCGGCGAGCGGCCACTTGATGCCGGTCTCCTTGTCGGTGATGATGGCGAACGGCGTGCACTCGGAACCGGTGCCCGAAGAGGTCGGGACGGCGACGAAGTAGGCCTTCTTGCCCATCTCGGGGAAGGTGAAGATACGCTTGCGGATGTCCATGAAGTCCATGGCCATGTCCTCAAACTTGCACTCGGGGTGCTCGTACATCATCCACATGATCTTGCCGGCGTCCATAGCGGAGCCACCGCCGACGGCGATGATGACGTCCGGCTCAAAGAGAGCCATCTGCTTGGCGCCGCGACGTGCGCACTGCAGCGACGGATCGGGCTCGACGTCGTAGAAGCAGTCGTGGGCGATGCCCATCTCGTCGAGCTTGGCCTCGATGGCGCGGGTGTTGCCATTCTTGAAGAGGAACTGGTCGGTGACGATAAAGGCGCGCTTCTTGCCCATGACGCTGCCCAGCTCGTCGAGAGCGACGGGCGTGGAACCCTTCTTGAAGTAGACCTTCTCGGGAGCGCGGAACCACAGCATGTTCTCACGGCGCTCGGCCACAGTCTTAACGTTGATCAAGTGCTTCACCCCAACGTTCTCGGAGACGGAGTTGCCGCCCCAGGAGCCGCAGCCCAGGGTCAGAGACGGCTTCATGCCAAAGTTGTACAGGTCACCGATGCCGCCGTGCGAGGACGGGGTGTTGATGACGATACGGCAGGCCTTCATGACATGCTCGAACAGGCTGATCTTCTCGGCCTGGGCGGGATGCACGTACAGAGAGGCGGTGTGGCCCGGGCCACCGGCGAGTACCAGGTGCTCGGCCTTGTCGACGGCCTCCTGGAAGTCCTTGGCGTGATACATGGCCAGGACAGGGGAGAGCTTCTCGTGGGAGAACTCCTCCTTGGCGGGGTCGGTGGAGGTGACCTCGGCGATCAGGATCTTGGTCTTGGCGGGAACCTCGATACCGGCGAGCTCGGCGATCTTGGCGGCAGCCATGCCGGGGATGCGGTGATCGAGAGCGCCGTTCTTGAACATGGCGCCGCGCAGGGCCTCCATCTCGGCACCCTGCTTGACGAAGTAGCAGCCGCGCTTCTGGAATTCGGCCTTAACCTGGTCATAGATGGTGTCGATGACGGTCACGGACTGCTCGGAAGCGCAGATCATGCCGTTGTCGAAGGTCTTGGAGTGGATGATGGAGTTGACGGCGAGCAGCACGTCGGCGGTGTCGTCGATGACGACCGGGGTGTTACCGGCGCCAACGCCCAGGGCGGGCTTGCCCGAGGAGTAGGCGGCCTTGACCATGCCCGGGCCACCGGTGGCGAGGATGATGTCGACATCGCGCATGACCATGTTGGTCAGCTCGATGGAGGGGACATCGACCCAGCCGATGATGCCCTCGGGGGCGCCGGCCTTGACGGCGGCGTCAAGCACGAGCTTGGCGGCGGCGATGGTGCACTTGGCGGCAGCCGGGTGCGGGGAGATGATGATGGCGTTGCGGGTCTTCAGGCTGATCAGCGTCTTGAAGATCGCGGTGGAGGTGGGGTTGGTCGTCGGGATGACGGCGCCCACGATGCCGATGGGCTCAGCGATCTTGGTGATGCCGTAGGCCTCGTCGCGCTCAATGACACCACAGGTCTTGGTGTTCTTGTAAGCGTTGTAGATGTACTCTGCGGCGTAGTGGTTCTTGATGACCTTGTCCTCAAGAACGCCGCGACCGGTCTCCTCGATGGCCATCTTCGCCAGCGGGATACGAGCCTTGTTGGCGGCCATGGCGGCCTCGTAGAAAATCTTGTCGACCTGCTCCTGCGTGTACGTAGCAAAAAGCGCCTGGGCCTCTCGCATCTGAGCGAGTTTAGCCTCAAGCGCCTCTACGTTGTCCACAATTGCGGGAGTAGTGTTTTCCGGTGACTTTTTCACCATTTGTGTCTCCTTGCGATCGGAGATTTACCCTACGTGTTGCATGATAGCAAGAAATTATTCGGCGAACGGTAAGATTCCCGTAAAAGGCACACTAAAACGCTTCAATCTACTGAAGCGTTTTAATTAAAAATATCAGCCTGGCATCGGCCCGCTCATTGGGGACAGACTTATATGAGTGCTTTCACTCATTTGGGACAGATATCGTTTTGCCATTGAGCTGTTCTGGACCTGTTATGGCAGTGCAGCTGCTCGATTATATTCATCTCAATCCCGTGAAAGGTACGCTCGACTCGCTCGAGGCGTACCGTTGGTCAAGCTTCAAGGCATATCAGCTGGGCTACGATCCCTTTGACATTTGTGATGCGGCCCCTATGCTCGATATTGTCGGAGGCTCCCGTTGCTATTGCGAGCATCTCAAGGAAGCTGCCGGGCGCATCTGGTCGGTGGAGGTTCTTCCACGCCGTCGGATCCCCGATGAGGAGGCCCTTTCCGTTGCGCGCGAAGTCCTGCCGAGCATAGATCCTACGCTGCTTAAGGCCCTGCCACGCCCCGAACGCGATGCCTGCCTGCTGAGGCTCAGGCAGGCACATCTCACGGTCAAGCAAATTGCCCGTATCACCGGTATCGGCGCTACAAGTGTGACCAAGGCCACTGCAGGCTGGAAGGAAGCTGCGTGAGGCAGGGGCCGGAGCTAGTCGGGGCGCCGCAGACACGCATCGTGTCTGTCCCCAATGAGTGCAAACACCCATGTAAGTCTGTCCCCAATGAGTGCCCAATGAGTGCAAAAAGGCGCCCTCCACAAGAAAGGACGCCTTTGGTAAGTTCTATGTGAACGCGAGGTCTTTGACCCGGAGAGTCCGAGGTACTTGTTGGTAAGACCTTATTTAGGAGCGCGCAACCTTGCCAGACTTAAGGCAGGTGGAGCAAACGTTCATCTTGCGACGGTGACCATCGACGACGACGTAGACGCGCTGGATGTTGGGGCGGAACTTACGGTTGGTGACGCGGTGAGAGTGGCTGATGGAGCGACCGGCAACGGGGTGCTTACCGCAAACTTCGCAAACTTTGGACATAACTGACCCTCCTTGGGCGACAAACGAACATGTCGCGTTAACAAACAAGCCTGAACTATAGCACAGAAGCAGCTCCCTGTGCGTAATCTACACAGAGATATTTCTCTTATGGCGATAGTGCCCACGCTACGGCCCTGGACGTAGATCCGATTTGCGTGTAGCAGAGGGGATTATGCCAGCTCGCATCGACGTTTTCAAGCTTGTCCCGCAAATTCAAGCTTGTCCTGCAAATATATATAGGTTTATGGAGCGTAGAGTCCGTTTGCGGATTGCTCCGTATTAATGCTCGCAATTAAGCTCGGGGTTGGCTACACTATCCCTTGACCATTAAAGGGGTACGAGATACCCACATGGATTTATATTGCTGCCATAGAGCAGTCCTTCCTGTGGGTGTCTGGTCCGCTTTGAGCGGTCGGGCATCTATTTTTTTGACTGTATCAGCAGTCAAGACATGTGAGGAAGGAGATCGATGGGCACGACTTCCCCCAAGGCGGTCATCATGGACGAGACCGCCGTCAACCGAGCGATGACCCGCATCGCGCACGAGATTCTCGAGCGCAACGAGGGCTGTGAAGACCTCGCTCTGGTCGGCATCGTCACGCGCGGCGACCTTCTGGCAAAGAAGCTCGCCGAGGCGATCAAGGAGATCGAGGGTGTTGACGTTCCGCTCGGCAGCCTGGACATCAGCTTCTATCGCGATGACTATGCGACTAACTTCGCTCCCGCGATCCACGCCACCAACATTCCCTTCAGCGTCGACGGCAAGCGCGTCGTTTTGGTGGACGACATCCTGTACACGGGTCGCACCATCCGCGCCGCTCTGGACGCCGTTATGGACCTGGGCCGTCCGAGCCGCATCGAGCTGGCAGTTCTCGTTGACCGCGGTCACCGCGAGCTCCCTATCTCGCCGGACTTTGTCGGCAAGAACGTTCCCTCGTCGCACGAGGAGAACGTGCACCTATATATGAAGGAAGTTGACGGCCGTACCGCTGTCGAGATCAACGACGTCGCGCCGGGTTCCCACGTGGGCTCCGCGCCGCTGGGAGGTGAGTAGTACCGTGGCGTTCAATCATAAGCACCTGATCGACATTACCGAGTACTCCGAAGAGGACATCAAGCTCATCCTCGAGACCGCCAAGGCGTTCTCCGAGGTCAACGAGCGTGCCATCAAGAAGGTCCCCACGCTCAAGGGCAAGACTATCGTCAATATGTTCAACGAGCCCTCGACGCGTACCCGCAGCTCCTTCGAGCTCGCCGAGAAGCGTCTTTCGGCCGACAGCCTCAACTTTGGCGGCTCCTCGACCTCCACGGTCAAGGGCGAGAGCCTCGTCGATACCGTCGAGACGCTCAACGCCTACAAGATCGACTGCATCGTCGTGCGCGACAAACATGCCGGTGCTCCCTACATCGTCACGCAGAATTCGCCCGCGAGTGTTATCTGCGCCGGTGACGGTAAGCACAATCACCCCACGCAGGCTCTGCTCGACCTGTACACCATCTGGGAGCACAAGGGTGACTTCCACGGTCTGAAAGTCGCCGTCGTCGGCGACATCGCCCACTCCCGCGTTTGCGGCTCGCTGATTCCCGCGTTGAAGATCATGGGCTGCGAGACCTACGCCGTCGCCCCCGGCACGCTGCTGCCGCCGGCGCCCGAGGTTCTGGGCTGCGACCACGTGACGAGCGACCTCGATTCCGTCCTGCCCGAGCTGGACGTCGTCTACATGCTGCGCGTACAGCAGGAGCGCCTCGAGGGTGCCCCGTTCCCGACCATTCGCGAGTACCACAAGCTCTTCGGCCTGACCAAGGACCGTGAGAAGCTCATGAAGCCCGACGCGATCATTTGCCACCCGGGCCCCATCAACCGCGGCGTCGAGTTCGACTCCTATATGGCCGACCACCCGCAACGCTCCGTCATCCTGGAGCAGGTCTACGCCGGTATCTGCGTGCGTATGGCTATCCTGTATCTGCTGCTTGGAGGTGCCGATAATGGCCTTGCTTCTTAAGAATGCCCACGTCGTCGATCCGTCCGTCGAGCTTGACGGGGTCGTTGACGTCCTGATCGACGGCGACAAGATCGCCGAGGTCGGCGAGAACCTCGCCGCCGAGGGAGCCGAGGTCCGCGACCTTTCCGGTAAGTACCTTGTCCCTGGCCTGGTGGACATGCACGTCCACCTGCGCGAGCCCGGCTACGAGGTCAAAGAGGACATCGAGAGCGGCACTCGCGCAGCTGCCAAGGGTGGCTTCACTGGCGTGTGCGCCATGCCCAACACCGACCCCGTTACCGATAACGGTACCGTTGTTGAGTTCGTCAAGTCCCGCGCTGCCGAGGTCGGCCACTGCCGCGTCTATCCTTCTGGCGCCATGACCCGCGGTCTTAAGGGCGAGGCTATGTCCGAGATGGGCGATATGGTCGCCCACGGCGCCGTCGCCTTCACCGACGACGGTCGCGGCGTGCAGGGTGCAGGCATGCTCCGTCGCTGCATGGACTACGGCAAGATGTTCGGCAAGGTCTTCATGAGCCATTGCCAGGACGAGGACCTGGTCGGCCACGGCCAGATCAACGAGGGCAAGGTTTCGACTCGTCTGGCCCTCGAGGGCTGGCCGGCTGCCGGCGAGGAGCTCCAGATCGCCCGCGACATCGAGATCGCAAAACTGACCGGTGCCAAGCTGCACATCCAGCACATCTCCACCGCCCATGGCCTGGAGCTCGTGCGTGCCGGCAAGGCCGCTGGCGTTCAGGTTACCTGCGAGGCCACCCCGCATCACATGTTCCTGACCGAGAACGACCTGGACGAGACCTACAACACCTCGCTCAAGGTTAACCCGCCGCTGCGTACCGACGAGGATGCCGAGGCCATCCGCCAGGGTGTCATCGACGGCACCGTCGACGTCATCGTCACCGATCACGCTCCCCACACGCCGTGGGAGAAAGCCCGTGAGTTCGAGCTCGCGCCCTTTGGCATGATCGGCCTCGAGACCTCGCTGTCGCTCGTGCTCACCGAGCTGGTCAACACGGGCAAGATGGGTATGGGCCGCATGGTCGAGCTCATGGCTATTAAGCCGCGTGAGATCCTGGGCCTTGATCAGGTTCAGGTCAAGGCGGGCTCTGTTGCCGACCTGACCGTCTTCGACGCGTCTGTCACCTGGACGGTCGGCGAGGACGGTTACGAGTCGCGCGCCGAGAACTCCGGTTTTGCCGGCCGCACGCTCACCGGTCGTGCCACCGATGTGTTTGTCGGCGGTAAACAGACGCTTGCCGACGGCTGCATCTGCTAGCATAGCCTTATCGCTTTTGTGCGCGGTGCCCTTGCGGTGCCGCGCTTTCTGTTCGTTTGGTCCATGCAACTGCATGGGGGATTGGAGCGTCTATGCCCACACCTTCCACTGCACGCATGCACGACTTCGAGGTCGTCTCGAACCAGGAGATCGCCGACGGCATCTTCTCGCTCGTTATTTCGGCCCCCAAGCTTGCAAGTGCGCTCAAGCCCGGTCAGTTTGTGAACATCGCCGTGCCCGGCGATGCCTCTTCGCTGCTTCGCGTGCCCTTGAGCTTCTATCGCTCTGACGCCGAGGCCGGTACCGTCGAGCTGTGGTACGCCGTCGTGGGCGACGACACCCGTCGTCTGTCGCAGATGGGCCCCGGCTCCAAGTCCAACCTGTTGGGCCCTGGCGGCCGCGGCTGGCTGGTACCCGAGGGCACCAGGAAGGCGCTGCTCGTGGCGGGCGGCATCGGTGTTCCGCCCGTGCTGTGCCTCGCTGGCATGCTTGCCGAGCAGGGCGTGGCCGTTGACGTGTGCCTGGGTTTTGGCACCGCGTCCAAGGTCGTGGGCGTCGATGAGTTCCGCGCGCTGGGGGCCACGGTCAACGTGTGCACCGACGACGGCTCGTTGGGTACGCACGGCTTATGCACCGATCCTGCCGCCGAGCTGCTCGGCAAGGGCGGTTACGACTACGTCGCCAGCTGTGGTCCCGCCGTTATGATGAAGAAAGTCGCCGCCGCTGCCGCCGAGGCCGGCGCGTACTGCGAGGTATCCCTCGAGCGCATGATGAGCTGCGGCTTTGGCGCCTGCAACACCTGCAATGTCGAGACGGTCGACGGTATGAAGGGCGCCTGCATGTGCGGCCCCGTGTTTGATGCTTCCAAGGTGGTGGTCTTCTAGTGGGTACCGTGAACATGTCCGTCGATTTCGGCGGCGTCAAGATGCAGAACCCCATCAACACCGCAGCCGGTACCTTTGGCTACGGTTGGCAGTTCCAAAACTTCTTTGATGTCTCCCAACTGGGTGCCATCACCACCAAGGGTTGCGCTGCCGAGCCCTGGCCCGGCAATCCCGCACCCCGCATGGCCGAGATCCCCGGCGGCATGATCAATTCCGTGGGCCTGCAGAACCCCGGTGTGGCCGCTTTCGCCCGCGAGTCCGGTCCGTGGCTCGAGCAGCTCTCCAAGGACGGTTGCCAGGTCATCTGCCAGGTTGCCGGTCACTCCGTCGATGAGTTCGTGCGCGCGCTCGAGATGTATGTCGAGTTGTGCCCCTGGGCTGCCGGATATGAGATCAACGTGAGCTGCCCCAACATTGCCGCCGGCGGTGCCGCCATGGGCTCCACGCCCGAGGGCGCCTCTTCCGTTATGGCTGCCTGCCGCAAGGTGACCGATAAGCCGCTGTTCGTTAAGATGGCTCCGGTCAACGTCGCCGAGATCGCCCGCGCCCTCGAGGCTGCCGGCGCCGACGGCCTTTCGGTCATCAACTCCATCCAGGGCATGGCCATTGACGTGCATACCCGCAAGTCCCGTGTGGCCAAGCCCAAGGGCGGCCTTTCGGGCCCGCTGTGCCACCACATCGCCGTGCGCATGGTCTGGGAGGTCGCCCAGGCCGTCGATATCCCCATCAACGGTGTCGGCGGTGTCATGACCGGCGAGGATGCGGCCGAGTTTATCCTGGCCGGCGCCACCTGCGTGTCGGTCGGCATGGCCAACTTCGTCGACCCGTGTGCTTCGCTTAAGATCGCGCACGAGCTCGAGGCCTGGGCGGAGTCCCAGGGCGTAAAGGACATCAACGAGCTGGTAGGTGCGTTCGAATGCTAGAGACCGATGCCCGTGACCGTGTTATCGTCGCCCTCGACTGCGACCGTGAGCGCGCACTCGAGCTCGCCCACGAGCTTTCGGGCCATGCCGCCTGGCTCAAGGTGGGCATGACGCTCTATTACGCCGAGGGTCCCGAGATCGTCAAGACGTTCAAGGATTTGGGCTTTAAGGTCTTCCTCGACCTCAAGTTCCATGACATTCCGCATCAGGTGCGCGGTGCCGCTCGCTCGGCCTCGCTTGCCGGTGCCGACCTGCTCTCGGTCCACGGCTTGGGTTCGGGCGCCATGCTCGCTGCCTGCCGCGAGGGTGCCGAGGAGGCGCGCGAGGACCGCGCCAAGCTCGTCGCCATCACCGTACTTACGAGCATGAATCAGGATGCGCTGGCGGAGATCGGCGTCGAGTCGCCCGTGGCCGAGGAGGCCGCTCGCCTGGCAAAGCTCGCTCAGGCCAACGGCATCGACGGTATCGTGTGCTCGCCGATGGAGGCTCACGGCATGCGTGAGCTACTCGGCCCCGACGCGCTGATCGTGACTCCGGGTGTGCGTCCGGTGGGTGCCGCCCTGGGCGATCAATCCCGTGTGGCGACACCTTCCCAGGCTATCGAGCGCGGTGCAAGCCACATCGTGGTGGGCCGTCCTATTACCGGCTCCGACGATCCGGTTGCGGCCTTTGACGCCATCGTCGCCGAGCTGGTCGAAAACGTCGCGTAAAAGATTCCCTCAAGTCACCACTTTTGGGTCTTATTAGCACAAATTAGCCCTTGTGCCTGCGAAAACTTTGCCATCCTTTGTGTGGAATCACAGGTCAGGGGCTCAACTTTGACCTCCGTATATTGCACTTTTCGCAGGTATCGTCTAACCTATGGAGCCGTCGATTGGGCATTTAGTGTGTTTGACGTGCTAAAATGCCAATTATTGCATCAGATATAACCCAACTATTTGGAGGTTCGAATGGCACTCCCTCAGCTTACCGACGAGCAGCGTAAGCAGGCTCTTGAGAAGGCTGCCGCCGCACGTCACGCCCGCGCTGAGCTTCGCGAGCAGATCAAGAAGGGCGAGAAGTCTCTCGAGTCCGTGCTCAACTCCGATGACCCCATCGCTTCCCGCATGAAGGTTTCCACCCTCATTGAGTCTCTGCCCGGTTATGGCAAGGCCAAGGCCGCCAAGATCATGGAGGAGCTCGGCATCTCCGCTACCCGTCGCGTCCAGGGCCTCGGCGTCCGTCAGCGCGAGCAGCTCCTCGAGCAGCTGACCAAATAAGTGAGCGCTCAGGATTCAAAGCTCTTTGTGATTTCTGGACCGTCAGGTGCAGGCAAGGGCACGCTCGTCACTCGTGTGCGCGAGCGCCGCTCGAACCTGGGCCTGACGGTTTCGGCTACCACGCGAGCGCCACGTAAAGGTGAGGTCGACGGCGTCAACTACTTTTTCCTGACGCGCGAGGAGTTCGACCGCCGCGTGGCAAACGGTGAGTTTGTTGAGTGGGCCGAGGTCCACGGTAACTGCTACGGCACGTTGGTGAGCGAGGTCGCATCCAAGCTCGCCTCTGGCTCGTCTCTGATTTTGGAGATTGATGTCCAGGGTGCCCTGCAGGTCAAGGAGCGTTTCCCCGAGGCCGTGTTGATCTTTATCAAGCCGCCTTCGCTTGAGGTGTTACGCGATCGCCTGGTCGGTCGCGGTACCGAGACGCCCGAGACGATCGAGCTGCGTATGGCAAACGCCGCCGATGAACTTGCCCTTGCCGACCGCTACGACGACGTCGTGGTGAATGACGATCTCGACCGCGCGACCGATGAGCTCGTTCGCGTTCTCGATATGCATGAAAGGATCTGAGGTCCGTGTCCGTTGTAAAGCCTTGTATTGACGATCTTCTGGAGAAGACCGATCACAACCGCTTCCTGCTCGCCTCGCTTGCCTCCAAGCGCGCCTGCGACATTAACAGCATGCTGCGCGGCCAGCACAACCGCGTGCTTGCCGTTCAGGATGTCGATGACATTACCATTGCCCTCTCCGGCGCCGATACCATCTCGATGGCTATGGACGAGATTGTCGACGGCGATATCTCCTACGACGAGGCTCGTTACAAGAAGGCGCTCGGCCACAAGGTTGCTGAAGCCTAAATGGCAGCTCGCGTCTGCCTGGTCCACTATCACGAGGTTGGACTGAAGGGCAAGAACCGCGCACATTTTGAGCATATCCTCATGGATAACATCAAGGCGGCCTTGGCCGCCTTTTCCGTGAATGCCGTGTCTCGAATTTCCGGTTATATCCTCGTGACCTTTAACGAGCATCAGGCCGACGAGGCGGCGCGTGTCATTCGCACCGTCCCCGGCGTTGCCCGCGTGTCCCTGGCATATCACACCAACCGCGACCCGCAGGAGTACTGCGCCGCCGCCGTGAAGGCGCTGCGCGAGTTTGGTCCTTTCGATTCGTTTAAGGTGCATGCCAAACGCTCTAACACCGACTACGAGCTCACCTCGATTGATATCAATCGTCAGGTTGGCGAGGTACTGTGCGAGGCCTTCCCGGATAAAAAGGTCCAGATGCACGACCCCGACGCGATGGTGCACGTACTGGTGGTCCAGGGTAGCGTTTACGTGTATGCGCGCTCCGAGCGCGGCGTGGGCGGTCTGCCGGTGGGTTCCGCCGGCAAGGTTGTGACGCTTCTGTCGTCGGGCATCGATTCTCCGGTGGCGACCTGGATGCTCGCGCGTCGCGGCGCGGTGTGCGTGCCGGTACATTTCTCCGGTCGTCCGCAGACACCCGATACGAGCGAGTATTTGGTGCAGGACATTATCCGTGCGCTTGCGCCGGGCGTCCAGATCGGCCGCCTGTACGTGGTGCCGTTTGGCGATTGCCAGCGTGAGATTTCCGTCACCTGCCCCAGCAACCTGCGCGTGATCATGTACCGCCGCATTATGTATTCGGTTGCCGAGCGCATTGCGCATATCGAGGGCGCCAAGGCTATCGTGACCGGTGAATCGCTCGGTCAGGTTGCCTCCCAGACGCTCGAGAACATTATGGCCGTCAACGAGGCCGTCAAGATCCCCGTGTTCCGCCCGCTGATCGGTTCGGACAAGCAGGAGATCATCGCGCGTGCCGAGGAAATCGGTACCTTCGATATCTCGACCGAGGCTGCTCCCGATTGCTGCACGCTCTTTATGCCGCGCCGCCCCGAGACGCACGCAAAACTCGATGCCGTGCATGAGGCGTGGGAGCTGTTCGATCACGAGGAGATGATTGAGCGCTTGCTCAAACAGACCGAGTACATCGACTTCGAGAGCAACACGTACAAGGCCCCTAAGACCTTAAAACGTAAACATCCTCAGCTTGCTCCACGTGAGATTTACCAAGATCACGAATAATGTTGTGTATAGACCGGCGGTGCATTTGCATCGTCGGTCTCAATCTATCTGGGCATTAGGCGATAAATGGTTCATTTGTCGACGTGTATCTGAATAAATGAACACTATCCTGCAAGGTTTTGGTCAGCTTTTGGTTTGACTTCGATAACCGGTGTGGGCGTGCGGAGGCTACGGCGCTCGTTTCCTGACACGATGGTGTTGGGAGGTGTTTGCTATGGCGCAACGCGAGCAACACGAACGGGTTAAACGGATGGACCGCTGGGCAGAAAAGCTGCTCGGCCATAAGGCGATGGTCGTGGCGATTCTGATTGTCATTGCCGCCGCGAGCGGCTTGGCGATGGCAAGTTTTGGTAGCCGCTCCAGCGGCGTGTCGTTTGAGCGTGGTGATGAGGCGGGCGCCTCGGATGTGCGCGGGGCCGGGGATGGGTTACCTGATGATGCCGATGAGTCGTCTGCCAAGAGTTCTTCTGCTGCTGAGGTGTACGTCGATGTCGATGGCGCCGTTGCGAGGCCTGGCGTGTACCGGCTCAAAGACGGAGCGCGGGTGTCCCAAGCGATCGATGCCGCCGGAGGGCTCACGGCTGAGGCGGATGTGACAGGGCTTAATCGTGCGTCCAAGATCACAGATGGTCAAAAGATCTATGTTCCGATGGTGGGGGAGCAACAAGCGTCTGCGGCGGTCGGCGGGGTCGATAGCGGTGCTGCCATGACTGCTGGTGCGGGGTCTTCGTCGGGGCTTGTGAATATCAATACGGCAAGTGCGGCGGAACTGCAGACGCTTTCGGGCATCGGGCCTTCTACGGCCCAGTCGATTATCGATGAGCGGACTCAAAACGGGGCCTTTGCCTCGGTCGATGACCTCATGCGCGTATCGGGGATCGGTGTGAAAAAGCTCGCCAAAATTAAAGATTGCATCTGCGTATGAGTGTGTCCGAGTGCGAGCATGTGATGCCGCCGCGGCCCCTGATGCCGTGGACGATGGCCCTTTGTTCTGGCTTGTGTGCGAGCTGCGGCCTGGTGCTTAACGTGGCAGCCGATTTGCTGCTGGGAGAGCGGGCAGCGCCCGTCACATTGCTTATGGCCATTCCCGTTGCGGCTGTCGCGTGCATCGTATTGGCTCGGTTTTGTATGCGTCTTGTGAGGTGGAGGCGATGGCTGTATGCCGCGTCCCTCGGCCTCCTGGCGGGAGCGGTCGTGTCCGCGGGTTGGGCGATAGGGGCGCTGCGTGCTTCGACGGCACTGGATAATCGAGCTGCGAGCAGTCTCGAGTTTGTTGTACAGGGTGACCCATCCATCAATGACGGGACGTACTCCTATACCTGTGATTCATATGCGGGTGGAAAGCGCTTGGGCGAGATACGGCTGTCGTGTGATCGTGAGCTCGGTGCCGGTTCGCATGTGCATGCTGTCGGTCGAATTTCGCGTTTTGAGAATGATGCGTATGGGCGCACACGCGTGCTTCGGGGCGAGCTTCGAAAAGTTAAGGTCATCCGGTTGGTATCGGTTGACGAAGGCTTTCCGGGGCCGTTGCCCTGGCTGCGAAACGAGCTCCTTGCCACTATCGCGCCCGAGACCGATCCGGCGCGCTCGCTCATTGCCGGCGTTGTCTGCGGACGCTCCTCCGAGCTGCGTGCTCAGCCGGCGGGCGATTTGTTTTCGGTAACGGGCACCGCACATCTTATCGCCGTCTCGGGCAGCCATCTTGCCATCGTTGGGTTTGTGATTGAGAGCGCCCTGCAAAAGACTCGCCTCTCTCGTGGGCTGCAGAGAGGGCTGTTGGTGCTGGCCCTCGCTGCTTATGCCGTCTTTACGGGCGCTTCGCCCTCGGCCGTGCGCGCGTGCTGTATGGTGGCGGTGACGCTTGTCGTCAACGGCGCCGGACGTCGTCGGCATGGCCTTTCGGCTCTATTTTTGACCATGACAATCTTTATGTTGCTGCGGCCGACAGTATTGTTCGAGATGGGTTTTCAGCTATCGTGCGCCAGTGTTTTTGCCATCCTTTGTTTTTGCCCCTACGCTACCTACGCCTTGGGCGAGCTGGGCGTGCCATCGGGGGTTGCCAGTATTTTGTCCGTCACGCTGTGCTCGCAGCTCGCGACACTTCCCGTAGCCATTCCCGCATTTGGGATGTTTTCGCTCATTGCCCCGCTTGCAAATGCCGTGATCGGTCCGGTGATAAGCGTGCTGCTCGCATCTTCGGTTGTGCTGGTGCCTTGCTCGCTTGTGCCGCTCTTGCGTCACGGGGCGCTTGTGGTGCCCATGGCTATCGCTCGCTGTGCCCTGTTCTTTGAGCAACTCTTTGCTGCCGTTCCGGGCGCATCCGTAAGCGTGCCGCCCGATACGCCCTTGGTATACGTGGTGCCTTTTTCGCTGGTGGTCCTCTTGGTCTTGTGGCCACGCCCCAGCGCGCGGCCCATGGCAGTGGGGCTGCTGTGTTTGATGCTTGCAGCGGGCGTTCCGTATGTCTATTGGGATCGATGTGCGCCGCCTTCGGTGACAGTCCTTGATGTTGGCCAGGCCGATGCGATTCTGGTTCGTCAGGGTGGCGCCGTGGCGCTCGTCGACTGTGGGCTCGACGCGCGCGTGGTGTCGGCGTTGGTTCGCAATAACGTCCACCATATCGACGCCGTCTTCGTGACGCATTGGGATGAAGACCATTGGGGCGGTCTTCCCGACGTACTCGATCGGTTTTCGGTGGGAAGCATTGCGGTTGCGGCGGATGCGCTGGGCAGCGCGCCTGCTGAGGTTCTGAATCGCCCAGGCGTCACGTATCGGCAGGTGGCTCGCGGAGACACAGTCGATATCGGCGCATTTCGGGCTCGTGTGATGTGGCCGTTTGATACGGTTGACGGTGAGGGCAATGAGGACTCGCTTGTCTTGCTGCTCTCCTATGCTCAGGAAGGCAAGAGCCTGCGTATGCTCCTCACTGGTGATGCCGAGCTCGATCAGGAGCGCGAGTTTGTACAGGAGGTGGGTGATATCGATGTGCTCAAGCTGGGGCATCACGGCTCAAAAGATTCTGTCGATACAGACCTGCTGGAAACCCTTAAGCCCGAGCTCTCTATTGCGAGCGCGGGCGAGGGCAACCGCTACGGCCATCCATCCGATGCCTGCATCGATGCCGTTGGCGATGCGGGCGGCGCGTTCGCATGCACTATCGAGAGAGGTGACATTACCGTCTCGCCGACTGCGGCCGGTTTTGCCATGCGATGTCAGCGACCGTGATGCTGCCGTTGGCGCGGGACCAACCCGTGGGATAGAATGGCACGGTACGAACAGGAGAGCCTGCGGGAGGGGAGCGCGATGTCTGAAACCGGTCTGCTGCCGGCATATCTGATCGTCGGTACCGACGGAGTCAAGCGCGACCACGCCGTCTCGCGTATGAAAGCACGTCTGGAAAAGTCGGGTATGGTCGAGTTCAACCTCGACGAGCGCGACATGACCAAGGACCCCGATATCGAGTCCATTATCGGATCGCTCAACACTTTTCCCATGGGCAGCGAGTTTCGCTTGGTAATCCTTGACGGCTGCTCAAAGCTTGCCAAGGCGGTCTCGGAGCCGCTTGTCGAGTATTTAGCGAGTCCAAGCCCCACAACGGTCTGTCTCATCATCGCCGACTCGCTTGCCAAGAACACGCGCCTGTATAAGGCGATCGCCAAGATCGACAAGAAGGCCGTGATCGATTGCTCCGGCACCAAGCGCTGGGAGCTACCGCGCCGCGTGCAGCAGATGGCGACGCAGCACGGCAAGTCGATCTCGACGGCGGCCGCCGAGGAACTCGTCTCGCGTTCGGGTGAAAACACTCGCATGCTCGATAACGACTTGGCCAAGCTTGCCCAGATGGTCGATGCGCCGCAAATTGAGCTTGCCGATGTGGAACGCTGGATCGTGCGCACGGCCGAAGTTCAGCCCTGGGATTTTCTCAACGCGGTCTCGGCTCGTGATATGCGCCGCTCGCTTGAGCTCTTTGGGCTGCTACCCGCCAAGAGCTATGTGTGGACCTACACGCTGCTGTGCGGACGCATTCGCGAGCTTATCGTCGCCAAGGCGCTCGATGCGCGTGGGCAGGGTCGCGAGCTTGCCGCGACGCTCAAGCTTCAACCCTGGCAGGTTAAGAATCACCTGACCTGGGCACGCCGCTTTTCGATGGCGGAGCTCGTCGCGGCGCTCGAGGGCGCGGTCGATGTTGAGCTCGCTCTTAAGGGTTCGGCCGATTCTCAGAACGCGCTTTTGCTCTGGATTACGAACATCTTGAGAAAATCGTGATGATACCTGTCTATTTGACAAATTCGTTCTATCCCTTTGAGGGGGAGCGTGCTATAGTAGGCGCTTGCATGACCTCACCGTGTCTCAGAGGTGTCATACATTTTTTGCAAGGAACTCGAAAGGAACTCCAGAAGTGGCAAACATCAAGTCTCAGAAGAAGCGTATCCGCACCAATGAGGCAGCTCGCATGCGTAACAAGGCTGTCAAGTCCGAGCTCAAGACGCTGACCAAGCACGTCCAGTCCGCCGTCGCCGAGGGCGACGCCGAGAAGGCCCAGGCTGCCCTCAAGACCGTCACCAAGCGTCTCGACATGGCTGCCGCCAAGCATGTTATCCACAAGAACCAGGCTTCCAACCGCAAGTCCGGTCTTGCCAAGCTCGTGAACAGCATCAACGCCTAAGTTGTAAATTTCACACCACACAGATTACGCGCATAAATGGAGCCTGTTTTATGGAACAGGCTCCATTTTTTGTACCGCTCGGGTAAGATAGTCCGCATGAATACTTCAATTGACATTTCCCACATCCGCAACTTCTCGATCGTTGCGCACATCGACCATGGCAAGTCCACGATCAGTGATCGCATCCTCGAGCTCACCCATACCGTCGACGAGCGCGACATGGAATCGCAGCTGCTCGACACCATGGATATCGAGCGCGAGCGCGGCATCACGATCAAGTCCAATGCCGTTCGCGTTTCCTATGACGCCGACGATGGCGAGACGTATCAGTTCAACCTGATCGATACTCCGGGCCACGTGGACTTCACCTACGAGGTCTCGCGTTCGCTTGCCGCTTGCGAGGGTGCGGTGCTCGTCGTCGACGCCACGCAGGGCGTCGAGGCGCAGACCGTCTCCAACGCGACGCTCGCCATGAACGCCAACCTGGATATCGTGCCCGCTATCAACAAGATCGACCTGCCGTCGGCACAGCCCGACGAGGTTAAGACCGAGATCGAGGATGACCTTGCGATTCCTGCCGACGATGCCGTATGCGTATCGGGCAAGACCGGCGAGGGCATCCATGATCTGCTGGAGTCCATCGTCTTTTTGATCTCACCGCCCAAGGGCGATGCGACGGCGCCGCTCAAGGCGCTCATCCTGGATTCGTATTTTGACGAGTACCGCGGCGTCGTCGCCACGGTCCGCGTCTTTGACGGCTCCATCAAGAAGGGCGATACCCTGCGCATGATGCAGGCCGAGGGCGACTTTTTGGTCGATGGCGTGGGCGTCAAGCGTCCCGCCGAGACTCCGGTCGACGCGCTGACGGTCGGTGAGGTGGGCTATGTGGTCACGGGCCTGAAGAACCCTGAGGCCGTTCGCGTGGGCGATACCCTCACGTGGGCGTCGAATCCCTGCCCTGAGCCGCTTCCCGGTTACCGTGAGGCCAAGCCCATGGTCTACACGGGCTTGTTCCCGATCGACAACAAGGATTATGAGAACCTGCGCGACGCTCTCGATAAGCTGCATGTCAACGACCCGTCGTTGGTGTGGGAGCCCGAGACCTCGGTGGCGCTCGGCTTTGGCTTCCGCGTTGGCTTCTTGGGCCTGCTGCATATGGAGGTCGTCAAGGAGCGCCTGGAGCGCGAGTTCAACCTGGACCTCATCGCCACGAGCCCTTCGGTGGACTACCACGTCTACAAGACCGACGGCGAGATGATTGATGTCCGCAGCCCGCAGGATCTGCCCGAGGCTACGCGCATCGAGCGCATTGAGGAGCCCTACCTCAAGGCCAAGATTATCTGCCCGCCCGAGTATACGGGAGCCGTCATGCAGCTCGCTATCGAGCACCGCGGCATTACGACCGACATGATCCACCTCACGAGCAAATCGGTCGAGATGCGCTTCGACATGCCGCTCGCCGAACTCATCCTGGACTTCTTTGACCAGCTCAAGAGCCGCACCAAGGGCTATGCGTCGCTCGATTATGAGTTCAACGAGTATCGTCCCTCCGAGCTCGTCAAGCTCGATATCCTGCTTTCGGGCGACGAGGTGGACGCGCTTTCGTTTATCGTGCACAAGGACAAGGCCTATGGGCTGGCCCGCGGGTTGTGCGACAAGCTTAAGGAAATTATTCCGCGCCAGCTGTTCGAGGTGCCCATTCAGGGTGCCATCGGCAACAAGATCATTGCCCGCTCGACCGTCAAGGCGCGCCGCAAGGACGTTTTGGCCAAGTGCTATGGCGGCGATATCTCGCGTAAGCGCAAGCTGCTCGAGAAGCAGAAAGAGGGCAAGAAGCGCATGAAGGCCATCGGTTCGGTCGAGGTCCCGCAAGAGGCCTTTATGGCGATCCTCAAGGTGGACGAGTAGTTCCATGGCGCTTTCCGAATACAGTACGCGGCTGCTGGGTGCCTATGCCGAGCAGCCGTTCCTTATGGCTCCCATGGCCGGCGTGACCGATCCCGCCTATCGCATCATGTGCCGCCGCCGCGGCGCCAATCTTGCCTATAGCGAGATGGTGAGCGTGGCGGGCCTTGCCTATGCCAGCAATAAGACGTGGCGCCTGGTGCTGCCGGCAGACGAGGAGCAGCAGATCTGCGTACAGCTCTTTGGCTCCAAGCCCGATCAATTTGCGAGCGCCGTCGCTGCCGTCGAGGAGCGTGTGGGCGATCGCCTGTCGCTGATCGATATCAACATGGCCTGCCCGGCTCGCAAGGTCGTCACCAAAGGCGAGGGCTCGGCGCTCATGCGCACGCCCGAGCTGGCCGAGAAGATCGTCGAGGCGGCGGTGGGCGCGGCGCACGTGCCCGTGACCGTTAAGATCCGCAAAGGCTTTTACGCCGAAGATCGCAATGCCGCGACGTTTGCCCAGATGCTCGAGGGGGCGGGCGCCGCTGCTGTGGCGGTGCATGGTCGCTGTGCCACGCAGCTCTATACGGGTCAGGCCGATTGGTCGGTCGTCGATGAGGTGGCCGATGCTGTCGAGATTCCCGTCATCGGTTCGGGCGACGTGTTCTCGGCCGAGGATGCCGCGGAGCATCTGCGCAACTCGGGTGCCAGCGCGGTGTTTATCGCACGCGGTATCTACGGTAATCCCTGGGTCTTTGGTGATGCTCGCGCCCTTGCGCTCAATGGCGTACCGGTGCCGGTGCGCAGCTCTGTCGAGCGCCTGGACGCCCTGCGCGAGCATCTCACGCTGACGCATGAGCTTCTGCCGCTCATGTCGCGTGCCCGTACGTACGCGAGTTGGTATCTAAAGGGCATGCCCCATGCCGCCGCCTGGCGTGCCCAGGTGGTGCGTTGCTCCACATATGATGAGTTCATGGCATTGGTCGATGATATCGAGCGCGATGTGGTGGCCTGCGAGGCCGCACTTGCCGCTGGCGAGTCGGTGCCCGCCCATCCGCTGGAGGCCTAACGGTGGCCGTTACCGCGCTGTACGTGCATGTGCCGTTTTGCGCTCAAAAGTGTCGGTACTGCGACTTTGACTCACGCAGTTTTGCTCCGTGCGACCTGAGCGCTGCGCTCGATGCCTATTTTGAGCAGCTGTATACGCGCCTTGATGCCTTTGGAGACACCGGGGCGCTTGCGCAAGTCCGCACCGTCTATGTTGGCGGCGGCACACCGTCGCTGGCGGGAGAGCGTCTGGTGGAGCTTGCCCGGCGTATTTGCATGTGGTGCAAGCCCGTTGAGTTTACCTGCGAGGCTAATCCTGAGTCGCTGACCGCCGAGCTTGCCGCTGCGCTTGCCAAGGTTGGTGTCACACGTGTCTCTGTGGGTGTGCAAACGCTCGATAACACCGAACTCACTGCCATCGGCCGCATTCACGATGCCGATCGGGCGCTCGCTGCCATCACGACGGTTAAGGACGCTGGGCTCGATGTGTCGTGCGACCTTATGTGCGGCCTTCCCGGGCAGACCGCAGCGAGTTGGAAGCGCACGCTCGATGGCGTGTTGGCAGCGGCGCCGCAACATGTGTCGGTGTACCCGCTCACGCTCGAGGAAGGCACGCCGCTCTACCGCATGGCGTGTTACGACGAGTCGCTCGAGCCCGACGAGGATTTTCAGGCTGCGTGCATGGAAGCGGCGCGCGAGCGTCTGGGCGCGGCCGGCTATCACCCGTATGAGGTGGCAAGCTATGCACTCGACGGACATGAGTGCGCCCACAACATTGCCTACTGGACCGGACGGGGCTATCTGGGCCTGGGTCGCTCTGCCGCGGGCATGCTCGACGCCGATGATTTCGATCGCTTGGCCGGGCTTTATCCCGACGTGCCCGCTCGCGGCGATGCGTATCGCGTGCGTCTGGTGCAACGCGACGATGCCGCGACGACGTTTGATGCCGAGTATCTGTCGCAGCGCGAGGCGGCGGCGGAGGATTTGATGCTCGCCTGTCGCATGACGCGTGGCATTGGGCCCGACCTGTTGGTTCGCTCGGCAAGCGTGATTCCTGCAGACGAGCTGGCGGCGTCCTGCGACCGTGCGCTCGAGTTGGGCCTTGCCACCTGGGTGCCCGATGATGTCGAGGGGCATGCGGGACGCATCACCTCAAAAGATGTTGTAGCAGGTCGCGCCCGCGCCCGTTTAGCGCCCACCCACTTGGGCTGGCTCGATGGAAATATGCTGTTCGAGCTGTTTTGGGGTCTAGCTTAGGCCGCTCGGGTAGAATTACCGCAATATATACGCTGCTGTGAGCAGGAGGTTGCCGCGCATGGCGACGATGAACGAAAAAGATTACTACGAGATCTTGGGTGTCTCCAAGGACGCCACCTCGCGTGATATACAGAAGGCCTTTCAGCAAAAGGCCCGCAAGCTCCATCCGGACGTCAACAAAGAGCCGGATGCCGAGGAAAAGTTTAAAGAGGTTTCCGAGGCCTATGCCGTGCTTTCGGACGAGCAGAAGCGTGCGCGCTATGATGCCATGCGCTCGGGCAATCCCTTCGCCGGCGCTCCTTCTGCTTCGCCCTATGGCGGCGGCTACGCCGGCAGCGCAGGCTATGGCAATCCCTTTGAGGGCGGCTTTCCCTTTGGTGGCGCCTGGGGCCAGCAGCGTCGCAGCCAGGCTGCCTATAATCCCGAGAACGGCGCCAACGTGGTCGTCGATATTAAGCTCGACGCCAAGGAGGCCAAGGGCGGTGCCCGCAAGACCGTCCGCTATACGCGCTTCGATACCTGTGGTCATTGCGGAGGCTCGGGCTCTGTCTCGTCCGAGCATGCACATACCTGTCCGAGCTGCGGCGGTCGCGGCCACATCGACGTCGACCTGTCCTTCCTGTTTGGTGCCGGCACGTTCCAGTCGGTCTGCCCCGAGTGCGGCGGTTCCGGTAAGGTCGTCGCCGACCCCTGCCCCGATTGCGGTGGCAGCGGGCGGACCCGTGTGACCTCCGAGCAGACGATTGAGTTTCCCGCCGGCACGCATGATGGCGACGAGGTCCATATTGACGGCATGGGTCACGCCGGCACTAACGGTGCCTCGGGCGGCGATTTGGTCGGGCGCGCCCATGTCGAGGCCGAACGCCTGGAGGGCAAGGCTCGTACCGGTTTTTACCTGATGGGCATCGTGGCGCCTTTTTTGGTGCTGTCGGCCATCTCGGGCGTGTTCTCGGCCTTTGCCATGATGTGCTTTGTTCCGTTTGCCATGGGCTTGTTCATGGTGCTCTCGGACGGCGTGCTTCACCGCAGTCTGCTGTGGTGGAAGCGCGGCGCGATGCAGTTTGCCAACGGTTTTGCCAACGGATTTATGTTTGCTCTCGTGTCGGTTTGGTTTGCGAGCTGCTCGCAACGTGCCATGCTTTCGCCCTACGCAATGCAATAACATCAAACCCTTTGTTTGCGGTCGGCCCAGCTTGGGTATAGGACGCACTGTGACAATAATGAAAGTCGGAAGGATTCGGTCGTGTCGGAAAATAGGGATTACTACGAGGTACTTGGCGTCGACAAGGATGCCGACGCGCGGACGATTAAGCGCGCGTTTCTAAAGAAGGCCCGTATCGTACACCCGGACGTTTCGGACGACCCCGATGCCGAGGCCAAGTTCAAAGAGCTCAACGAGGCATATTCCGTTCTTTCCGACGAGCAGAAGCGTGCAAACTACGATCGCTACGGTTCGCCCGACGGCCCCGGTGGCTCCGGCTATGTCGACATTAACGATATCTTTGGCGGCATGGGCATGGACGACCTCTTTTCGTCGTTCTTTGGCGGCGGTGCCGGCGGTGGCGCCCGAAATCGCCGCGAGCGTCGTCGCGGCCGCGATATGGCCATCTCCCTTTCGGTGACCCTTGAGGAGGCGGCGCTCGGTTGCAAAAAGACGATCAGCTATGACCGCCTTGCCCCCTGTGATGATTGCAATGGCACCGGTAGGGCCGAGGGTGCGGCCGAAAAGCAGTGCAGCCGTTGCCACGGCACGGGCTATGTCACGACGGTCCAGCGCTCGTTCCTGGGTCAGGTTCAGTCCTCTTCGCCCTGCCCCGACTGCCATGGCGAAGGCACGGTCATCGACCATCCCTGCGAGACCTGCGACGGTCAGGGCCGCACGCCTTCGCATGAAAAGATCGACATCGATATCCCTGCCGGCGTCTCGACCGGTCGCCAGCTGCGCGTGAGCGGCTTTGGCGAGGCAGGCCTTCGTGGTGAGCCCTCGGGCGACCTGATCGTCAACGTGCGCGTCGCCGATCACGAGCGTTTTAAACGCAACGGCGACGACCTGTACCTCGTGAGCGATATCTCGATTGCGCAGGCTGCGCTCGGCTGCGAGATTAAGGTTGAGGGCATTTTGCCCGACGAGGTCGTCAAGGTGCGCGTCCCCGCCGGTACGCAGTACGGCGACACCGTGAGTGTCAACAACTACGGTATGCCCCGTATCGGCGGTGGCGGCTCGCGTGGACGCTTGATCGTTCAGCTGCGCGTGCTCGTCCCCACGAACCTTTCCGCCAAGCAGCGCGAGCTGCTCGAGGCTTTCGCCGCCGAGTCGGGCGACGATGTCGCTTCCGGCAAAAAATCGGTGACCGATCGCATTAAGAGCGCTCTCGACGACATCCTCGATTAAGGAGCCCGCGTGCTCGCACCTCATATCTCTGTTGTCAACCTCGGCTGCCGTGTCAACCGGGTTGAGTCCGACCGTATCACTGCCGATCTTATGCGCCTGGGTTTTGCAATGGTGGATCCTCAGGATGCGGAGCTGATCGTCATTAACACCTGTGCCGTTACGGGCGAGGCCGAGGCCAAGACCCGTAAGGCCGTCCGCCATGCGCTGGCTCATCCAAAAGAGCCCTATGTGGTCGTGACCGGGTGCGTTGTCAATTTGCACCCCGAGGAGCTTCTGGAGCTTTCGGACCGCGTGATCGCGGAGCCGTCTAAGATCGATGTCGCCGAACGCGTCTGCGAGGTGCTGGGCGTTGAGTCCGATAGCGTGGCCGCCTGTAGCGACGGCGATGTGGTCGACGCGCTCGGTCGCTCGCGTCTGGGTGTGAAGATCCAGGACGGCTGCAACCATCGTTGCACCTATTGCATTGTGTGGAAGGCCCGCGGCCCCGAGCGCTCCGTGCCGGTCGAGTCTGTGCTCGAACAAGTTCGTGAGGCTCAGGAGGCCGGCGTGCCCGAGGTGGTGCTGACGGGCGTGAACCTGGGCGCCTACGATGGCAAGAGTGCGACCGACGAACACGTCGAGATCGATGAGCTGCTCGAGGCAATCATGGAGCGTACGTCTATTCCGCATGTGCGCATTTCCTCGGTCGAGCCCATGGATATCTCCGAGCCCCTGCTTAAGGTCATGGCGCGCTATCCGCAGCGCATCGCCCCGTTTTTGCACCTGCCCGTGCAGTCTGGCTGCACGGCGACCCTGCATCGCATGGGCCGTCCCTATAGCGCCGAGGCATTTGAGGAGACGGTGCGTATGATCCGCGCCAACTTGCCTCAGGCGTCCCTTTCGTGCGACGTCATCGTCGGTTTTCCCGGCGAGACGGACGAGGAATTTGAGGAGTCGCTGGCGTTGTGCCGTCGCGTGGGCTTTTCGCGCATGCATGTCTTTCGCTATAGCAAGCGTCCCGGTACCCTTGCTGCCGACATGCCCGACCAGGTGCCGCCCGAGATTATGGCTGAGCGCAGCCGTCGTATGCGAGCCGCGGCGCAGGAACTCGCCATTGCCGACGCCCGCCGTCGCGTGGGCACCGTCGAGCGTGCCGTGCTCGAGTATGGCGACAGCCTGACGCTCGGTTCGTTCCATCATGCCCGTCTTGACGATACCTGCGGACTCACAGCCCCGTGCCTGCTCGATGTTGCTATCATCGGAGTCGATGATTCCGGCTTGGTCCATGCACGCAGGGAGGTTCATGGAAGCCTCGAAGATTAGACTTACCGTTCCCGATGGAATTGATCCCTCGCGCGTTTTGGGTGCCGGCGACGGCGTCCTTCGTGCGCTCGAGAGCTTGGTTCGCGCCCACGTGGTCGCCCGTGGCGACCGTATCGCCGTGTGCGGTGACCCGGACGAGGTCGAGCTCGTGGCGCGCTTTTTCGAGCATGCTTTTCGCGAGGCTGCCGCCGGACGGACGCTGTCTGTCGACGATGTCTCTCGCTGCCTGGCCGTCTTGCGCGACGGTGAGTACGGGGCTACGTCGCTTCGCGATGATGTGCTGCTTTCGTATCGCGGTCGTGCCATTCGCCCCAAGACGCTCGGTCAAAAGCGCTATGTGGATGCCATCCGCTCGCATACCATCACGTTTGGCTTGGGTCCTGCCGGTACCGGTAAGACCTATCTGGCCATGGCACTTGCCGTTGCCGCGCTCAAGCGTCACGAGGTGGGCCGTCTGATCTTGACGCGTCCGGTTGTCGAGGCGGGGGAGAACTTGGGCTTTTTGCCCGGTACCCTCGAGGAAAAGATCGATCCCTACATGCGTCCGCTCTACGACGCCCTTTTTGACATGATGGATCGCGAGCGCACCGATGAGCTTATGGAGCGTGGCGTGATCGAGATCGCCCCGCTTGCCTACATGCGCGGTCGTACGCTGAGCGATGCCTTCGTGGTGCTCGACGAGGCTCAAAATACCACGCCCGAGCAGATGAAGATGTTCCTGACGCGCTTGGGCTTTAACTCCAAGTTTGTGATTACCGGTGACCTGAGCCAGCGTGACTTGGTAGGTCGTCGCGGCGGTCTTGCCGACGTTGAGCAGATTTTGGGTCGTGTCGACGATGTCGCGTTTTCGCACCTCGAGCGTGCCGACGTGGTGCGTCACGCCTTGGTGGGGCGAATCGTCGAGGCATATGATGCTTATGATGACGTGCGCGAGAAACGCGTGCGCGACCGAAAGGAGTCCCGTTGAGTGTATTGATCAGCAACGATGCCGAGCTCGATACGCTGCTTGACGCGCAGGAGGTAGAGCACGTCTGCGAGGTCGTGCTTGCTGCCGAGGGCGTTGAGCGAAAAGTCGAGATTTCCCTTTCGTATGTCGATGAGGATGAGATGCGCGAGCTCAACCACGAGTGGCGCGGTATCGACCGTACCACCGATGTCCTCTCGTTCGAATGCGACTCAGCCTTTGACGAGGATATCCCAGCCGACGAGACGCTCGAGCTCGGCGATATCATCTTGGCCCCGCAGGTCATTGCCCGTCAGGCCCCCGGCTTTGGCAATAGCCCTGCCGATGAGTGCCGCCTGATGCTCGTGCATGGCATGTTGCATTTACTGGGCTACGATCATATCGTGGACGACGAGGCCGAGGTCATGGAGGCCCGCGAGGACGCCATCCTGCGCGATTTGGCGCTCGAGCGCGGCGAGGACCCCAAGCTGGTTCACGTCGGCCCCATCACCAACCATGACCACGACTAGGAGCCGTCTATGATTCCCGGATCGAACAAGGACCATCCGTCCTTTTTAAAGTCGTTCTCCTACGCCATGGAGGGCTTCGTTACCGCCGTCAAGACCGAGCGCAACATTAAGGTCATGCTCGTGGCGGGTGTGTGCACTGTCATTGCCGGCTGCATCGTGGGGCTCGACATTGCCGAGTGGGCTACGATTATCATTTGCTGCGGCCTGGTGATTCACGGCGAGCTGTGCAACACCGCCATGGAGGCGATTGTCGATTTGGCGACCCAGGAGCTCCATCCGCTGGCAAAGCGTGCAAAGGATATCGCCGCCGCCTCCGTATACGTTCTTTCCATCACCGCCGCGATTGTGGGCTTGTTGGTATTTGCCCACGCGCTCGGCTTTATTTAGAAAGGGATCTTCATGTCCGACAATATGCAGCCTATCGATGAAACGCTGGACGACGAGTCCCTGGATGCTGTGGATGCCGAAGCGACTGAGGCTTGCGAGGTCGAGGGGTTCGACCCGTTTGAGGGCATGAGTGACGAAGAGCTCGACGCCCTGTGCGACGAGGACGACAGCCTCGCTGGCTTTGGCGACGTTGAGCCCGGTTTCCGCAGCGGCTTCGTGGCCCTGGTCGGTCGCCCCAACGCCGGTAAGTCCACGCTGCTCAACGCCTGCTATGGCAAAAAGGTCGCCATCACCTCGCCGGTGGCCCAGACGACCCGCCGTCGCATGCGCGCCGTCGTCAATCGCCCCGGTTACCAGCTGGTTTTTGTCGATACCCCGGGTATCCACAAGCCCAAGGACGGTCTGGGGTCCGAGCTCAACAAGAGCGCGCTGTTCGAGCTAAACGATGTCGATGTCGTCGCGTTTTTAATTGATGCCACCAAACCGATCGGCAGGGGAGACGCCTGGGTTGCCGAGCGCGTCAGATGCGCCCGTTCCAAGAAGGTCCTGGTGCTCACCAAGGCCGATGAAGCCGATCCCGCACAGGTCATGGAGCAGCTTAAGGCCGCCCACGAGCTTATGGAATATGACGATGAGATCGTGACGTCGTCGGTCAAGAACTTTAACGTCGATGCCTTCATCGAGACCGTTGCGCACTTTTTGCCCGAGGGCCCGCGTTGGTTCCCCGAGGACATGGGTACCGACGCTTCCGACGAGACGCTCGTTGCCGAGTTTGTGCGCGAGAAGGTCTTGCGCCGCACCCGTGATGAGATTCCGCACTCCGTTGGCGTAATCTGCGATGCGCTTGAACAGACCAAGAAGGTGCTGCGCGTGCATGCCACCATTTACGTTGAGCGCGAGGGCCAAAAGGGCATCATCATCGGTAAGGGCGGCGAGATGATCAAGCATATCGGCATCGACGCCCGTCGCGATCTTGAACGCATCTTTGGCACGCAGGTCTTTTTGGAGCTGGACGTGAAGGTAAAGGCCGGCTGGCGTGACGACGAGGCCCAGATTCGCCGTTTTGGCTACAACGCCGAGGACTAAGGGCGCGCGGCGCTCATGGCAGGCTCACGGACATATCGCACAAAGGTACTCGTCCTCGATAAGACCAAGCTCAAGGAGACCGATCTGATCTTGACGATGCTTGATGAGCGGGGTCGGCAGGTCCGTGCCGTGGCAAAGGGCGCGCGCAAACCCGGCGGGCGCCTGGCGGCGCGCTGCGAGCTGTTCTGTACCGTCGATATGCTGCTCGCGCACGGACGGTCGCTCGACGTGGTTTCCCAGGCCGAGCTTATGGAGGCGCCGCTCGGCGCCGCGCCCGATTACGAGACGACCTGCGCCGCAAGCGCGATCGCCGAGGTCGCGCGCGTGTGCTCGTTCGAGGACGCTGAGGACCCGTTTACCTTTGCCATTACGCAGCGAGCACTTGCCCTGGTGGGCAGCAGGCTCGATACGGCACATATGGATCTGCTTGTGGCGGCATATGTCTTTAAGCTGCTGTCGCACGTTGGCTATCGACCCGATTTTTCGGCCTGCGTACTGTGCGGAGACCCCATGCTGTCGTATTTTTCGCCCCAGGCGGGCGGGCTCATGTGCGGGTCGTGCGCGTCGAGCGTTCCGGGTGCCGAGCTGGTGTCGACCGGCGAGGTCGCATGGCTGCGCGCCCTCATGTCCATGACCTTCGATGCGCTCATGGCCGAGAGGGTCGATCCCCATACTGCCGCCTTTTTGCTGGGGCTTTCGCATGTTTGGGCTGCGACGCACACCGATCAGCGTCTTCGCGCGATGGAATTCATGTTGGGTCGGTGATGATGGGCATACGCGGTCCGCTTGTGGTAACATACCGACCTGTTGGTACCTCGACCTTGGATGCTCGCTCCACCGGCGGCTTCCCAGTCCGAGGCGAATAGAGTCGCCCGCGGGCGACGCGAAACGAAAGGTGAAACAATGACTGTTTCCAAAGAGCGCAAGGCGGAGCTGACTGCCCAGTTCGGTAACACCCCGGTCGACACCGGCAACCCCAAGGTTCAGGTCGCCATCCTGACCGAGCGCATCAAGGAGCTGACCGAGCACATGAAGTCCCACCAGAAGGACTTCCACACCCGTCGTGGTCTGCTCATGCTCGTCGGTCGCCGTCGTCGTCTTCTCTCCTACATCAAGAAGAACGACGTCGTCGAGTATCGTGAGCTCATCAAGGCTCTGGGCATCCGCGACAATATCCAGTAAGGATTTGTACATGCTAAGAGCGTCCTGCGCAGCGGGGCGCTCTTTTTGTGTAAGGGCGTGAACAATCACGCTCTGAAGCGTGGCGGGGGCAGGGGGCCCGCGTCACATGAGAAGCCCGCAGGCAAGGGGCCTGCGGGGTAAAGGAGAACAATGACACTCGTATCCAAGACCTTTGAGCTGTACGGCAAGACCTACACCTTTGAGTCGGGCGAACTTGCCAAGCAGGCCACCGGCGCCTGTCTGGTCAAGCAGGGCGACACCACGATGCTCGACACCGTGGTCGTCTCCAAGGAGCGCAAGAACTACGACTTCTTTCCGCTGACCGTCGACTTCAACGAGAAGATGTACGCTGCCGGCCGTATTCCGGGTGGCTACCTCAAGCGCGAGGGCCGTCCCAGCGAGAAGGCCACGCTCACGGCCCGCATGATCGACCGTCCTATTCGCCCGAGCTTCCCGGACGGCTTCCGCAACGAGGTGCACATCGTCGCCACCTCGCTCGTCGCCGACCAGGTCAACCCCTTCGACGTCATCAACGTCATGGGTGCCTCCCTGGCCATGACGCTCGGCGGCGTGCCCTTCGAGGGCCCGCTTGCGTGCGTGCGCATCGGCCGCAACGTGGAGACCGGCGAGTTTATCGTCAACCCCACCTATGAGGAGCGCGAGAACTCCGATCTGGACCTGGAGCTGGGCGGCTCTGCCGACTTCATCTCGATGGTCGAGGCCGGCGCCGATGAGATCTCCGAGGACGATATGCTCGCCGCCATGAAGTTTGGCCAGGAGGCCCTCGCTGCCTTCTGCCGGGCTCAGGACGAGTTCGTTGCCGAGTGGGAGCAGGTCAACGGCGCTATCGTCAAGAAGGAGTACCCGCTCGACCAGCCCGTCGAGGAGGTCCAGGAGCGCATCTTCGCCCACTACGACGAGATGGCAGCCGCCCTTCGCGACGCCGACAAGCTCTCCCGTATCGGCAAGGTCGAGGCTCTGAAGGAGTCCATCCGTGCCGAGTTCACCGAGGAGGAGCAGGCCGCTTGGGAGCGCGAGATCCCCGTGGCACTCAAGAAGCTCGAGAAGAAGGCCATGCGCACCATGGTCGTCGAAACCGGTGAGCGCGTCGACGGCCGTGCCGCCGATGAGATTCGCCCCATTATGGTGAAGGACAACTACCTGCCGCTCGTTCATGGCTCCGGCCTGTTCCAGCGCGGCCAGACCCAGGTGCTCTCCGTCCTGTCGCTCGGCATGCTCAACGAGGGCCAGCGTCTGGATACCATCGAGCCCACCGAGGGCAAGCGCTACATGCACCACTACAACTTCCCGCCGTTCTGCACCGGCGAGACCGGCCGCATGGGTAGCCCCAAGCGCCGCGAGATCGGCCACGGCAACCTGGCCGAGCGCGCCCTGCTTCCGGTGCTCCCCGACGAGAACGAGTTCCCCTACGCCATCCGCGTGGTCTCCGAGGTCATGGAGTCCAACGGCTCCTCTTCGATGGCTTCGACCTGCGGCTCCACGCTCGCCCTCATGGACGGTGGCGTTCCCATTAAGCGCCCGGTCTCCGGTATCGCCATGGGTCTGATCCAGGAGGAGGGCAAGACCGTGGTCCTGTCCGACATCCAGGGTCTCGAGGACTTCCTGGGCGATATGGACTTTAAGGTCACCGGCACCACCGAGGGCATTACCGCTCTGCAGATGGACAACAAGGCCACCGGCCTTACCTTCGACATCCTGGCCCGCGCCCTGCAGCAGGCCAAGGAGGGTCGCGCCTTCATTCTGCAGAAGATGCTCGATGTGATCCCCGAGCCGCGCCACACCACGCGCAGCACCGCTCCGCGCATCGTCTCCATCCAGGTTCCGACCGACAAGATCCGCGACGTCATCGGTTCCGGCGGCAAGGTCATCCGCGGCATCCAAGACGAGACCGGTGCTTTGGTCGACATCCAGGAGGACGGCACTGTCTTTGTCGGCGGCACCGGCGAGTCCGTCGACCAGGCTGTCGAGCGCATCAAGCTCATCATCAAGGTTCCCGAGCCGGGCGAGGAGTACACCGGTCGCGTGGTCTCCATCCAGCCCTTTGGCGCCTTTGTCAACCTGCTGCCCGGTAAGGACGGCCTGCTGCACATTTCCCGCGTCGCCAAGGGTCGCGTGGAGAAGGTCGAGGACGTCCTCAACGTGGGCGACGAGGTTAAGGTCGTCGTTATCGAGGTCGACGATCGCGGCAAGATCTCGCTCGATCGTCTGGATAAGCCCGAGGCCCCGGCTCGTGCCGAGGGTGCCCCCGAGGGCGATGGCGAGCACTTCCAGCGCCGTGAGCGTCCGCGTCGCGAGCGCTCCGAGCGCAGCGACCGTCCGCGCCGTCCCGGCGACAACGGAGGCCGCAAGCCCCGCCGTCACCACGACGCCGAGTAACAGCTACACATAAGCAGCTCAACAAGGGCGACCCCTGTCCGGAGTCGCCCTTTTGCTATTCCCGGCGGGGCCCGCGGGTAAAGTTTCCTGCTCTACAGTCCTGCTCGCACGGAGAGCACATTAAGTGCTCTCCGGCTCGTGCGGAACTCGCGATAAACTTTACCCGCGGCCCCCGCCGGGAATAGCAAAAGGGCTGGTGGGTGCGGGTTTCGATTTTGTCAGATAGTCTATTCAGTTATCTGAATTCAGATCTTTAGATAATCGCATGCGCGGCATTACCCCAGATAAAACCTACCAAAATAAACCTGTCCCTTATTGGCAGGTTTCCCGTGGGGCGGGCACTGATGAAGTTTATCGCGAGTTCCGCACGAACAGGAGGCCACTTAATGTGGCCTCCGTCGTGAGCAGGACTGTAGAGCAGGAAACTTCATCAGTGCCCGCCCCACGGGAAACCGGCGGGATAGACCAGTTCAGATGGGGCTTTGATGCATGGGTGGTCTGTTGGTGGGCAAATGGGTATCATAATGCGGTTACTGCATCGACTCCGTGATGCATGTTTGTACGTTCCCGGCGGTCGGTTTGCCAGAAGCGCCCCGTCGGTTGTTCCAGACCCGTTTCGAAGAAAGGAAACCGCACGAACCTATGGCAGCTAAAAAATCATCTCCCTTGAAGATCATTCCGCTCGGAGGCCTTGACGGCATCGGCAAGAATATGACGGTCTTCGAGTGCGGCGACGACATGGTGCTCGTCGACGCCGGCCTTATGTTCCCCGACGATTCCCAGCCCGGTATTGACCTGGTGCTTCCCGACTACACCTATGTTCTGGAGAACGAGGAGAAGCTCCGCGGCATCATCGTCACCCACGGCCACGAGGACCATACCGGTTCGCTTCCGTACCTGCTGCAGGACCTCAACAACAAGGTGCCCATCTTCTCGAGCAAGCTGACGCTTGGTTTCATCGAGGGCAAGCTTTCCGAGTTCCGCATCCGCGCGCCCAAGTTCCGCGAGGTCAAGGGCGGTAGCCATGTCAATCTTGGTGGCATTTCGCTCGACTTCTTCTCTATGACGCACTCGATTCCGGGCGCTTTGGGCGTATTCATTCGCACCAACCAGGGCACCGTTATGCACACGGGCGACTTTAAGCTCGACCAGACGCCCATCGATGGCGTCACGCCCGATTATGCCGCCATCAGTCGCTTTGCCAAGCAGGGCATCGACCTGTTGCTTTCCGACTCCACCAACGCCACGGTTCCGGGCTTTACCAAGTCCGAGGCCGAGGTCGGTCCCAACTTGCTGCACGCCATCAAGAATGCCCCGGGCCGCGTGTTCGTCGCGTCGTTCTCGAGCCATATCCATCGCCTGCAGCAGATCTGCGACGCCGCCCGCAAGTGCGGCCGCAAGGTCGTCGTGACCGGACGTTCCATGCTCACCAACACCCGCGTGGCGCGCGAGCTGGGCTACCTCAACATCGACGATGCCGATATCATCGATGCCTTCGATATCGATAACCTGCCTGACGACAAGATTGTCGTCATGTGCACCGGCTCTCAGGGCGAGCCGCTGTCGGCGCTGTCCCGCATGGCCAACGGCGAGCACAAGACGCTCTCCATCCACGAGGGCGATACCGTCATCCTCTCGGCGACCCCTGTTCCCGGCAACGAGAAGGCCGTCCAGCAGGTCGTCAACAGCCTGGCCAAGCTTGGCTGCGACGTGTGGGACAAGAACCGTGCCCTCGTCCATGTCTCGGGTCACGGCAGCCAGGAGGAGCTCAAGCTTCTGATGGCCATGGCCAAGCCCACCTATTTTATGCCGGTTCACGGCGAGGCCGTGCACCTGCGTGCCCATGCCCAGCTTGCCCGTAAGATGGGTATTAAGGATGATCACATCTTTATCCTCGATAACGGTGACACGCTCGAGATGCGTGGTGGTATTGTCAAGCGCGGAACGCCCGTCGAATCCGGCGTCGTCTACGTCGACGGCCTGCGCATCGGCGATACCGACCCCATCGTCCTGCGCGATCGTCAGAAGCTTGCCAATGACGGTATGGTCACAGCCGTCGCTATCGTTTCGCTCAAGCACAAGAAGATCGAGGCTATTGAGTTCTCGGGCCGTGGCGTTTCATTTGCTATCGACGATCGGTTCTCCGAGGATGCCTCCGCATCCATCATGAAGACAATCGAGAAGGGCAAGTTTAGCTTTACGAGCAGCGGCTCCGATGCCATTCGCAAGGCCGTGCGCGATTCGCTCTCCAACTTCATTTGGAGCCGTACGCGCACCCGTCCGATGATCATCCCGGTCGTCATGGAGGTTTAGTTTGGCGCGCGGATCTGCACAAAACGCCAAAGGCAATAAAGCCAACAACCAACCGGCATCTGCTAAGGGTGCCGGTTCCCATCTTCGTGCCAATAAGGGCCACGAGGCCGAGTTCGACGATGTTGAGCCCCTGGTCGAGCCTTCGGCCAACCGCGATATCGCCGGCGTGGTCATTGCCGTTTTGGCGATTGCGTCTTTCATTGCCGTGATTTCTCCGGCAACGGCACCCGTGACGGCAGTGGTTGCCGGTTTCTACCATCTTGGCTTTGGCCTGGGTGCCTACGTGCTGCCGATCGTCATTTTGCTGTTTGCCGCCACGCTCTTTTTGGGTGAGGACTCGCCGCTCAACATTCGCTCGGTCGCGGGTGGCGCCGTTGTCTTTATCGCCGTCGTCTCCATTCTTTCGTTGATGGTGCCGGGCACGAGCGATTCGTGCGACCTCATGTTTGTGCCGCAAAACCTGTCCGCTTCGGGCGGCTACATCGGTGCGTTTATTGCGAGTGCGCTGCAGAATGCCCTGGGTAAACCTATCGCGATGGTGTTCCTGTTGGGTTTGGCCGTCGTTGGCTTTGTCATCATCGGCTTTTCGGTGGGTGGCGTTTTGCGCTCTGCGCGCGATCGCGCTGCCGATTTTGCCGAGCGCCGTCGTGCCGATGTCAATGCGAGCCCGTGGGGCGACGAAGAGGCCCTGTCGGTTCCTGGCATCGCCCGTCCGCACCTGAGCATTCTTCGTCAGAAGGGCTCCGATATGGCCGTGACCACGGTCATGGGCAATGACGCGGACCCTGTTCTGGACGATGACGACGAGGACGATGATCCGTTTGTCGACGTGTCCGAGGCCGTGGAGGCCGAGCGCGCCAAGACCACGCTGCTGCCGCGTCGCCATGCCAAGCATGGCAAGTCCGCGCCTAAGCTCAACACGAGTGAGCCCGACCCGTCTTGGTCCGATAGCGAAATCGAACTCACCGAGGGCGATGACGAGGATGACGAGTGTCCGCTCGAGACCGCCAAGACAACTTTGCTGCCGCGTCGCCAAGACAGGCGAGGACAGGTCACCGGACAGCTTTCGATGGAAGACGACCCGGACAAGGTCGACGAGTCCGAGCCGCCGTTTGCCGTGAACCCCGTGTCTGCTGCCCCGCAGATCCCCGATTTCCTGAAGCACCCCAAGGTTGCCGACGCCTCCACCCCAACGGCTTCCGCTGCTCCTGTTGCAGCCGGCGATGGGGGAGCTGACGGCACTGCTGCCGATGTCGAGGGCGAGCAAGAGGATGGCCTCAAACTCCCGCCGCTCGAAATCCTGCACGCCAACCCGCAGTCGGCGTCCGCCGCGTCTTCTGACAAGGAGTTGGAGCAGACTGCCGAGTCGCTGCAGTCCACGTTGCTGGAGTTTGGCCGTAGCGCTCGCGTCGTCGGCTGGATTGCCGGTCCCACGGTGACGACCTTTAAGCTGCAGCCCGGCGAGGGCGAGCGCGTGAGCAAGATTTCGAGCCTCGAGGACGATATCGCGCTTTCGCTTGCCGCCCAGTCGGTGCGTATCTTTGCGCCGATTCCCGGCACCTCGCTTGTGGGTATCGAGATTCCCAATCGCAAGCGCCAGAACGTTAACCTGGGCGACGTGCTTCCCTATGTGAAGGGCGGTCCGCTCGAGCTGGCTATCGGCCGCGATGCCGAGGGTACGCCCGTCGTCGCCGACCTCGCCAAGATGCCCCACCTGCTTATTGCCGGTACCACCGGCTCCGGTAAGTCGGTCATGATCAACTCCATCATCACGACCCTGCTCATGCGCGCGCTTCCCGAGGACGTTCGCTTGATCATGGTCGACCCCAAGCGCGTTGAGCTTGCCGGCTATAACGGCCTGCCCCATCTCTATGTGCCCGTGGTGACCGAACCCAAGCAGGCTGCGAGTGCCTTGCAATGGGCTGTTTCCGAGATGGAGCGTCGCCTGAAGGTCTTCGAGCGCCTCAACGTTCGCAAGATCTCGACGTATAACGAAAAGCAGGCCGCCGGCGAGTTCGAACACTACGATAACCCGCCGCAAAAGATGCCCTATCTGGTCATTATCATCGACGAGCTATCGGACCTGATGATGGTTGCCGGCAAGGATGTCGAGGCCTCGATCGTTCGTATCGCCCAGCTGGGCCGTGCCGCCGGTATTCACCTTATCGTGGCTACGCAGCGCCCCAGCTCCAACGTGGTGACGGGCCTCATTAAGGCCAACATCACCAATCGTATCGCCTTTAACGTGGCCACGGGCATCGATTCCCGCGTCATTATCGACCAGATGGGCGCCGAAAAGCTCACCGGTTTGGGCGACATGCTGTTCTCCAAGGTCGACTGGGGCAAGCCCCGCCGTATCCAGGGCTGTTTTGTCTCGGATGACGAGATCAACGAGATCGTCGAGTTCGTTAAGTCGCAAAGCGAGCCCGACTACCACGAGGAGATTCTGTCTGCCGTGGCGCCTGCTTCCATGTCCATGGCTGGTGGCGGCATTGTTCGCACGGGCGTTGCCGAACCGCAGGATGACGACCCGCTTATCTGGGAGGCCGCCCATATTGTGGTGGAATCGCAGCTGGGCTCCACATCTGGCCTGCAACGCCGCCTCAAGGTTGGCTATGCGCGCGCCGGGCGTATTATGGACATGCTGGAAGAAAAGGGCGTCGTCGGCCCGCCCGACGGTTCCAAGCCGCGCGAGGTCCTGCTGGATGACGAAGGGCTTGCCGCGCTGGAGTCTGTCGACGCCGAGATGGTACGTGAAGATCGTGAGTTTGGAGGATTCTGATGGCTGCACGCTTTGGTGACATGCTGCTCGAGCAGCGTCGCCGGATGGGCCTTTCCATCCAGCAGGTCGCCAACACCATCAAAATCAGGCCGCAGATCATCGAGTTTTTCGAGACTGGTAACTTTGCATCGATGCCCCCGCGTGGCTATGCGCAGGGCATGATTTCGAGCTACGCTCGCTTTTTGGGGCTTAACCCGCGCGAGGTCGTCAACGCTTATTTTGACGACCTCATGGCATATGAACGCGATACCTCGCAGCAGGGCGGTCGTTTTCAGGATGCTGCCGGCTACGTTAACTCGCGTTCTTCGGTCGATAACGGTCGTTTTTTGATGGTTCAGGGTGGTCGTACGACACGGTACGGCCAGCGCCCTCCGCAAGCGGGCTATATCACAGAGACGGGCTCCAGCGAGGAAATTCGTTCTCAGCGAGATCGTTTTCGCAGTACGCCCCTGCCAGATGACCGTGCGCTTCCCGCCGCTCGCGGGTTGAGTCGCGATCCTCGCGCCGGTTACGGCGACGGTGGATACTCCGGTCGTAGCTATCGCGGAGTACCCGCCGGGCGTTCCCGCGATGGCTATTCCGACGCCGATACCACGCAGGTGACGCCGCGCCTCCGTTCGCAATCCCAGCCCTATGGGCAGCGCTCTTCGGTGCCTCGCTCTGGCCAGCGCGGCTATCAGGGCCGTGGCGAGCTTGCGCCGCGTCCGGGCCGGCGGGGTTCGCAGCGCCAGAGTAGCTATCGTGGTCGTCCCGATAGCGGTCGCGGCCGCATACCGCAGGGTAATGGTCGTGGTAGCTCCAATCGCGGACGCGGCGTTGGGCGCGCCTCTCAATACAACACGATCGATCCGCGCATTATTTACGTCGGCATCGGTGCCGTGGTGCTACTGTTGATTTTGCTCATCGTGGTACTCCTGCGTGGTTGTGGCTCTGCTGCACCCGAGTCGACGTCCGAGACACCCGTGGCTACCAAGACGACGACTAAGAAATCTTCCAAGAAGACCGAATCCACTGACGAGGACGAAGACGCCGACGAGGCGACGGATGCGGCCAGTTCCGATGCCGCCAAGGCGACGGTCAAAACGGAAGAGGACGAGGTCACCAAGGTCAAGGTCTCTGTTGCCAAGGGCAAGACCGCCTGGATCGAGGTCAAGGTCGACGGTAAATCGGTCTATGGCGCTCAAGCGACCGGTCCTTTTGAGCAGGAGTACACGCCCGAGTCCTCGATTGAGATCACCACGTCCAAGCCCTCCGATGTCACGGTCACCAAGAATGGTGAAAAGGTTCGCTATGACACCAAGACATCGGGTGTGGCGCGCGTGACCATTACCGTTCCTAAGAAGGAGACCGCTGACTCCGCGAACGGCGATAATGCCGGCGGTGCCGATAATGCCGACGGCACCGATGCCCAGTCTACCGTCGGCACCGACACGGCATCCGACGACCAGACAGTGAACGATACAGATGACTATTCGTACGACAGCTACTAAGGCTCCCCGTACCGAAAGGAAGAACCATGGCTAAAGATTCCAGCTTTGACGTTGTGTCCGAGGTTAACATGCAGGAGGTCGATAACGCCTTCCAGCAGACCGCCCGCGAGATTTCCCAGCGCTATGACCTTAAAGACTCCGGCGCCACCATCGAGCTTTCGAAGGGCGACAAGCTCTTTACGATTAACGCTCCGGCCGATTTTGTCTCCAAGCAGATCATCGATGTTTTGAGCTCCAAGCTCATCAAGCGCGGTATCGACCTCAAGGCTGTCTCTTGGGACGCCCCGCAGGCGGCTTCGGGCGGTACCGTGCGCGTGCTCGGTCATATCGTCGAGGGCATCGACCAGACGACCGCAAAGAAGATCAATAAAGACATCAAGGATCAAAAGCTTAAGGTCAAGGTGACCATCGAGGCCGATAAGCTGCGCGTTTCCTCGGCTTCTAAGGACGCTTTACAGACGGTGATTCAGTTCCTGCGCGACCAGGACTACGGCCAGCCGCTGCAGTTTACCAACTACCGCTAATTTACTCGAAAGGACCGCTCTCCAACATGGATACTCCGTTGGGTTCCGTACTCTATATCACGCTTGGCTGCGCCAAGAACGAGGTCGATACCGACCGCATGCGTTCGCTGCTGACCGCTGCGGGCTACGAGGAGGCATTCGATCCTCAGGATGCCGATATCGCCATTGTCAATACGTGCTCGTTTCTTACCTCGGCGACGTCTGAGAGCATCGAGACCACGCTCGAGCTCGCTAACGAGGTGCAGGACGGCGTTCGCTCCTGCCCCATTGTCATGTGCGGTTGCGTGCCGTCTCGTTACGGCGACGACCTGCCCGACGAGCTGCCCGAGGTCGCGGCATTTGTGAAGGCCGATGAGGAAGACGGTATCGTCTCTGTCATCGATGGCGTTCTTGGTGTGGAGCGTGAAATGGCTGCCTATATCCCGCAGGTCAAGCGTACCGTCGAGGGCGCTGTCGCCTACGTCAAGATCTCCGATGGCTGTAATCGTTTTTGCAGCTTCTGCATGATTCCCTACATTCGCGGTCGCTATCATTCGCGCAATGCCGAAAGCATTATCTCCGAGGTGCGCGACCTGGTTGCCGGCGGTGTGCGCGAGATCGTGCTGATCGGCCAGGACACGGGCATTTGGGGCACCGACTTTGCCGATGAGGACACCGCTGAGGCCTCACCGCGCAATCTGGCGCAGCTGCTGCGCGCCGTCGCCGAGGCTGTGCGCCCGCACAACGTCTGGGTTCGTGTGCTCTATCTGCAGCCCGAGGGCATGACCGACGAGCTTATCGAGACGATTCGCGATACGCCCGAGGTGTTGCCCTATATCGATATCCCCGTGCAGCACTGCGACGCGCGCATCCTCAAGGCCATGCGTCGCTCCGGTTCGCGTCAGGAGCTCGAGGAACTGTTCCGCGATCTTCGTGATCGTATCCCCGGCATCGTGATTCGCTCCACGGCCATGGTCGGCTTTCCGACCGAGACCGACGACGAGTTCCGTGATCTTATCGACTTTATGGACACCGTCGGCTTTGACTATACGAGCGTCTTTGCCTACTCGCGGGAGGAGGGCAGCCTGGCCGCCAATATGGAGGGCCAGGTCGATGAGGAGGTCAAGCTCGAGCGCGCCCAGGAGGCCATGGATCTGGCCGAGTCGCTGGGTTTTGCCGCCACGGCAGCCCATGTGGGCGAGCGCGCCCAGGTAATCGTCGACGGTATCGAGGAGATCGAGGACGGCGCCGAGCTGATCGGTCATGCCTGGTTCCAGGCGCCCGATTCCGATGGCGCGGTGCATCTGGACGCCAGCGAGGCGTCCGTGGGCGATATTTTGACCGTCGAGTTTACCGATAGCTTCTGCTATGAGCTTATCGGCCATGTTGTGGAGTAGGAGAGCGTCGTGGCAAACGAGAGCAATAAGGAACTGACGAGCGTTTGGACGCCCGCCAACATCGTGACGTGCGTTCGCATCGTCTTTATTCCGGTGTTCATGATCGTCTCGGCCCTGTCTCACGCGAGCGTTGCCGGTACGGACTGGAGCACCTTCGACGGCCCGCTCGCCGCCGCTGCCTTCATTCTGTATGTGATCCTGTCGTGCACCGATAAGGTCGACGGCTATCTGGCGCGCTCACGCAACGAGATCACCGATTTCGGCAAGTTCTTGGACCCCATCGCCGACAAGTTGCTGGTGTTCTCGGCCTTGCTGCTGTTCTTGGATTTTGGCGCGGTGACCGTGTGGTCCGTGTTCATTATCCTGTTCCGCGAGCTGTTGGTGAGCGCACTTCGCATGGTCGCGAGTGCTGCCGGTGTGGTCGTTGCCGCCGATAAGCTCGGCAAGTACAAGACGGCGACCACGATGGTCTCCATCTGTGGCTATCTGTGCGTCTTTGCGATGGCCGGTCTTCAGCTGGGGCCGGCGTCGCTGCTGCTCGGTGTCTATTCGGTGTCGCGCTTCCTGTACGTCATCGCTGTCATTTTGACCATTATCTCGGGTGCCCAGTACTTCTGGAACTGCCGTAAGATCGTCTTTTCGGTCTAGGCTCTGGTGGGTATGAGGGAGTCTTATTTGCAGATCGCCGCAAACAACGAGGAGCTGGCGCGCGATATTGTCGAGCGCGCGAGTGCCCGTGGCGTGACGGTGTCGACGGCGGAGTCGCTGACGGCGGGCATGATCGCCTCGACGATTGCCGATATCCCGGGTGCCTCGGCGGTGCTTCGTGGCGGTGCGGTGACCTACTGCGATGAGATCAAACATCGCGTGCTCGGCGTCGAGCAGGAAACGCTCGATCGGTTTAGCGCCGTGTCGCATCAGACGGCTCGTGAGATGGCCGCGGGCTCGCTGGACCTCTATCAGAGCGATGTCGCCGTGAGCGCAACGGGCTACGCTGGGCCCGGCGGCGGTACCGAGCAAGACCCCGCCGGCACGTTCTATATCGGCTGGGCGTATCGTGCGGCCGATGGGGGAGCGACGGTCGTTGAGTCTGCGCGCTGTCACTACGAGGGTGATCGGTCGTGCGTCCGTGCCTATGCGGTCGCTGAGGCCCTGGAACGCATTGTCCGCGTGCTCAATTCCATGGAATAGACGTGTTTTAAGGGGCCTTAGGGCCCCTTAATTGTGGAGATAGGGACCTTTAGCAAGGAATGCGCTTGCGCAGGCACATGTCTTTAATTTGTACGAGCACTCGTATTTGCGATTGGCATGGTCAAGCGTTTGGTCGGTGATTGGTCGGCGTTTGGTCGGGTTTTGGAATGGACGGGTGCATATGATGAACCTGAACGGTTGACTACGAACAGCCGTTCGTTTATCATCGATTCAGGTTGTTAAGAGGAGGGCTATTCATGGCCAAGAATTCAGGTCCCGTACGTACCGTTCATACGCGCACGACGGGTAAAGAGCGCGACGAGATGATCGCCACTACCAAGGCCGAGATCGAGAAGAAGTTCGGCCAGGGTTCTATTATGAGGTATGGCGACGGCGGTCCCGAGCTCGAGGTCGAGGCTATTCCGACGGGCTCTCTGGCGCTCGATGCCGCCTTGGGTATCGGCGGCGTGCCGCGCGGCCGTATCGTTGAGATTTATGGCCCCGAGTCCTCCGGTAAGACAACGCTTTCGCTCGAGATTCTTGCAGAGGCGCAGGCCATGGGCGGTGTCGTGGCTTTTATCGACGCTGAGCATGCGCTTGATCCCACCTACGCCGCGCGCATCGGCGTCGATATCGACGAGGTGCTGATTTCCCAGCCCGATACGGGCGAACAGGCGCTCGAGATCGTTGACATGCTTGTGCGTTCCGGTGCCATCGACGCCATCGTCGTCGACTCTGTTGCCGCTTTGACTCCACGTGCCGAAATCGAGGGCGAGATCGGTGACACGACGGTGGGTCTGCAGGCTCGCTTGATGAGTCAGGCGCTCCGCAAGCTCGCCGGCTCGCTTGCCAAGTCCAACACAACCTGCATCTTCATTAACCAATTGCGCGAGAAGATCGGCGTCATGTTCGGCAACCCCGAGACCACCACAGGCGGCCGCGCACTCAAGTTTTTCTCTTCCGTGCGTATCGATATTCGCAAAATCGATACCATCAAGCTCAAGGACGAGGTTATCGGCAATCGCGTACGTGCCAAGGTCGTTAAGAACAAGGTGGCTGCTCCGTTCCGCTCGGCCGAATTTGACATCATGTATGGCACTGGCATTTCTAAAGAGGGCTCGATTCTGGATATGGCTGTCGAGTGCGGCATATGCAAAAAGATGGGGTCTTGGTTTGCCTATGGTGAGGACAAACTCGGCAACGGTCGCGAGGCCGCTAAGACGTTCCTGCGCGAGCATCCCGATTGCGCCGACGAGATCGAGCACAAGGTTCGCCTTGCCTGCGGTCTTGAGTATGACGATGATGCCCCCTCCGAGGTTGAGTTGACCGATCAGCCCGCCCCCGAGGAGTTTGACGAGCTGTATGCCATCGATGGCTCCGCGATGCTCGACGATGACGACGAGTAACGGATGCCGACATGTCGTATACGGTGACCGAGGCTAGGGTCGTTTTTCCGGATAAGAAGACGGCCTCCTCGTTCTCGAGCGGTTATGCGTCTAAAAAGCCCTGTGCACATATCGATTGCGATCTGGAGGGCGGTTTTGAACGGTCCATTTGGATTCCCGTGCGTGTGGCACGTGTGTACGTTCAGAACCGTCTCGATCTTCCCTGCGACTGGGATGACTTTCGCGAGGCGGTACAGCTTATCGAATGCAAATGTGCGCTCACCATGGTGACCGAGATGCTTTCGCGCCGTGATCATGCTACGGGTGAGGTGCGCGATAAGTTGGCGCGCTATGGCTTTCGTCAGCCCGCGATAGACTTTGCCGTCAATCGTGCCATCGAGTATCGTTTTTTAGATGAGAACCGCTTTTGCTCGTACTTTATCGAGGAGCGTAAGCGTCGTGGTTGGGGACAGCGCAAAATCGAGACTGAACTCAAGCGTCGCCATGTTGCACTTGATGAGATTCCAGGGTATCCCGAGGCTTATTTTGCCGAGGATGACGACTTGGCTCGTGCATCGGCTTTGCTCGCTAAGCGTCGCGTTCCCGAGGCACGTGCATTCGAAAAGCTCGTCAGATTTTTGATGGGCAAGGGCTTTTCCTATCACATTGCCGCGGATGCCGTTAAGGCGCGCCTTGATGCCTTAAGCGAGAAATGCGACGTTTAAGCATGCGCACGTTACGCTCCTGCCGTTCACCGCTCGATAGGCGCCGTGCTGGGTGCGTTAATTTGACAGTTGTTGCGGTTCAACGTAGGATAATTACTGTCATTTGCATTGTGATATGTGCTCATCTGCGATGAGTTTGTTTATATGTTTATCTGTATCCGACCCGCATAAGCTGCGCCCATATTACTCAAATGTCGCGAGCCGTTCGTATGGACGGTTCGCTTTGTTGTGTAACGATTCCATATAAAGGAGTGAGCATGCCGCCTATCATTGCAGTGCTCGTTGGCATTGTCTTGGGTGCCATCGTCGCCATTGCCTACATGCGCACCGCCAAGCAGGGTAGTCTTCACGAGGCCGAAGAAAAGATTCAGTCGGCACACGCGCAGGCAGAGTCCCTGATCGGTGATGCTAAGCGTCAGGCCGAGACCCTCAAAAAAGAGGCTCTGCTCGAGGCTAAGGAAGAGATCATCAAGAACAAACAGGCCGCCGAGGCCGAGGACAAGCAGCGTAAGAGCGAGATTCGCGCGCTCGAAAATCGCGTGATGCAGCGCGAGGAATCGCTCGACCGACGCAACGATGCGCTCGATAAGCGCGAGCATCAGCTGTCCAGCCAGGCCGGTCAGGTCGAGAAGCGCTCTCGCGAACTTGAGGAGCTTTGCGCCAAGCAGACCTCAGAGCTCGAGCGTATTGCCGACCTTACGCGCGAGGATGCTCACAAGGAGCTGCTCGACAAGGTCCGCGGCGAGGTTACCCATGAGGCGGCCACCATTATCCGTGAGTCCGAGCAACAGGTCCGCGCCGAGTGCCACAAGACCGCTCAGGAGATTCTCTCCCTGGCGATCCAGCGCTGTGCCGCCGACCATACCGCCGAGGTCACCGTCACGTCCGTTCATATTCCCTCCGATGACCTTAAGGGACGCATCATCGGTCGCGAGGGTCGTAACATCCGTACTTTCGAGCAGGTTTCCGGCGTCAACCTTGTGATCGACGACACCCCCGAGACTGTCGTGCTTTCGAGCTTTGATCCGGTCCGTCGTGAGACCGCCCGCGTGGCGCTCGAGAACCTCATTGCCGACGGTCGTATTCACCCCGCCCGCATCGAGGAGATGTACCACAAGGCCGCTGACTTGGTTCAGCATCGTGTGCTCGAAGCCGGCGAGCAGGCTGCCTTCGATACCGGTATCCACGACCTGCATCCCGAGATCGTCAAAACCCTGGGCGCTCTGCGCTACCGCACCTCGTTTGGTCAGAACGTGCTACAGCACTCGCTTGAGGTCTCCGACCTGTGCGGCATCATGGCCTCCGAGCTTGGTCTGGATGTTGTGACCGCCAAGCGCGCGGGTCTTCTGCATGACCTGGGCAAGGCCATCGATCACGACGTTGAGGGTCCGCATGCTGTGATTGGCGCCGAGCTTGCCCGCCGTTATGGCGAGAAGCCCGTTATCGTCCACGCAATCGAGGCCCATCATGCCGATGTCGACCCCAACACGGTGCTCGACGTTCTGGTCCAGGCTGCCGATGCTGTTTCCGCATCTCGTCCCGGCGCCCGTCGCGAGTCGGCCGAGAGCTACATCAAGCGCCTTGAGAAGCTCGAGGAGATTGCCAACTCTCATGACGGCGTCGAGCGTACCTATGCTATGCAGGCCGGTCGCGAGGTCCATGTCATGGTTCAGCCGGACAAGATTTCCGATGCCCAGTCCACGGTGCTTGCGCACGATATCGCCCATCAGATCGAGGAAGAGATGGAGTATCCCGGTCAGGTGCGCGTTGTCGTGATTCGCGAGAGCCGTGCCGTCGATATCGCTAAATAACATGAACGACGCGAACGAGCTCATCTCATTTATCGCGTCGATGTCGGGGGAGGGCAACCTTCGCGTCGAGGAAAACCTTGGCGAGGGGTATGTCCGCCTCCGCGTTTCGGAGGCCGAGCGCCGTCAGGCCAAGCATGACATTCAGCATGTAGAGGACATTGTCATCGAGATGCTGCGTAATGCTCGCGATGCCGGAGCCGATAAGGTCTATCTAGCCACGACCAAGGAGGAGGGTGTTCGTACCCTCCTCTTCCTGGATAACGGTTCGGGTGTGCCGCAGGATATGCAGGAGCGTATCTTCGATGCCCGTGTCACCTCCAAGCTCGAGAGCATGAAGATGGACCGTTGGGGTGTTCACGGTCGTGGTATGGCGCTGTTCTCTATCAAGCAGAACACCGATGAGGCACGCGTTGTTACATCGGGCGTCGATTTGGGCTCAGCGTTTAAGGTTTGCGTTGACACCGATCGCTTAGGCGAGCGCGCCGACCAGTCGAGCTGGCCTCAGGCGGTTAAAGACGAAGACGGCCGCTATGTATGCGCTCGTGGTCCTCACAACATCATTCGCGCAGCCTGCGAGTTTGCCCTTGAGGAGCTGCGCGACTGCGACGTGTATCTGGGCTCTCCGTCCGAGATCGCTGCGACCCTGTACGCCCAGGCTTCCAGTCGTCTCGATACGTCACGCCTGCTCTTTATCGATGACGAGTGTGAGCTTCCGGTTATCGATCGTTTAGGTCTTGCCTCGGATGCCGAGGACTTTATCCGGATTTGCTCCGGGCTGGGTCTCGAGATGTCCGAGCGTACTGCCCACCGTATTCTTTCGGGACAGATTAAGCCCGTTCGCGGTGTGTGCGCGCGTCTGCTTCGCGAGCGCGATTCCACCTCGCATTTGCCGGCTCCAGTCGATCTTGCCAAGGACCGTCGAGGCCTTCGCATTGCCAAGGATGACATGGCGCAGTTTTCGCGTGCTGTTGAGCGCGACTTCAATGACCTCGCCGCCCGGTATTACCTCAATCTGTGCGGCGACCCTAAGATTCGCGTTTCACGTGATCGCATCACCGTGACGTTCGATCTTGCCAAAGAGGAGTAGCATCTTTACCGAGTCCGCTCGGTACGATACAGTTATTGCAGTTAAAACGTACTTTTAAACGCAGGAGTTTCTTCATGGATTGCCTGAAGGTATCAAGCAAATCATCGCCCGCGTCCGTTGCCGGCGCCATTGCCGGTATGGTCAAAGATGGCGTTCCCGTCAACATTCAGTGCGTCGGTGCCGGCGCCGTCAACCAGGCCATAAAGGCCGTTGCCATTGCGCGAGGTTTTTTGATCCCTACTGGCTTTGATGTCTCTTGTGCGCCGGTGTTCTCTGACATCCTCATTAACGGGGAGTCTCGCACGGCAATCCGTCTCTCTATCTACGTTCACCAGATTAATCGGGCTGCTATGGACAATGTCGTCATGGACGACGTTAAGCCTGTTGCGTAAGCGAGTTTTCGCACGTTTGTAGCACCTTTGTGCCCCGTCGATATCATCGTTAGGATGTAAGCTCATGGACCAGCGTTTCGTACGCGATATTCTTGCCGGTAAAACCTATTTTATCCGCACATTCGGCTGCCAGATGAATCAGCACGACTCCGAGCGCGTGAGCGGTTTGCTCGATTCCTATGGCTGTCTTATGGCGCTCGATCCGGAGCATGCCGATATTGTCGTATTCATGACGTGCTGTGTGCGCGAGGCTGCCGATACGCGCCTGTACGGTCAGTGCAATTCCTGCAAGAGTCTTCCCCCTTCTCCTTCGGGCAAGCGTGTGGTCGCCGTGGGTGGCTGCATCGCTCAGCGCGATGGCGAGGGCTTGCTCACCAACGTCGATAACGTCAACGTTATTTTTGGTACGCATTCGATTGCGCACGTGGCGGAGCTTATCGCCGAGGCGTTTATGGATGGCAAGCGCCATATCCGCACGAATGAGCATGAAGATACGGACGCCATGAGTATGCCGTGGCATCGCGAGACGCAGTATCATGCATGGGTGCCCATCATGACGGGCTGCAACAACTTCTGCACGTACTGCATCGTGCCGTACGTCCGTGGTCGCGAGAAGAGCCGCCCCTTCGAGGAGATTGTCGACGAGGTGACGGGTCTGGTGCGTCAGGGTGTGCGCGAGATTACGCTGCTGGGGCAAAACGTAAACTCCTACGGTCGCGATCTCTTTGGCAAGCCGCGCTTTGCCGATCTGCTGCGCGCCGTGGGTGATACGGGCGTCGAGCGTATCTTCTTTACTTCTTCGCACCCCAAGGATTTGCTTCCCGAGACCATCGATGCTATGGCCGAGACACCTGCCGTTATGCCGCAGCTTCACCTAGCCGTTCAGTCGGGTTCCACGCGTATCCTTAAAGAGATGAATCGTCGGTACACGCGCGAGGATTATCTGGGCCTGGTCGATCGCATTCGTAACCGTATGCCCGAAATTGCGCTTTCAACCGACATCATCGTGGGCTTCCCGGGCGAGACCGAGGAAGACTTTGAGCAGACGCTCTCGCTTGCCGAGACGGTGCGCTATGCCCAGGCCTACACGTTTATTTACTCCAAGCGCGCCGGTACCCCGGCAGCTGAGATTTATGATCCCACCCCGCATGAGGTTATCCTTGAGCGCTTTAACCGTCTGGTCAAGGTTATCGAGACGACGGCATACGAGTATAACCAGGGCGAGCTTCACACCGTGGTGCCTGCGCTTATTGAGGGCACGAGCAAGAAAAACGACGCTGTCCTTCTTGGTAAAAGTCCTAAGAACCAGACAGTGCATGCTCCGATTCCCGCTGGCTATAGCATCGATCAGTTTATCGGCAAAATCGTCGACGTCGATGTGGATGTCGCCAAGACGTGGTATCTGTCTGGCTCCGTTGTGGGTGAGCCTCGCTAATGGTTTTCCCCGGCACAAACCTTTCTGCCGTAGCGATCGTCGGTCCGACGGCGGTCGGCAAGAGTGATGTTGCCGACCGCCTGGCTGCTCGTCTGTCGTCTGAAGTGTTATCGTGTGACGCGATGCAAATCTATCGCGGTATGGATATCGGTACGGCCAAGATGATGCCCGAGGAGTGCTCGGTGCCCCTGCGTCTTGTCGATATCGTGGACCCGGGCGTCGCGTATTCTGCTGCGCTCTATCAGTCTGATGCCCGGGCGCATATCGAGCGTTTGCTTGGTGAGCAACGGCTTCCGGTCTTTTGCGGCGGCACGGGCTTGTATCTTAAGGCTGCACTCGATGAAATGGATTTTCCTTCGGGAGAGCTCGAGGACGAACGTCGCGCGGGTTATCAGGAGCTTGCCGAGCGTATTGGCGAGAAAGCTATGCATGCCCTGCTTGCCGAGCGTGATCCGGAATCGGCTGCCGTGATTCATCCTCATAACGTGCGCCGCGTGATCCGTGCGCTCGAGATGCACGATGACGGTGTGTCGTATGCCCAGCAGAAGTCTAAATTCAGCGTTCCACGTGAGCGTTATCATGCCTTGTGGTTTGGTCTGACGCGTAGCCGTGAAGTGCTGTATGAGCGCATTAACCTGCGTGTCGACCTTATGTTTGAGCAGGGGCTGGTTGATGAGGTCCGTGGCCTTATGGACCAGGGCCTAGGTGATGCACTCACGTCGATGCAGGCAATCGGTTACAAAGAGATTATTGATGCCTTGCGAGGCGCTATTACCATGGACGAGGCCCGCGAGCTTATTAAGATGCGCTCACGTCGCTATGCCAAGCGCCAACTTTCCTGGTTTAAGCGTGACGATCGCATCGTGTGGTTCGATATGGATGAGTTTACGATCGATGAGGTCGTCGATGATATCTACCGTCGTATTGAGGCTGCCTAATGGCACGTTTTCCCTTGGTTCCCACGGCGCCTGAACCTGAGCGTGCCGTCTTGGTTGGTGTTGAGTGGCGCGATAACGCCTGGCCGCTCGACCGTTCGCTCGACGAGCTCGAGCGCTTGGCTCACACTGCTGGAGCCCAATGCGTGGCACGCTTGTCTCAGCGTCTGGTCAAACCTCATCCCAAATCGTTTATCGGCTCCGGTAAGGTCGAGGAGCTATGCGGTTTGGTGCATCGTATGGATGCGGATGTTGTAATCTTCGACGACGACTTGACTCCTTCACAGCAGTCCTATCTTGAGAAAGCCGTGGGCGAACCGGTCAAGATTATTGACCGTACGGCGTTGATTTTGGATATCTTTGGCCTGCATGCCCAGACGCGTGAGGGTCGCTTGCAGGTGCAGCTGGCTCAGTTACAGTATCTGCTGCCCCGTCTGCGAGGTATGTGGAGCCACCTTGCTAAGGAACAGACGCGTGGCGGCATTGGATCGCGTTTTGGCCAGGGCGAAAGCCAGCTCGAGGTCGACCGTCGCCTGATTCGCGATAAGATCGCAGCTCTTCGACGCGAATTGAAACAGGTTGAACAACGTCGTGATGTGCAATCGAAAAGCCGTATTGAATCGCCGGCGTTTCGCGTAGCGTTGGCTGGCTACACCAATGCCGGTAAGTCGACGTTGCTTAATCGATTGACAGGATCCACGGTACTTTCGCAGGATAAGCTGTTTGCCACGCTCGATCCTACGACGCGTTCGTATCGTTTACCCGGTGGCCGTGGCATGACGATCACTGATACCGTTGGCTTTATTCAAAAGCTGCCCCATGGCCTGGTCGACGCGTTTAAATCTACGCTTTCCGAGGTGCTCGGCGCCGATTTGGTTCTTAAAGTTGTGGATGCTTCCGATGAGGATTACGAGCGTCAGCTTGAGGCGGTTGATCGTGTCCTTGACGAGATTGGTGCCGGTGAGCGCCTGACGCTTACCGTGTTCAATAAAATCGATCTGCTCGATAGCGTCGACCGCTTGAGCTTTCGCCGGCGCTATCCCGAGGCGGTATTGTTCTCGGCTCAGACGGGTGAGGGCCTTGATGACTTAGTCGACCGCATCGCTCGTGAGGCGGCCGCTACGGACGTGTTGCTCTCGGCCGATATCCCGTATCGAGAGGGCGCGTTAATCACGCTCGTGCACGAACAGGGAACCCTTCTGCACGAGGAATACCTCGAGGACGGCGTTCGTATTGTGGCAAAGCTTCCAGCCCGTATCGCACCGCGTCTCGAGCGTTATCGAACAGAGTAAATCAGCTCCAGTACACCCAAGATAACCGGTTGATGAAGCAGGTAGAACGGCAGCGCATGGCGCCCGAGACTTGCGAGCGCCGGGATGGGATTCGCATAGGCCCATCCCGGCGCCTCATAGTTTGCTTCCTGAGTCGTGTGGGCGGCAAAGAAGCCTGCAAGGTACATAAATAAGAATGGTATGACTGGATAGTAATCACCAGAGACAAAGTCTGGACCTGGGAAACCCAGCCAAGCTAAATAGGGGATAGGATAAACCGTTTTAGGAATGCTCCAGGTAAGGGTAAAAAGTGTGAGGCAAATTGCTATACCCCATACCGACGGCACTTTAACGATCACCGGACGCGCGAGCGCGACAATGGCGGTGCAGGCCGCCATGCAGAACATGATGCCGAAGTTCACCGAGTCATCGACTGAGACGAGCGTCGTCGCGACCCATACGAGAAAAGCGGCAGCGGCATATTTGAAGGCACGCTTGATGTTGTTGCGCGAGAGGGTGCACATCCAGCCGGCAATAAACAAAAATACCCAACTGATGCTGGCACGCCAGATGTCTTGGAAGATGGTCTGAGTAAACCAGGGCATATCCCAACCATAAAGATAGGTAAGATCGTAGCAAGCATGAAATCCTGCCATCGACAGCATGGTAAATCCGCGAATGGTATCAAAGACCGTGATGCGGTTTTGCATTACGAGAACCGGCGCATCAATCCAACAACCTTGCCCAGGATCGTCGGATTTGTCGCATAGATGGGCTCCATGGTGTCGTTTTCGGGCTGCAAGCGAACTCGTCCCTGCTCCTTGTAGAACGTTTTGACCGTTGCGGAGCCATCGATCATGGCCACAACGATCTCGCCATTCATGGCACTCTTCTGTTCGCGAACGATGATATAGTCGCCGTTAAGGATACCGACGTTAATCATCGAATTGCCGTGGACCTCGAGGATAAAAGACCCCTGGTCCGTTGCGATCTCGGTCGGGATGGTAAAGGTGTCCTCGATATTCTGCTCGGCAAGGATGGGGATCCCTGCGGCGACACGGCCCACGAGGGGTAGCGATACGGTTCCGCGGGGTGCCGTGGGCTCATCGGACTTTGAGATGGAGACGGAGGCTCCATCCTCGTCAAAGAGCTCTAGGGCACGAGGCTTGGTGGCGTCACGTTTGAGCAGGCCGCGTGCTTCCAGTGCGGAGAGATGTGCATGTACGGTGCTAGGGGAGGAAAGACCCACAGCCGAAGCCATCTCACGCACGCTGGGCGGATAGCCCTTTTCCTGCTGATACTCCTTGATGAAGTCGTAAATCTGCTGCTGTCGCTTGGTAATTTTGCGAGCCATCAGGGATTCCTCTCTACCTAACCCAAACAAATGTTCTATGTTTGCTTGACAGGAACAACTGTTCGAAGATAATAATAACCGAACACTCGTTCCCGCGCTAGACTTTTTTGTCCTCGCGGCTTGATAAAACAGTTCTCGTCAAAAACGCGAGAGGAGAACATGATGAATGCAACGGATATGGTCCAGGGAAACCTCGCCCTTAAGCTCGAGACGCCTGCGGCGCCGGCTTTCACGGTTGTCAAAGGCGGCCGATCTGGTTTTCAAACACTGCCTGGCAAGCCCGTCCGAAGCCAGTGCGTCGCCACGACTTCGGCCCCCGTTGCTCTGAAGGCCTCGACGATTGTCGCCCTGGCCGTTGCGCTCACGCTCTTCTTTGTACTTGCTACCTCGATCTTCAGCGCTCGTCACGCCGCATATGCCGAATCGGCATCTAACGTTACCTATGAGACCGTCCGTGTTCAGTCTGGCGATTCCTTGTGGTCGCTTGCTCAGGAGCATTCCGTTGACGGTCTTTCTACGCAGGAGACTTCTGACATAATTCGCAGTGTCAATCATCTGGAGCATGGGTCACTCGATGCGGGTGACGTTCTTAAAGTTCCTGCGCGTTCGTAAGATTTAAACACCGGCACATGGTACCCTTGTTATCGTTTTGGAGGAGGTACCATGCGCTGTCCCAGATGCGGCAATGCACATACCCGTGTTGTCGATTCCCGTATGCAGGAATCTAATAACACCATTAAACGCCGTCGTGAATGTTGTTCGTGCAACTATCGCTTCACAACATTCGAGCGATGCGAAGACCCCATCGAGGTCATCAAATCTGACGGGTCAAGGCAGCGGTTCGATCGCAATAAGCTGCTGGTCGGCTTAATGCGCGCTACGATTAAGCGCGACATCGACACGAAAAAGCTCAATGAGCTCATCGATGACATCGAGGTGGAGCTGCGTTCCCGTACGCTGACGGCTGTTACGTCCCACGACCTGGGCGACATGGTGCTTAAGCGCTTGGCCAAGATCGACAAGGTGGCCTACATTCGCTTTGCCTCGGTCTATCGCGATTTCAAAGACATCGATGAGTTTTTGCAAGAGCTCGACAAGCTAAGGTGATTTTATGTCCAACATTACGGTCAACATTAAGCGTCTCGACCCTACGATCGAGCTTCCCAAATACGCCCATCCCTCAGATGCCGGTTTGGACCTCCGTGCCAATGAGGACTGTACCCTTAAGCCCTTCGAGCGACGCTTGGTCTCTACTGGCCTTGCGATCGCGCTGCCCGATGGATACGCTGGCTTCGTTCAGCCTCGCAGTGGCCTGGCTATTAAGCAGGGTCTGTCTATAGTCAACACGCCCGGTCTTATAGACGCCCACTATCGAGGTGAGCTTAAAGTCATCCTTATCAACCTGGATCCATCCAATGAAATCCAGATCAACAAGGGTGACCGAATCGCTCAACTCGTCATCCAAGAAGTTCCCACGGTCAATCTCGTGGAGGTAGACGAACTAGACGAAACCGACCGAGGAGCCAGCGGTTTCGGTTCTAGCGGCGTATTGTAATGTCCGCTCACCCGTGGGTGGCCCCTATATATCATTCCATGCTCAAACATTCTCGCGGGGGCGCTCGTATCCCTCCCGCCCGCCTCTCACACATATCATTCCATGCTCAAACATTCTCGCATCGCAGGGGCGCATGGATTCCGCTTTCGCCTGAGCCCCATACATATCATCCCGTGCTCAAACATTCTCGCTTCGCTGCGAAACTGCGCGCGGGACGATATGTATGGGGCTCAGGCGAAAGGGCTACATGCTTGAGATATAACAATCTTTCTAGTAAGCCGACGCGACAAAGGGACGCCACCTTTGTCGTGTCGGCTTACTGTATTTATATTTTCCGGTTTGGCCTTTGCAGATTCTAATGGTGGGGAATCTGGCATAGCTGCTAGCACGTAAACGTAGCTGCTCGGCGGGAGCCGCCCATATATCGTTCCACGCGCAGTTTCGCAGCGCAGCGAGAATGTTTGAGCATGGAATGATATATGGGCGGCTCCCGCCGAGCAGCGGACTTTCGCCTAGCGGATATGCGCGGGTTTTCCGCCCCAGTAGAAGCGGCAGAAGGCTCGTTTGCGCTTTTGGGGCTTGCCTGCAAGCTCCATGGTTGCGATGGCGATGTCCTCGGCCGCGTGTGGACGGCGTAGCACTTCGCCATTGATGAGCAGCGCCTTGAGCGACTCGGGATGATCGTGGATATGGCGCAGCGTCACAATGAGCTCGCGTGCGGTGGTGACATGCATGCTGGCGCCCAAGTCGGTGAGCATGGTGGTGTTGGCCTTTTCCTGGCCATAGGACTTGCCCAGCAGAATCATCGGCAGGTGTGCACATAGGCATTCGGTAACAGTGAGTCCGCCCGATTTGAGAATTGCCAGATCGCAGCCGTGCATGAGCGCTGCCATGTCATCGACATAGTCAAGAACCGTGACGTTTTCGAGTTTCATGGCTTCGAAGAGCGTTTTCAGGCGCGTGGCGTATTCCGTGTCCTTGCCCGGCAAAAAGACAAAGTGCATGTCCTCGAAGCTACGGAGGAAGGGGAGGGTTTGGTCCATCGCCGCGCGAAAGCGAACGTACGGTTGAGGCAAACTGGCGCCGGCCATTACCAGCACAATGGTCTTATCGATAGGGAGATTGAACTTCTCGAGTTCTTCCTCACGATTGTAATCCGTGTCAAATCCAGCGCGAATAGGGATGCCCGTAATGCGAATCTTTGCCTCGGGAACCTTGCGTGGGCGGAGCGTCTCGGCCATAAACTCGTTTGCCACGCAGAATAAGTCAGTGTCCTTATGGGGCCACCAGCCCTCGACCTCGTAATCGGTCGGCACGCAAATGACGGGATAGTCGATGCCCGTAATGACGCGCGCACCAACCGCAACGTTGGCTGCCGTGATATGTGTGGCGACCACGGCAATAGGCCTACGAGTGCGAACGTATTCGTTAAATGCGGGGAACATAATGCGCGACCATGCTGTGCCGCCGCCCCAAAGCAGGTGTCCGGTAAGGGTATATCGCCAGGTCAAGTCATAAATTGGGCGCGTGGCGCCGGTAAACGATGCGGCCGTTTTGTTGCCGTCGAATTTTATGCGTCCAAAATCGAGGATATCCAAGACCTCAATCTCGACATCCTGCGGTATGCCCTTGGTGCCGCGTATAAGCTCGAATGCTTGCGCGATAGCATTGGCTGCCGCTTTGTGTCCCGAACCAACCGATGCGTGGACAATGGTCACTAAGGGCTTTTGTACAGGTGACGGCATCAATTGCTCCGATTGAGGGGCGCTTTGCGTGGGCAGGGGAGCGTCATTGCCCATCTGCGTTTGATCCATCGATAACTCCCCTTCATCGTTGTTTCGCAAAGAATCATTGTAGTGCATGACTGTCATGTTCTCCTAAATTTGGGTATGAGCGCAAAGAACGCCAATGTTTCGATGAGAGGACACTCCATGACTACCAATCAGCCGATCGATGTTGCGATTATCGGTGGCGGCCCAGCGGGCTATGCTGCAGCCATTTATGCTGCGCGATCCAATCTAACGACGACCGTGATTGAACAGGGCATGTCGGGAGGACAGATCGCCACAACCAATGAGGTCGAAAACTATCCGGGCATTCCGCTCTTGAGCGGTGCCGAACTCGGCGAGCGTTTTCAGCAACATGCAGAGGGCCTGGGAGCACAGGTTGCATGGAGCATGGTGACGGGTATCGATTACGATGCGGATGCGGCGCTGTTTACGGTGCATCACGATACGGGCGACACGGTGGCCTCAAGCGTTATTGCCTGTATGGGCGCGACGCCGCGCTCTGCTGGTTTTGTTGGCGAGGATACGTATCGCGGTCGCGGCGTTTCGTATTGTGCGACGTGCGACGGCATGTTCTTTCGTGGCAAACAGGTCTTTGTCATTGGCGGCGGTAATGCTGCCTGCGAGGAAGCCCTGTTCTTATCAGAAAATGCCGGCAGCGTGACCATCGTCTTGCGCCGCGATCAGTTCCGTGCTCCCGATGGCGTGGTTCAAAAGGTGCTCGCTAAAGATAATATTTCGGTTAGGTACCAAACTAGTATTGTGGAGCTATCGGGCGAGGCTATGCCTACAACTATCACGTTTAAGGACAATGCCACTGGTGATACCTATTCCGAGTCCTTCGATCCAGGTTCGTTTGGCATCTTTGTCTTTGCCGGAACACAGCCCCATACCGAACTTGTACAGCATCTGGTGGATCTGGCGCCTGACGGCGGTATCGTTACCGACGACTCGATGGCCACGCGCACGCCGGGCTTGTTTGCTGCCGGCGATATCCGTTCCAAGCGTTTACGCCAGGTTGTGACCGCCGTTTCGGACGGAGCCATAGCGGCTACCAGCGCATACGCCTTCTTACGAGGATAAGTACGATAATATATCTTATGTAAGGTTGCTATCTATATGCAAAGTGGTTGGACGGTGCGTCAATGTGCTGTCCAACCACTTTTACTTAGCGGCTATGTGGTATGCAAAACTAGATAATCTAGAATACAATATAGAAAACGAACGGAGGCCTCTTATGAACCACGTCAAACATGTTATCCCGATGTCCGATACATCGGTCAGCATTAAGCCGGAGGATATTCAGCCGACGGTGCTGCCGGATGCATTTATTCAGTCCGATATGGTGGGTAAACTCAATGCGTTGAGCCTGCCACGCTATGACCAGCTGCCCAACGTAACGCTCTATCGCGATCAGGTTATTGAATATGTTGCACTGTGGATGGAGCCGCTTTCGATTTGCGTAGAGCAGCCCGTTATCACGCCTTCGATGATCAATAACTACGTGAAAGTCGGTCTCGTTCCTGCTCCGGTTAAAAAGCAGTATGGCCGTGAGCAGATTGCGCGTCTCATTGCCATTTGTATCTTTAAGCAGGTGCTGCCCATCGCTGCGGTTCAGGCGCTCTTTAATATTCAGCGCTTGAGCTACGACGCTCCGACGGCCTTCGATTATGTAGTCGATCAACTTGAGGCATCGATTCGTGCGGCTTTTTCCCTTGAGCAGACTCCCGTGCCCGATACCGCACATCAGGTTACGCGCGAATCGCTGCTCGTACGCAGTGCGGTATCGTCTTTTGTATCGAAGGCGTACCTGATGAGCTACCTCAAGTTCAATGGGTTTAATAGCTAGGCGACGTATAACGCGGGAGGGATAATAATGAGGTGTGATAGCGATAGCGGCAAAAAGCTAATAAAATCAATGGTTTTGCGGACAGCGGATAGACAGGGAATGTGTTAAAAACTGAATACGCACACAAACGGCGTTACCTTAACCCCTTTGGGGGAGAAAGTAACGCCGTTTTTTTATGCCCGCAGGAAAGGAGGTGCAGCCGGAATGTATTTCACAAAGGGCAAGCAGCGGGCGTTTGAATTGCTCATGCAGCAGAAGCCGGGATTTGACCGCTATCAATCCGGTTGTGCCGGAGATGATGAAGATTGCGGCACTTGCCGTTTCTACCGCCCCGGGTGGAAATATGAGTTTTGCGTTTTCAAAGAGTGTCCCTATTGCCCCGGCAAAAGGACGCGGAAAACGCACGCCAGCATGGACAAATAGACGGGCAAAAGCCCTTGTGCCATGCGGCTTTGCAGACGCGAAAACGGCAAAGGGCATATTGCAATACCAAAACAGCCGAAAACGGCTTTCTAATTGTCCACGCATACCAAGAGAGGAAGTGAGGAAATATGGCAGTTTTCAGAGTGGAGCGAAATACGGGATATACCGTTATGAGCAACCACCACTTGCGAAACAAGGAATTGTCCTTAAAGGCAAAGGGCTTGTTGTCGCAAATGCTTTCGCTGCCCGAAGATTGGGATTATACCCTTGCGGGCTTATCCCATATCAACCGGGAGAAGATCGACGCAATCCGCGAAGCGGTAAAGGAACTCGAAAAAGCCGGATATATCGTGCGCAGCCGGGAGCGCGACGAAAAGGGACGCTTGCGGGGCGCAGATTACGTCATATACGAGCAGCCGCAGCCGCGAGAGCCGGAAGCAGCTACCAGCGGCGGACAGCCGCCTATATTGGATTTACCTACATTGGAAAATCCAACATTGGATAATCCAACGTTGGAAAAACCTACGCAGGAAAAACCTACGTTGGAAAATCCAACGCAATTAAATAAAGATATATTAAGTAAAGAACAATCAATTACTGATTTATCAAGTACCGATTCCATTCCTTTCCATTCCCTAAACCCCTTGCCCTTTGCGCATGGCGAAGCGGCTACGCCGCCGGAAAGGAAAAGAACGGAAGCGAAAAGCAATAGCGCAGTAGAGATTTACAGGGAGATTATCAAGGACAATATCGAATACGACCATCTCATTCAAAACTGCAAAATTGACAAAGACCGTTTGGACGAGATTGTTGACCTTATGCTGGAAACCGTCTGCACAGCCCGAAAGACAATCCGTATTGCCGGGGACGACTACCCCGCCGAATTGGTGAAATCCAAGTTTTTGAAGCTGAACAGCAGCCATATTGAGTTTGTTTTGGATTGCATGAGGGAGAACACAACCAAAGTGCGCAACATCAAGCAGTATCTAAAAGCGGTGCTGTTCAACGCGCCGAGTACCATTGACAGCTACTATACCGCCCTTGTCAATCACGACTTATACGGCGGCGAATGAGCATAGCCGCACTTTACCGGGAAAGGAGTTGATACCTTGCAGGAGGAAGTAACCCAAAAAACGATTGCCCTATACGTCAAAGTGGGAAAAGGCGCGGCGCGGCTTACCGAACAGGCGTTACAGAAAGCAATCCAAAAGTTTTTGGAGCAGAAAAGCAAACCCGCGCATGGGAAACAGACCATGCGGCAGCTTATGAAGCAGAACGCGGGTGTTTCCAACATCGAGATCACCGACAGCAATATTAAAGCCTTTGAGAGTACGGCGAAGAAATACAACATAGATTTTTCGCTAAAAAAGGTTAAGGGCGAGCAGACCCGTTACCTTGTGTTTTTCAAAGGCCGGGACGCGGACGTTATGACCGCAGCGTTTCAAGAGTTTTCCGCAAAGAAGCTGAACCGGGAGAAAAAGCCCTCTATCCGCAAAGCCCTTGCCGCTGCAAAGGACAAGGCGAAGCAGCTTAACGCCGCCCGCGACAAGGTAAAGAAAATGGACAGGGGGCGCGAGATATGAAGCAGATCAACTACAAAAAGCTGATACTTCCGAATATCCCCTATGTGTTCTTTGTCTATCTCTTTGATAAAGTCGGACAGGCGGTGCGGCTTGCCCCCGGCGCGGATATTTCTGCAAAGATACTGAATATCACACAAGGATTTTCCGCAGCCTTTGAAAACGCCTTGCCGAGCGTTTACCCGTTGGATTTGCTTGTCGGCATTGTCGGTGCGGTGATTATCCGCTTGATAGTCTATGTCAAAGGGAAAAAAGCGAAGAAATACCGCAAGGGCGCGGAGTACGGCTCTGCCCGATGAGGTGCGTAATCTTAACTGTAAGCAACACATATATTGACGCAGGAGGGTATGCACATGAATGATTACAGCAAAATCACAGCCCTTTACTCCCGCTTATCAGTGGGGGACGAGGACAGGGACGGCGGCGAAAGCAACTCCATACAGAACCAGAAGAGCCCATTTTTTTGTGTAAAAAGGACGAGTGAAATATAATGCTTAAAAAATATTGGATAAAATGTCCGATTTGTAACGGAAAGACGAGAGTTCAAGTATTTCATAATACTGTATTAAAAGATTTTCCTCTTTTCTGCCCTAAATGCAAATTGACGCATATCATTGATGTAGAAAAATTAGAGATTGTAATCAAAAATACAGAAAAACAAACTTTTATTATTTAGAAGAAAGGATATAAAAATGAAACGTTTACCTAAATATACGCCTGCGGAAGTACGGAATGATCCATACGGATTTACTTACAAAGAAATGTCGGAAGTTATTGGCGAGAATGAAGCAAAAGCCTTATATGAAGAATTATATAAGCAATTACCACGCAAAAAAAATCTATCAATGTTGGTAAAAAATATTTACAAAAGCAGTGATACTGAAAAGTATGTTTACGAACTGAAAGACAACAAATACATTGAAACGGTTTTTATCAAGCGGCGAGATGGTGGAACTGTTTGCGTGAGCACACAAGTCGGTTGTCCTGTTGGTTGTATTTTTTGTGAGTCCGGGCGAAATGGCTTTGTTCGTAATCTAACATCGTCAGAAATCGTACAACAGATTATATTGTTGCGTCGAAAAGTAAACCGTATCGTTTTTATGGGTATGGGAGAGCCTTTATTCAATTATGACAACTTGATAAAAGCAATCCATATTCTCCGAGATAGATATGGGCTCAACTTTCCAACCGACGGCATTACCATATCAACAGTTGGTCCGGTCGATCAATTAAAAAAATTGCGCGAGGAACATCTTAAAATTCAGTTGACAATATCTTTACACGCAGCAACACAATCTGCAAGAAATCGTATTATTCCTCACATGCGCATATATGCTATTGAAGATGTTGTTAAGCAAGCCTTATCCTATTCTGAAAGGCATAATCGCAAAATTGTCTTTGCGTATTTGCTTTTACCGGGTATAAATGACCGGCCCTCAGATGTAAGACAACTTGCAAAATGGTTTCGGGGCAAAAAAGTTATGATTAACGTGTTACAATACAACCCAACAAGCAATTCAAGAATTAAAGCACCACAGAAACGGGAAATAGTTGCATTCAAACATCAATTAGAGCAAGCAGGACTTGAAGTTACTATAAGAGTTTCTCATGGCAGAGAGATTAACGCGGCTTGTGGACAGTTAGCTAACACATATAATAAATTCAAAAAAAATGATTAAAAGTGCCAGACGCATAGACGCAGAGCCGATAACGCATTAGGTCAAAAAACCTATGTGTTATCGGCTTTTTTAGAGGCTTCGGTAGTTTGTGTGACAAGGGGCTAGCCTAGGCAGCAACGCTCTTCGCTCCCTTCACGCCCTTCTTCCTCGCCTTCACCGGGCGACCCGGGAGCTGGGGCTGGCAGTCGCCGCACCTGAGCATGAGCAGGGCCACGAGGTTGTCGGTGTTGCGGAAGCCGTAGCCCATCCTCACCGTCACCTTGATCTTGTTGTTGATGGCCTCTACGCGCCCGTTGCTGATGCCGAGCTGTTTGTGTCAAGCTCGGGCTTTCAATTGAGGCAGCGGTTCTTTTCACACGTGGCAAGGAAAGGTTTCAGGTTTGGCAAAGGCGTGCCTCTTTCTCTCTTTGGCTTTGCCT
>NZ_JBQKDE010000002.1:0-172664 GCF_052121995.1 Collinsella sp. LCP19S3_A7 | reverse complement strand
CCCCCCCCCCCCCCCCCCCCCCACACCCCGCGCGGGGGCCCGCCCCAACCCACCCCCCCCCCCCCCCCCCCCCCCCCCCCCCCCCCCCCCCCCCCCCCCCCCACCCCCCCCCCCCGCCGCACATGATCGAGGACGTTCTGAAAGCTAAGCCCGGCCCCGCCGGACAGTTCCACCGCTACTCGCAGAGCAGTTTGGCGATCTGGACGGCGTTGGTTGCCGCGCCCTTACGGATTTGGTCGCCACAGCACCAGAAGGTGATGCCACGCGCGGCCTCGGGGTTCGAGATGTCGCGGCGCACGCGACCGACCCAAATCAGGTCCTGGTCGGAGGTGTCCATCGGCATGGGGAATCGGTCGTGCGCATCCTCGGCGCCCAAGTCGTCGACCAGCTTGACACCCGGGGCAGAAGCCAGCGCAGCACGGGCCTCCTCGACCGTAATGTCGCGCTCAAACTCGAGCGTAATGCTCTCGGAGTGCGAGCGCAGCACAGGCACGCGCACACAAGTGCAGTTCACGCGCAGCTCGGGCAGGTGCATAATCTTGCGACCCTCGTTTTGCAACTTCATCTCCTCGGAGGTAAAGCCCTCCTCCTTGACGCCGCCAATCTGCGGAATCAGGTTGCTCGCCAACTGGGCGGCAAATGCGCGCGGCTCGGGAATCTCCTCGCCACGACCCAGGGCGGCCAGCTGGGCCTCGAGCTCGGCCATACCGGGAGCACCAGCGCCCGAAGCCGCCTGGTACGTCGAGACGATCATGCGCTTCACGCCGGCGAGCTTGTGCAGCGGCCAGGTGGGAACCAGGCCGATGATGGTTGCGCAGTTAGGGTTAGCGATAAGGCCGTGATGCCACTTGATGTCGTCGGCATTGATCTCGGGCACGACGAGCGGCACCTCGGGATCCATGCGGAAGGCGTGGCTGTTGTCGACCACGACGGCGCCACGCTTGACGGCCTCGGGCAGCAGCTCCTTGGCGATATCGTCGCCGGCAGCGCCGAGTACGATGTCGCAGCCCTCAAAGGCCTCGGGGCAAGCCTCCTCAATAACAACCTGCTCGCCGCGGAACTCGACGGTCTTGCCCGCAGAGCGCGCGCTCGCCAGCAGCTTGAGCTTGCCAACCGGAAACTCCTGCTCGTTGAGGCACTCGAGCATCTGGGTGCCCACGGCCCCCGTCGCGCCCAAAATAGCAACCGTGTACTGTTTCATGCTTCCCCCTTTGAAGGTTGTGGCTTTTGCCCGCACGCCGAGCAGGCAGGATATTCTTGCCCAGTGTATACAAGAACGGGGCGGACACGAAACCCACCCCGTCGAAAAGAAACCGAAACGAAACGCCCCGCGCTAGATTTTTTGGAACATGCCTCAAAACCCACTCATGCGCCAAAAGGTAGATTTCTAGACATATCCCAAAAATCTACCGGAATGGTCGCTATTTGTGGAGGGCAGCCAGGGCGGGTTCAATCGGTGCAGGAGCCTCCAGATCGGAGACCTTCACAATGCCGTTCTCGTCGGAGAAGGCACGGTAAATGGTCTGAATCGCCAGGTCGAAGTCCTTATCCTCGACACCGATAATGATGTTGATCTCGTCGCAGCTCTGCGAAATCATGCGCACGCTCACGCCAGCCTGGCCGAGCATGCCAAACAGGTGGCCGGAAATACCTGCGCGGCCGCGCAGGTTACGACCGACGGTCGCGATGAGCGCCAGGCCCTCGACAACCTCAATCTCGAGCGGCTCAACCTCCTGCTGGATGTCGCCCACGAGCGAGTACAGCGAATCGTGCACATCCTGCTCCTGCACCACGGCGCCAAAGCGGTCGACGCCGGTGGGCATGTGCTCGACGGAAACGTCATAGCGCTCGAACACCGAAAGCGCACGGCGCATAAAGCCGACGCGGGGCTTGGTGCGATCGCGGGCCACGTTGATGGCGACAAAACCGCGCTTGCCGGTCACGCCGGTAATGATGGGCTCCGCCTCGCCCTCATCAGCCGTCTCGCTAATGATGGTGCCGGGGTCCTGCGGCGCATTGGTGTTCTTGATGACCAGCGGAATACCCGCCTCGCGCACGGGGAACACGGCCTCCTCGTGCAGGACGCTTGCGCCCATGTACGAAAGCTCGCGCAGCTCCTCGTAGGTAACGCGCGCAATGGGCTGAGCCTCGGGAACAATACGCGGATCGGCAGAGTAGAAGCCCGAGACGTCGGTCCAGTTCTCGTAAAGGTCGGCGTCCAGACACTTGGCCAGGATCGAGCCCGAGATATCGCCGCCGCCACGATCGAGCAGCTTAATCTGGCCCTCACGCGTCGCGCCGTAGAAACCGGGCATAACAAAGCCGCCCTGCTGACCGTACTCCTGCACCAGCTCGGAGGTGCGGTTCATGCTGAGCGTACCGTCGTGATGGAACGCCACAACCGTCGCGGCGTCCAGGAACGGCAGGCCCAGGTACTCGGCCATCAGGCGAGCGGTGAAGTACTCGCCGCGGCTCACAAGCTCCTCGGTGGAGTAGCCGCCCGAGCGGGCGCGCTCGGCAAAGGCCGCGAACTCCTCACGGATGGGATAGGTGAGCTCCAGCTCGTCAGCGATATCAAAATAGCGCTGGCCAATGTCCTCGAGCAGCTCCTCACACGACACGTGATACTTAACGTGCGCGTTAACCAGGTAGAGCAGGTCGGTCACCTTGGTGTCGCCCTTAAAGCGGCGACCGCAAGCGGAAACCACCACAAAACGGCGGGCCGGGTCGGCATCGACGATGGCCTTGATCTTCTTAAAGTGTTCGGCGTCGGCGACCGACGAGCCGCCAAACTTGGCAATCTTAATCATGGGCTGGAGGTTACCTTTCTAAAAGCCTCTGCGAACCTGTTTTGCGCGCTCTGATACCATAGTTTCACCGATTGGGACCAAGGCATCCGAGGAGCAGTGTTATATGGGAACTTATCATAGTACACGAGGACGCACTTTATCGTGCTCAAGTAAGGTGGCAATCCGCACCGGCATCGCTCCCGACGGGGGTTTGTTTGTCTCGGACGAGCTCGGCACCCAGCAGGTCGATATCAGCTCGCTTGCAGATAAATCGTACTTTGAAATCGCTCAAGATGTGTTGGGAATGTTACTGAATGATTACACGGGCGAAGAAATTTCGGCCTGTGTGAATGAGGCATATCGCGGCACGTTCGCGAGTGAAGAGGTTACACCGCTCGTCAAACTCGACGCTGCGCCGGGCGCTGACGCCCCTCAGACCTATGTGATGGAGCTCTTTGGCGGCCCCACGAGTGCCTTTAAGGACGTCGCCCTGCAGATGCTCCCCCGCCTCATGGCCCGCACTTCCGCCAAGGACGGCGGCGCCGAACGCATCATGATCGTCACCGCCACGTCGGGCGACACCGGCAAGGCCGCACTCGCCGGTTTTGCCGACGCTCCGGGCACGGGCATCACCGTCTTTTATCCCGAAGGCAAAGTCAGCCGCGTGCAGAATCTGCAGATGTCCACACAGGAAGGCGATAACGTCGCCGTCTGCGGCATTCGCGGCAACTTCGACGATGCCCAGAGTGCCGTCAAGCGCATCTTTGCCGATAAGGAGCTTGCCGAGCGCTTGGAGGCCGCCGGAACGGTGCTTTCGAGTGCCAACTCCATCAACGTCGGCCGTCTGGTGCCGCAGGTCGTCTACTACTTTGCCGCCTATGCGCAGCTGCTGCGCGCCGGCGCCATCGAGGCCGGCGACGCTGTGGAGTTCTGCGTACCGACCGGCAACTTTGGCGATATCCTGGCCGGCTACTATGCCAAGCGCATGGGTTTGCCCGTCGCCAAGCTCATTGTCGCGAGCGACAAGAACAACGTGCTGGCTGACTTCCTGACCACCGGCGTCTACGACCGCAACCGTCCGTTCTTCACGACCATCTCGCCGTCGATGGACATCCTCATCAGCTCCAACCTGGAACGCATGCTCTACTTCCTGTCCGATGGCGACTGCGAGCTTGTTGCCGGCCTTATGGAGCAGCTGGCAAAGACTGGTCACTATGAGGTTCCCGCCGACCTGCTGGCAAAGATTCAGAGCGTCTTTGGCTGCGGCTGGGCCAGCGAGGACGAGGTGCGCGCTGCCATCAAGAGCTGCTGGGATGCGAACGGCTACGTGATCGACCCGCACACCGCTTGCGGCTATCACGTCTTTGAAAATGTCGCTCCCGCCGAGGGCGCCAAGGCCCGTGTGCTGCTTTCGACCGCCAGCCCCTACAAGTTCCCGCGTGCCTGCTGCGATGCTCTGGGTCTCAACGTTCCCGAGGACGACTTTGAGGCCATGCGCGTGCTCGAGCAGGCCACCAATACGGCCGCACCGGCACAGCTCGCCGAGCTCGAGTCCAAACCCGTCCGCTTCGAAGACGTCTGCGACGTCGATGAGATGGCAAGCTACGTCGAGTCTGCAGCAAAAAAGATGGCTACCAACTAAACCCCTCATTAGGCGCCGGCGAAAGCCGGCGCACCTTCTTTTATCAGATAACCCCCGGGATGATGACGAACGCGCACAGCGTGCCTGGCTGTTTAGTTCGTCGCGAGTTCCGCACGCAAAGGAAAGCACTTAATGTGCTTTCCGTCTTGCGCAGGACTGCCCGAGCAGCGAACTAAACAGCCAGGCACGCCAGGAGGACCCACATGATCAAGATCACCGTCCCAGCAACCAGCGCCAACTTGGGCATCGGCTACGACACCCTCGGCATGGCCGTCAGCCTCTACTCGCACTTCACCTTCGAGCGCGCTGACAAGCTCACCATCACGGGCTGCCCCGAGGAGTTCCAAAACGAGAACAACCTGGTCTACGTCAGCTTTGTCGATGCGCTGGCCGCATGGGGCGAGCCGGCTTTTCCCGTTGCCATCGACATTCAAACCGATGTACCCGTCGCTCGCGGCCTGGGTTCCAGCTCCACTTGCGTCGTCGCTGGCATTATGGCCGCCGCCGCACTGACAGGCCACACCGTCGACCGCGCTGAGCTCGTCCGCATTGCCACCGAGGTCGAGGGCCATCCCGATAACGTCGCTCCCGCCATCCTGGGCGGCGCCGTCTGCTCCTTTACGCCGACCGATTCGCTCCCCCAGTGCCTGCGCTACGAGGTGAGCGATCGCTTGCGTTTTATTACCGTGATTCCGCCCTACGAGGTTCACACGAGCGAGGCGCGCAAGGTCGTGCCGCAGGAGATTCCGCTCTCCACCGCCGTATGGCAAATGGGCCGTATTGCTGGCATGACGCGAGGCCTGGAGGCCGGCGACCTCGACCTGATTGCTGCCGCCAATGACGACCGCATCCAGGAGCCCTATCGTCGTCGCCTGATTCCCGACTACAACGCTGTGCGCGACACCTGCCTTAACGGCGGCGCCAAGACCATCTGGATCAGCGGCTCGGGCTCTACCCTTATGGCTGTGACCGACGACACCATCGTGGCAAAATTCCTGCAGGTCAAGCTGCGTGAGCAGTTCCCCAAGTGTGAGACGCATATTCTAACGTGCGACACCGAGGGCGCTCAAATCGAGTACCTGTAGCGCCCTGTCTCATTGCTCTCACGGGTCTCGTTGGGGCTTCCCGTGAGAACGTCCTCGATCATGAATGGCCCCGTCGGGCGCTTCGCGCGACGGGGCAATTCGATCTGCGGATTGTTTTCAGGGGAAGCCCCAAGGAGACCTACGCGACCTCGACAGGATAATCGCATTCGCTGATTTAATATTGCGCTCCTTCGGAGCTGCGGATAAGCGGGCCTCGTGCTGCGGAATGTTTTTAAGGGGATGCCCCCGGGTGGCCCTATGGCAACGTGGCTAGCGATGTCTATAGGGACCCACGCTTTGAAGGGGCGCCGGGCTGAAATTATGGCCCTTTATTGATAGGGGCTCTTGCTAGGCTGGAGCACTTACCAGCAACAGGCTTCGACTATGTGCTTGGTTTACGCCGCACTGGGTTCCTTGTATTCGAAGACTGGTTCTAGGAGGTCTTCGATGTTGCAGTGGAGGGCTTTTGCTATGGCTCTTACGCTTGTTACCGAAGCTTCATTGATGTTTCTCTGGCGCTGCTCGTACATTTGGATTGAGCGGAGTGACACACCCGATTCGTATGCTAGGTCTTGTTGGGTTTTCTTAAGCTTCTTTCTTGCTAACGCAAGTTTGGTTTGCCTGGACGCTTTTTTCGCCATATCGCAGACGAGGCGAGCCACTCGTTCCTCCGATGCTTCGTGCCAGGGGTAATACAGACTTCGCAGCACATCAAATGGAACGACATGCAGCAAATCTTCGAAAGACTCTCCTAGGCGCCACTGCAGGTATGCCAGCATCCAACCCGCCCAATATTCCGGCGTCTTCTCAAATCGATAGGTGCAGTCCGGTATAGGCCTGTTTTGATAGCCCGACCTTTCAGCGATAAGCGCGAACAGCTCAACACCCGATTTTCCCGACACTACCCATGCGTTGCCGCGTTCAAACTCGCGAGCAACCCCGCTCAGGCAAAAGAGTTCAGCAACTTCAGATCCTTCTGCTCCATAGTCATTGACGGCATAGTCGAAGCAGTCGCCGAGGTTGTTCATTGCGTCCTCGAGGTAGTAGACGGGATATGTCCTACTCGGCCCACGATCTGTTAACTCTTGGATCATTTAAATCAACCCTCCCTGCCATTAAATCCCTAATGTCGATACCTTCGGAATCGAAGCCATTGACCGTATCCAAGTATTTGCGTCGAGCGTTCTGCTCTCGCTCAAAACGCTTGGGATAAAACTCAGACCCCGAAGCCCGCTTCCAATCGCAGAATCTAATCATCGAAAATGCGCGCTCGCTCATAAGGGCATATTGGATACCCAAATCACCCAAGCACATGATACGTTGCAGCTGTCTGAGCGATATCATGCCGCTGACAAACTGTCTTGCAAACGAAAATAGGAGTCGTCAGCACGATAGCCTCGAATAACGTCATAAGGAGATGTATCAATTAAGCAGTTATCAAGTAGATAGCGAAGCCCTTCACGCGCCAATGGCGTCGAAACATTGAACTCTCTGTTATTCGCCAGAATTGCAAGCCAATTGAGGATTGAAAAACTCCCCAGACTCCAAATCCAAGACCGAAAGGCCATCTAAATCAAGCTCATATCGATTGGCAACGCCATCAGACTCGGTCCGGCATGCCCATTCCATCGCCATTTCCTCATGTGACGTGCAATAAAACCCGCGCCCATAGTCATTGAATTGTCTGCATTTATCCAACGACGGACGTTCGACAACAACCTCCGACCCGTGCCAAAGCTCCATATCGACCTCCGAACAAAAATATCACCCCAGTGATAGTGTACCAACAACTATCACTGGGGTGATATAGATAGATGCAAACTATTGTCTGCCAAGAGCCCCTACTAGAGGCAGGCCTCGGCAATGCGTCGCTTGAGCTCGTCGATGCCGGTGCCGGTCTGGGAGCTTGTGATGATTACGTTTTCGGCCGGGACGTTGAGTTGCTTTTTGATGGCTGCCGCTTGGCGTGCCTGCTGGGTGCGGCTGAGTTTGTCGGCCTTGGTGAGGCAGACGATAAAGTTGAACTCGTTGCCCTGCAGGTAGTCGATCATGTCATGGTCGAGCTTGCTGGGGTCATGGCGAATGTCCACCAGCGACAAAACCAGGTTAAAGCTGCGATCGGAGTCGAAGAAGTCGCCGATGAGCTCGGCCCAGCGGTCGCGCTCGGCCTTGGAACGACGGGCGAAACCGTAGCCCGGCAGGTCCACAAAGTGCACGTCGTCGGCCTCGAAGAAATTGATATTGCTCGTCTTGCCCGGCGTGCTCGAAACCTTGACCAGGTTCTTGCGGCCAAAGAGCTTGTTCATGATGGACGACTTGCCCACATTGGAGCGGCCCACAAAGCTCACCTCGGGACAGGTGGACTCGGGGATCTGCGAAACCTTGCCGTAGCTGGCGACGAACTTGGCAAGCTGGTAGTTAATGGAATCGGCCATGGATGCTCCTTGGTCGTAGGTTCTTACAATAGGGATGCACGATTACGCAGCGGCGATGCAGCGGACGATATCGAGTGTGATGCCGCTCGCGGTGCGGGCGTACTCGTCCAAATCGAACTCTCGCTCGCAAAACGCGTCATATGCCTCGTCACAATTATCGCTGATAGCACGCAGCACCAGACAATCGACACCGTTCTTGGCTGCAATATGGGCAATCGCAGCACCTTCCATCTCAACGCAATCGGCATGCGTCGCCTCGATGGCGGCGGTGCGCATGGCGTCGCCCGTTACAAAGCGGTCGCCTGTAGCGATAGTGCCAACCAGGAACTGTTTAGGGTCCTTCTCCGCAGCGGAATCAGAAGCATAAGCATCGATAAACCCATGTTCGGTAAGCACGGTGGTGGCGATGTCAACCAGAGCCGGTGTCGAGGCAAACTCCTCAAGCTCCGGCGTCGACTCGGCGATGAGCGCCGTGTCGGTATCCAGATAGCGCAGGCACTTGCCAATAACCACGTCATTGATATGGAGTTTGGAGTTTAAGCCACCCGCAATGCCCGAAAACACAACGGCCTGCGGAGCATATCTGCTGATGAGATGCTGTGTTGCACCAGCGGCGTTTACGGTTCCCATGCCAGCGGTCGTGGCGACCACTGACAGACCGTTGAGCTCGCCGCTTACAACGCTCAAGCCCGCCTCTTGCGACACACGGGCGCCGTTCAGTTCTTCTTTAATCTGCGCAACCTCTTTTTCGAGTGCACCGATGATTGCGATGGTAGGCATACCATCCCCCAAACCTGTGAAAACTGTTTATCCACGGTATGGTATCAGCATTTTGACTCAACCGCGCAATACGAAGCCGTTAGGCCAGCGCAGCGCGGGTATCGTAGAGCGCCTTGGCGATGGCGGCCACGGCCTCACTCGAACGGTCACTCCACGGCATCGACGTCATGATGCTCATAATGTAGGTGTCGCCATCGACATCGATGAGGCCAGCATCGCACGTCGCATTGCAACCTGCCTCGCTGATCCAGCCGGCTTTGTTACGCACCATGGCATGGTCGTCCGCAATGCCGTCACGGATAAAGGACCGGGTCGTAGAGGCCAGAAGGCCCGACAGCCATTGCGACGTCTCGCTCTCGCGGCTCAAATACTCGCTCATCTCGCGCCACAACTTGGCCGAGGTGCGCGGGCAATAGGTGGGGAAATCGCTCATTGGATCGAGCGCGACCTCGTCTTCGACGCCGAGTGCGGCAATCCAATCCTCGTAGCCATCTTGATCAAACGTTGCACGCAACGCGACAAACGAGTCGTTATCCGAGTTGACGACCGAGGTCTCGATCAGGTCGCGAACCGTCAGCCAGCCCATACTGTAGCCGCCATAGGTGCCCAGAGCATCATCGAGCGATACTTGCCCTGTCTCGACCAGTAACTCGCAGACGTAGAGTACATAGAGCGCCTTGTAGCTGCTCGCACCGTACACCTCGGCGTCCGCGTTATACGTCACGCCCTTGCCGCTCGAAAGATCGTAAAACACCACGCCCACGTCGCCCAATTCCTGGGCCTGATCAAGGGTATCTTGGAGCGCGGCGAGGCTCTCATCCTCCAGGACGGGGATCTGGTCATCAACCAGTGAGAAGGTCTGCACGGTATCGCCTGAGGGAATATCGTTAAAGTCCGCCTTCGAAAGCCTCGTCTTGAGGCTCGCTGTCGACAGGGTTTGATTTGCGGTGGCTTTAGATTTAGAGACCTTTTTGTTTTGCGTCTGTACCGTTGACGCATCTGAGTGTGCCATTCGCTCCGACGCGTAGGTTTTAGCGGTAATTCCGAGGATAATAACCGCCAACGTTAGCATCCCAATGGCGGCAATCTTCGTCACGCGGATGCGAGCGTCGGAAAGGCCACGCGAAGACGTGCCCTTCGTCTCATATCTGCTGCTATGCTGCGGCACATGCTCGTCCCGCGATGCGTTGTTTCGCACGTGGTCTCCTGATTGCTCCCGTTCATATACGAGCAGCATAATACCGAGCAGGCATTTCTTTCCAAAGATATTCAGAAGCGTTTAAGGTGTCTTTAAAGAAACCACAAGCGTATTTATCCAAATGGCACGATTCTGTTGCGCATCTCACCGCAACCCAGAGAGCAGTCTTTTTAGGACGGGGCTCTTTTAGCTACTTCTCCACCCTACCGGCCCCAAATGAGCTACCCCTAGCCGATGGCGTTTTTGAGTTCCGCGCGGCGCTTTTTCATGCCCGTCATGACGGCGTTGCGCAGCTCGGGGATGCGCGCGGCATCCATCTGTGGAACGCCCTCGAGCTTATAGGGAATCCCCAACTGTTCATACTTGACGACGCCCATCGTGTGATACGGCAGCATTTCCAGGCCCACCACGTTATGCCACGGGGCAATCAGACGACCGAGTGCCTCGCACTCCTCTGCCGTGTCGGTAATGCCCGGTACTACCACGTGACGGATAACGACCTTGATCCTGCGACGCGCCAGCTCATCGCCAAACGCCAGAATGCGCGCAGGATCGCAACCGGTCAGCTTTTTATGCTCGACGGGATCGGCGTGTTTAATGTCGAGCAGCACCATATCGGTCTCGTTGAGTACGGCATCGAACTTCTCGGGATGCGCGGGGTCGAACGCATAGCCGCAACTATCCAAGCAGGTATGTACGCGACCATCGGGGTTGTTGTGCATTGCGCGGAACAGGTCGGCCAAGAACTCAGGCTGCAGGAGCGGCTCGCCGCCGGATACCGTAATACCACCGCTGCGGTAAAACTCATGGTTGCTCTGGAACTCGTCTATCAGGTGCTCGACGGTCACCATGGTGCCGCCGTTAACCGACCAGGTATCGGGGTTGTGGCAATACGCACAGCGCATGGGGCAGCCCTGAACAAACACCACAAAGCGGATGCCAGGTCCATCGACCGTTCCCATCGTCTCGATCGAATGCACGCGGCCCAGGGCAAACGCGGAGTCCTCAGGACGAGCGTCCATACCCTCGAGCTTCATCTCAGCCATTCCCGCTACCTGCCTCTCATTGGTTTTAGCTACATAAATGCCAGAGTCATTCTAGCCTATATGCTTGATGGCGAAACGGTTTAGCGGTCAATTGGATTGTCCTATTCGGCCCCATGCAAAAGCGGCGGGAAGGTTGTCGCAACCCGCCCGCCGCCGAGGCAATAGAAATCGATAGACGCCAGGCGTTACGCCTTGAGCGTGAGCACCGCGCCGAAGGCGGTCGGGCCGCAATGGCTCGAGATGACGCCGCCGACCTGAGTCCAGGTAACGTCCCTAAAGCCCAGGTCGTGCGCATAGACTTCCATGTCGTCGCGCAGCTCCTCGGAAAGGCCTACCGAATACGCCAGGCCAATGTGCGAGTAGTCAATTTCGCCCTTCGCAACCATGTGGTCAATAAAGGCGCGGGCGCACTTGAGCATAGAGCCGCGGAACTTCTTGGTCGCCACGAACTTGCCACCCGTTACCTCAATGCAGGGCTTAATCTTGAGCAGATGGGCGCCTAGGAACGCGACGTTGGACAAGCGACCGCCCGCCTTAAGGAAGGCAAGGTCGGTAGGAACAAAGCCCAGCAACACGCGGTCCATAACGGAGCTCGCGAAGGCGAAGATCTCGTCGACGGTGGCATCGGGATGAGCCTCGATGTATTTGGCGGTCTCGACGACAACAAGCGACTGGCCCACCGAGACAAAACGCGTGTCCATGGAGAACACGTAGTCGCGCCCCTCTGCCGCGATCTTCGAGGACTGATGCGAACAGGTCGTGGCCTCGGAATACGCAAGATGCAAAATGGTCGCGTCGGGCTGTTCGGCGTGAATGCGGTCGTACACGCGAGAGAAATCTGCCGGCGCGCAGCCGCTGGTCTTGGGCATCACGCCAAACTCGTTGCAGCGCGAATAGATCTCGAGCGGATCGATCGAGCCGTCCTCGACGGTCTCGTCACCAATCGTGACATGCATGGGCACACGCACGATGCCGTAGCGTTCGCAGAGCTCTGGCGTCACATCCGAACCAGATTCAACCACGATTACGTACTTGCCCATTCTTATCACGACCCATCTCGACGTTGACTTTTTAATATGTGACGCACGTCCACCGTCCTGCTACAAAACGGCCTCCAAGCGCCAAAGAGACGCCGTCCCTTGCACAAAACAAAGGACAGCGTCTCCCTGGAAAACTCCGTTCTTAACTGAGATTTTACACGGTTTATTACTAAGTGTTACTTACTCCGCAAACGGTAGCTATACGCGATAAACGGTAGCAAGTAAGTATCCAGAACGCTCAACCCATTAGGAGAGTTCCGCCTAAAGGGTGACTACACAGGACCCCCGCCGGGGCTGTTTGGGCTACCTCCCAAAACATTCCGCAGGACGCAAGAAGCCCTCGCCGCACGAAGTGCGCAGCGAGGGCTTCTTGCATGTCCGAGGACACCAATTTAATTTAGCGTGGTTCCCTAAAGTGCGATAACGCAGGAGACCCGGCAAGGCCGGGAGCACTTTGCCTCGCAAACATTCCGCAGCCGCGAAGCGGCGAGGACGTTTGAGAGGCAAAGTGCGTAGGCCTTACCGGGTCTCCGGTGGGAGTTAAACCCCTTTAGAACTTGTTGTGGAAGGTACGCGAAATGACCTCGTCCTGCTGCTCCTTGGTGAGCGTGTGGAAGTTCACGGCATAGCCGGAAACGCGGATGGTCAGCTGCGGGTACTTCTCGGGGTGAGCCTGAGCGTCGAGCAGCGTCTCACGGTTGAAGACGTTGATGTTCAGGTGGTGGCCACCCTTCTCGGCGTAAGCGTCGAGCATGTGAACCAGGTTGTCGGCCTGAGTCTCGGAAACTTCAGAAACCTTCATAATGTGTCTCCTTCAATCGATAGGCGCCGGCCGAAACCGGCGCACTAATCAGTAATCGTTATTGTTAGTATAGCACTAACAATAGTTACTCGCCCAGCTGATCAAGGTCGATATCACCAAAGAACACTTGGTCCTCCTTGCCGAGCGCGCCCGGGATGATGGAGAAGGTGTTGGAGATGCCGTCCTGGGCATCGCGGAACGGGAGCTTGGAAACCGAAGACAGCGAAGCGATGGCGCCGTGGCTATCGCGCTTGTGCATGGGGTTAGCACCCGGGGCGAACGGCTGGCCAGCCTTGCGGCCATCGGGCGTGGAGCCGGTCTTCTTACCGTACACGACGTTGGAGGTAATGGTCAGAACCGAGGTCGTGGGCACGGAGTTGCGGTAGGTGTCGTTCATGCGGATGTACTCCATGAACTGGTGCACAACGTCGTGAGCAATCTGGTCGACGCGGTCGTCGTCGTTACCGTACTTGGGGAACTCGCCCTCGGTCTCGAAGTCGACGATGATGCCGTTCTCGTCACGGACGGGGTGGACCTTGGCGTACTTGATAGCGGACAGGGAGTCAGCCACGACGGAAAGGCCAGCGATGCCCGTAGCGAACCAGCGGTGCACGTGCTTGTCGTGCAGAGCCATCTGGATGCGCTCGTAGCAATACTTGTCGTGCATGTAGTGAATGATGTTCAGCGAGTTGACGTACACGCCAGCGAGCCACTTCATCATGTCGTTGTACTTGGCCATAACGTCATCGTAATCGAGCGTGTCGCCCTCGACGGCGCGATACTTGGGACCGACCTGCTTCTTGGAGACCTCGTCAACACCGCCGTTGAGTGCGTACAGCAGGCACTTGGCCAGGTTAGCACGAGCGCCGAAGAACTGCATCTCCTTGCCAATGCGCATGGAGGACACGCAGCAGGCGATGCCGTAGTCGTCGCCGTGGTAAACACGCATGAGGTCGTCGTTCTCGTACTGGACCGAGGAGCTGGCGACAGAAGTCTTGGCGCAGAACTTCTTGAAGTTCTCGGGAAGACGGGTCGACCACAGAACGGTCATGTTGGGCTCGGGGCTGGTGCCCATGTTCTCGAGCGTGTGCAGGTAGCGGAAGCTCATCTTGGTAACGAGCGTACGGCCGTCAACACCCATGCCGCCGATGGACTCGGTGACCCACTGCGGATCGCCGGTAAACAGGGCCTGGTACTCGGGGGTACGGGCAAACTTGACCATGCGGAGCTTCATGATGAAGTGATCCACGAACTCCTGGATCTGCTCCTCGGTGAAGGTGCCGTTGGCAAGGTCGCGCTCAGCGTAGATGTCGATGAACGTAGAGGTACGGCCGATGGACATAGCGGCGCCGTTCTGCTCCTTGACGGCAGCGAGGTAGGCGAAGTACATCCACTGGATGGCCTCCTGCGTGTTGGTAGCAGGTTTGGAAATATCGAAACCATAGGTCTCGGCCATCATCTTGAGCTCGCCGAGGGCGCGGATCTGCTCCTGCAGCTCCTCGCGGTCGCGGATGTTGTCGGCGGTCATGACCGTAGGGGTGGAAGCCTTCTGGGCCTCCTTGTCCTTGATCAGGTAGTCGACACCGTACAGGGCGACACGACGGTAGTCACCGATGATGCGGCCGCGGCCATAGCCATCGGGCAGACCGGTGATGATGTGAGCCGAGCGGCAAGCACGCATCTCGGGGGTGTAGACATCGAAGACGCCGGCGTTGTGGGTCTTGCGCTCGAAGGTGTAGCGCTCGACAACGTTCTCGTCGACCTTGTAGCCGTGCTGGCTGGCAGCCTGGCAAGCGATGCGGATACCACCGTTGACGTGCAGAGCGCGCTTGAGCGGCTTGTCAGTCTGGAGGCCAACAATGGTCTCCTTCTCGCGGTGGGCGTTATCGATGTAGCCAGCGGGGTGGCTCACGATACCCGTGACAGTCTTGGTGTCCATATCGAGGACGCCGCCCTGCTCGCGCTCCTTGAGCAGCAGGTCGAGAACCTCGCCCCACAGCTCCTTGGTACGCTCGGTCGGACCGGCGAGGAACGATTCGTCGCCCTCGTAGGGGGTGTAGTTCTTCTGGATGAAGTCTCGGACGTCAACCTCTCCCGTCCAGATGCCTTCCTTGAAGCCTTCCCATGCCTCCTGCATTGTGTAACCACGCTCCTAGTTACGTATAATGCGGCGCTCTCTCACACCGCTGCTTATTGAATTCTTGAATGTTCGACTTGCACTACCGGCTTCTTCCGTTCTTCACCACACGTTGGTATAGGAAAAAACGTTTGTCCACCTTGGAACTGCAACCCAAAACCCAAGATTTCACCCGTTTGAGAAGGATAACATAGCTACCCCCTTCATCAGGGCTGTTATATGTTTCTTTTTTTATACCATTAGGGCGTTTTTAACAAATCCGCAGGAAATGCGAGCGCGAACAACTACCGTTCACCGATTTGTTTGGTATTTTTCCTTGCCTTTGTACGACGTTCACTCTAGCTGTTATGCCAGCTTTAGCAGGGTAAAGTGCCCCAGAGACCCACAGAAACTGCAGGGCGGCCACGGGATTTCCCCCGGGGCCGCCCTGTGGCGTGGCTAGTTATTTAGCTTTGATTGCCGCTTGGCATTAAGCGGCTGCGGCGACCTTGTCGGCCGCGGCCTTTTTGCTGTCGCCGTGACCCTGGCCCTCAAAATGCTGGTAGCACCAGCTGGTGACCAGCGGGGTCAAAATGGCCGTCACGATGGCGCACGCTGCAACCTGCGCCGTAGCCGTCGCGAGCACGGCACCACCGTACATGGCCTCGTTGACGCTTGCCATGGCGGCAGGCGTGGCCACATTGGCTCCGGCGCAGCTCGAAATGGCCGCACCTGCGACACCCGTACCGCCCGTGAACTTATCGACCGCGATGACGGGAATTGCAAAGACCACCGAGCAGATCACGCCGAGCAGGATGCCGGGAAGACCGCCGTTGATGAGCTGGCCAAAGGTCATGGTCGAGCCCATGGCAAAGAAGACGAGCACGATGATGGCGGAAAGTGCCGGAGCCATCATCTTCTTAAAGCTCGGGAAGAGGTTACCCAGAATAATGCCGACAACGATCGGCAGGATGGCGCCCACGAGCGACCAGCCGATCGGAGCCTGGCCAGCAGCGCCGAGCACGATCATTGTGACCGGAGGGCCGACAACGAGTGTGGTGATGGCGACGGCGCCACGTTCGGCCTCGTTGCCCATGGTGCCCATCAGACCAGCGTACATAGCGTTGTTGGCGCCGGTGCAAGCCGCCAGCATCACCATGGCAGAGATGCCAAACAGGTTGTCGTTGAATACATAAAGGATGAGCAGCGACACGGCAACGACCACGATCTGCTTGACAGCGATGATGATGGCGCCGCGTGCAGCGGCGGCAGGAGCACTTTTAAACGAAATCGTCGTACCGACGATGAGCAAAAAAGCACCCACGAGCGGGCTTGCACCCTGCTGGGTCATGCCAAGCGTAAAGCTGCCGAGCGTTTTGAACAGGTCGGGGAATAGCGTGTTGAGCAAGCAGCCCAGCAAAAGCGGCACCAAAATATTGGCGCCCGGGATGGAGGACATCTTAAAGAACGGCTCCTTTGCAGCCGGCGCCTCCACCGCAGTCGATTCACTCATATATATCTCCTTTGGATGCATGCGAATCGTAGCCGCACGCGCCTATGTCAGAAAGAAAGCGACAACCCCGAGTCGCCAGGGTCGCCGCCAAACGATTACCGCGGGGTATTACCCGTCCAGGACGATGCCGCCGTCGCAGTCACCGATCTCGCCGTTCACGAAGCTGGCGAGGTCGGAAGCGAAGAACAGCACCATCTGCGCAGGCTCGCTGGCCTGGGCGGCGCGACCCAGAGGAATACCGTTGATGATGCGCTGAGAGTTCTCGTCAGAAAGGATCGACGTCATGTCGGTAAGCGTGAGCGACGGGCACACAGCGTTGCAGCGGATGCCGAACTTACCGCCCTCCTTGGCGACCGCCTTGGTAAGGCCGTTGACACCGGCCTTGGAGCTCGCGTAGGCCGCGGTGCCGAGCAGGCCGCCGCCGATCTTGCCAGCAACGGAGCTCACGTTGACGATAGTGCCGGCATGTGCCGCCTTAAAGTGCGGGTACACGGCATTCATCATGGTAAAGGTGCCGTTGAGGTTGATGTCGATGGTGCGACGCCACTCGGTGTCGTCGATCTCGTCAAACTTCTTGGTGCTGATGACACCGGCGCAGTTGATCAGGATGTTGGTTTGCGGCAGGTCCGTAAAAATCTGCTCGACGGTCTCGCGCGCCTTGGGCGCATCGGCGACATCGAGCTGATAGAACTTGTTGCCCTCGCCAAGCTCGGCCACAGCCGCCTCGCCCTTGGCAGCGTTCCTTGCGATGAGCGCGACGTGTCCGCCGCCCGCAACGATACCCTTGGCAATCTCGAGGCCAATGCCCTGAGTGCCACCGGTAACGATCGCGGTTTTACCCGTGAAGTCAAATGCCATGACTCCAACCCCCTTGATTCAGGTGTCTCCTTGCGGGAAGTTGGAGCATCGCACATGGCGATAAATGAGTCCCAGTCGTCATGGTGGTGACAACCCCTCGCCTAACCGCGGGCATGATAGTTCTTTGAAACGCTTCAGCAATTGAATTATTTTAAGTCTTTATGCGCTCTTAATATTGCCCACTGCATGAGGCCCGCATATGGGGGTATCATCTTCTACCAAAAATAGTTTCTAGTGTTAGGGGTTTTCGGTGAAAGATACCGATTTCCGTGAACTTGGGCGTCAGCTCCTTACCGAGTTCGGCAGCATGCATCAGCGCATTTCGCGCTTTGCGGACAAAGCCCTCAGTGGCGAGATGGCCGTCATGCGCGCCCTCATGCTCGCTGGCGGTTCGCTCACGCCAAGCGAACTCGCCGATCGTGCCTGGGTCTCGAGCGCCCGCATCGCCAATATCCTGCGCGCTCTCGAAGCCAAAGGCTGGGTCGAGCGCGAGCACTCAAAGACCGACCGTCGTCGCGTACACGTCACGGTGACCGACAAGGGATTCCATGATCTCGAAATCAAGCATCGGGAATTCGAGGACCGCACCGCGGCCTTCCTCGAGCAGCTCGGCGAAACAGATACCCAAGAGATGGTGCGCCTTCTTAGGCGTGCCAACGAAATTATCGACCGCAATCAAGAAAGGAGAGATGCCGAGTGAGGATTCTCAAGCTCTTTAAAAAGCATGTCCTGGCACTGTTCGCAGCTATCGTACTTATCGTAATCAGCTGCAACGCCGATCTAGCGCTGCCTACGTATATGAGCGACATCGTCGACGTGGGCGTGCAGCAAGGCGGTATCGCCTCGCCCGTACCTGACACCATTCGCACCGAATCGCTCGACGACCTCGAACTCTTTATGAGCGATAAGGACGCCAAAGCTGTGGAGGCCGTGTTTAGCAAGGCGGATAATAACGGCATTCGAACGTACAAGGGCACCGAGGAAGAGCGCGCCGACGGCGGAAAGATTGCCGACATCGTGAGCCTGCCCGAGACCGTCGTCCTTTCGTTCAACCAGGGCATTGACGCCAACTCCATGGATGACATGATGGGTTCGTCCAGCGAGAATAACAACAACGCCGCCCAGGCCATGCCCACCCCCGAGCAGATGGCGGCAATGACGCCCGAGCAGCTCGCCGAGATGCAGCAGAAGGCCGCGGCGGCGCAGAACATGCAAAAGCAGATTGATACCGACGGCGGTAAGATCACCATGAAGAGCCTGCGCCTAGGCGTTGAAGGCGGCCTAATCGACCAGGGCAAGCTCGTCGAGGGTGCCAACGATATGGCGGACAAAATGGGCTCCATGTCGGGTTCCATCGTGACCCAACGCGCCGTGAGCTATGTACAAGACGAGTACAAGGCGCAGGGCATCGACCCCGCCGACGTGCAGAACGCCTATCTGGGCCGCATGGCAACCACGATGTTTGGTCTGTGCCTGATCTCGCTCATCGCCACCATCCTGACCGGCGCCGTGGCCTCGCGCACCGCCTGTTCCATCGCACGCGACCTGCGCCGCGAGACCTTCAACAAGGTTATGCACTTCTCGCCGGCCGAGGTGGGCAAGTTTAGCCAGGCCTCACTCATCACCCGCTGCACCAACGACATTCAGCAGATTCAGATGGCCGCAACCCTGTTTATCCGCATGTGCCTGATGGCCCCCGTCATGGGCATCGTCGCCGTCATGCGCGTCCTGGCCAACCACACCGGCCTGGAATGGACCATCGCTGTGGCCATCATCGCGGTCTCGGCCGTCGTCGGCGTGCTTATGGGCCTCACCATGCCCAAGTTCAAAAAGATGCAGAGCTTTGTGGACCGCGTGAACCTCACCGCCCGCGAGCTGCTCGACGGCCTTATGCCCATCCGCTCGTTCAACCGCGAGGAGCATGAGCTCGAGCGTTTTGACAAGGCTTCGCTCGACCTAATGACCACGCAGCTCTACACCAATCGTGCCATGAGCTTTATGATGCCGCTCATGATGCTCGTCATGAACTGCATCACCGTGCTTATCGTCTGGTTTGGCGCGCAGGGCGTGTCCGATGGCGTGATGCAGGTCGGCAACATGATGGCGTTTATCTCCTATACCATGCAGATCGTCATGGCGTTTATGATCCTCACCATGGTTTCGGTCATCCTGCCCCGCGCCGAGGTCGCAGCCGAGCGCGTGGAAGAGGTCATCACCTGCCCCACGAGCATCAACGACCCCTCCTCGCCCAAACTGCCCGCGGCCAGCGCACCGCGCGGTGAGCTCACCTTCCGCGACGTGAGCTTCCAGTATCCCGATGCCCGCGCCGACGTCATTAGCGGCGTGAACTTCACCACGCATGCCGGTCAGATGCTCGGCATCATTGGTTCCACGGGCTCGGGCAAGTCCACGCTCGTACAGCTGATTCCGCGCTTATACGACGTCACGGGCGGCAGCATTTCGCTCGACGGTATCGACGTGCGCGATATGGCCCTTTCCGAGCTTCGCCGCCGCATTGGTTACATCCCGCAGCAGGGGCGTCTGTTCTCGGGTACCGTGGAGAGCAACCTTAAGTTTGCCGGCGACATGGTAAGCGACGAGAACATGCACGAGGCCGCGCGCATCGCCCAAGCCGAGGACTTTATCGCCGAGCGCGAGGGCGGCTACGACTCCCCCATCAGCCAGGGCGGCTCCAATGTCTCGGGCGGTCAGCGCCAGCGTCTGGGCATCGCCCGCGCGTTGGCAAAAAAGCCCGAGGTCCTGGTGTTCGATGACTCGTTTAGCGCCCTCGACTACAAGACCGACGCGCGCCTGCGCGAAGAGCTTGCCAAAAACGTTACCGACGCCGCGCTCGTTGTCGTAGCCCAGCGCATCGCGACCATCATGCACGCCGACCAGATCATCGTGCTCGACGACGGTCACGTGGTGGGCACTGGTACGCACGAGGAGCTGCTGCACAGCTGCCCGGCGTACCTGGAGATCGCACAGTCGCAGCTTTCCGCCGAGGAGCTGGGGCTCACTCAAGAAGAAATTGCAGCCGTTATGGAGGGAGGCGAGCACTAATGGCAGACGAGACCAAGACTCAGATTCCCAAGCCCACCCGCCAGCGCGGTCCCATGGGCCGCATGGGTGGCATGGGCCGCGGCGAGAAGGCCAAGGACTTTAAGGGCGCCATGCGGCAGTTGCTCGGCTATATCGGTCAACACAAGGTTGCCGTGCTTGCCGCCGTCGCCTTTGCCGTGTGCTCGGTCGTCTTTAACATTGTGGGACCCAAGGTGCTCGGCCAGGTTACGACCAAGCTGTTCGAAGGCCTGGTCGCCAAGGTCAACGGTACCGGCGATGTCGACTTTGCCTGGATCGCCAAGACGCTCGGCTTTTTGCTCTGCCTGTATCTGGCAAGCTCTGTTTGCAGCCTCATCCAGGGCTGGCTCATGACCGGCGTCACGCAAAAGATTTGCTACCGCATGCGCAAGGAAATCGCCGCCAAGATCGCTGTCGTGCCGATGAGCTACTTTAACGGACACAGCAAGGGCGATGTGCTCAGCCGCATCACCAACGACGTCGATACGCTGGGTCAGTCGCTCAACCAGAGCGTGACGCAGCTCATCACGTCGGTGACGCAGATTATCGGCGTGCTCGTCATGATGCTGTCGATCAGCCTGCCGCTTACCGGCGTCACCGTGCTCACACTGCCGGCCGCCGCGATTATCCTGACCGTGATGATTCATTTCTCGCAGCCGTACTTCCGCGAGCAGCAGCAGGTCCTGGGCACCGTCAACGGCATTATCGAGGAGGACTTTGCCGGCCAGAACGTCATTCAGGTGTTCGACCGCGCCGAGGCCTCAATCGAAGAGTTCGACCGTCAAAACGACCGCCTCTTTATTAGTGGCTGGCGCTCGCAGTTCCTGTCGGGCCTGATGATGCCGCTTATGAGCTTGGTGGGCAACATGGGCTACGTGGGCGTCGTCGTGGTGGGCGCACAGCTCGCGCTGACCGGCAATGCCACGCCCGGCGACATCCAGAGCTTTATCCAGTACGTTCGCAACTTTACGCAGCCCGTGCAGCAGCTGGGCAACGTGAGCAACACGATGCAGTCTATGGCCGCTGCCACCGAGCGCGTCTTTGAGTTCCTGGCCGCGCCCGAGGAGGAGCAGAAGGCCGACGCGCAGATTCCCGAAAAGCGCCCTGGCCATGTGGAGTTTGACCACGTCAAGTTTGGCTACACGCCCGACAAGACCATCATCCACAACTTTAGCTGCGAGGCACAGCCCGGCCAGACCATCGCCATCGTCGGTCCCACCGGCGCGGGCAAGACCACGCTCATTAAGCTGCTACAGCGCTTCTACGACGTGGACGGCGGCTCGCTGCGCGTCGATGGCGTCGACGTACGCGATTGGGACCGCGCGGCACTGCGCGGCGAGTTTGCCATGGTGCTGCAGGATACGTGGCTGTTTAACGGCACCATCCGCGAGAACATCCGCTACGGACGCCCCGATGCAAGCGATGCCGAGGTCGAGGCCGCTGCACGCGCTGCACGCTGCGACCACTTTATCCATACGCTCGCCGGCGGTTACAACTTTATGATCAACGAGGAAGGCACCAACCTTTCGCAGGGCCAACGCCAGCTCGTGACCATTGCCCGCGCCATTTTGGCCGACCGCCCGGCGCTTATTTTGGACGAGGCGACATCCAACGTCGATACCCGCACCGAGGAGCTTATTCAGCGCGCCACGGATGCGCTGATGCAGGGCCGCACCAGCTTTGTTATCGCACACCGCCTGTCCACGATCCGCAACGCCGACGTGATCTTGGTAATTCGCGACGGCGACATCGTCGAGAAGGGCACGCACGACGAGCTGCTCGCCCAAGGCGGCTTCTACGCCGACCTGTACAACTCGCAGTTCGACGAAGCGGCGTAAATTCTGCCGCAGGGAACGAATAACACCCGAGAACGGGGGCGCAGGACAACCTGCGCTCCCGTTTTTTGTTCTGCGACCCTCAAACCGCCTCCCCTGGGGCCAAATCGACGGCCTCTTCCAAGCCGCGTGGCATCATTCCATTCCAGGGCCAGTTGACGTTTGACCAGATAAAACCTGCCAAAATAAACCTGTCCCTTTTTGGCAGGTTTTGGGGTAACGAGGGCTTGCACTTTAGCGTGCGACAGCGGATAATGCCGAGCATTCGACAATGCACACTTTGTCTTATTTGATTGAGGAGGCCCCGTATGGCCATGGAATTCAAGCGCAGGCTGCCGATCCCCATGGAAATCCGCGAGGAAATGCCGCTTTCCGCCGATCTTACCGCCAAAAAACAGGCATTCGACGCCGAGGTCGCCAAGGTCTTTACCGGCGAGGACGCGCGCAAGGTGCTCATCATCGGCCCGTGCTCTGCCGACCGCGAGGACTCGGTGCTTGAGTACATGAGCCGACTGACCAAGGTCGCCGAAGAGGTCAAGGACAAGCTCATCATCATTCCGCGCGTCTATACCAACAAGCCGCGCACCAAGGGCACTGGCTACAAGGGCCTGCTGCACAACCCCGATCCCGAGGCGCCCGATGACCTGCTCGAAGGCGTTAAAGCCATCCGCCATATGCACCTGCGCGTCATCGAGGAGACCGGTTTCTTTACCGCCGATGAGATGCTCTACCCGTCCAACTACCAGTACCTCGTCGACCTGCTGAGCTACGTCGCCGTGGGCGCGCGCTCGGTCGAGAACCAGGAGCATCGTCTGGTGTCGAGCGGCATTTCGGTGCCTGTGGGCATGAAGAACCCCACCGCCGGTTCCACCACCGTCATGCTCAACTCCATCTACGCCGCCCAGGCACATCAAAGCTTCATCTTCCGCAACTGGGAGGTCGAGTGCGACGGCAATCCGCTCGCGCACGCCGTCATGCGTGGCTACATTGGTCTCGACGGTCGTACCTACCCCAATTACCACTACGAGCATCTGGAGCGTCTGGCTGAGCGCTACACCGAGCATGCCGGCTACGCCAACCCGGCGGCGATCATCGACTGCAACCACGACAACTCGGGCAAGCGCCCGCTGGAGCAGCACCGCATCTGCAAGGAGGTGCTCGACAGCTGCCGCCGCAACGAGTCCATCTCCAAGCTGGTCAAGGGCTTTATGATCGAATCCTACCTGGAGGACGGTAACCAGTCTGTCGACGGCGGCGTCTTTGGCAAGTCCATCACCGACCCGTGCCTGGGCTGGGAAAAGACCGACTACCTCATCCACGAGATCGCAGAGCGGGTTTAGTTACGCGGTTTTACCAAACCGCGTAACTACTCGACGCTGCAAACCCGCCAGAACGGCAATCTGCCTTTCAGCTTCGACGGCATGACCAAAAGGTCAATGCCGCCTCGCTTCAAGGCACCTTGCTCGCGTGTACGGGTTTTCGCTGACGTTTTTCTACCAGCGTCGTTGCCAAAGCTAGCACTTGGGGACGCTCCTTTTGGGGTGGTCGTTGGGGACGCTCTTGTTTGACTAGTCGTTTAAGAACGTCCCCAACGACTACCCGGGGGAGTTGCCTTCCCTCGCGGCGGTCTTCTAGCAGAAAAACCAAGTGAGTAGGCTTTTTGCAGGAGGCCAAGCACGCCCCAAAACGCCACAGCTCTGACCTGCGGTTTTATTGAGCATTTGTCGCGATGTGCTCGTCAGGTTCAAAAAAGTCTACTCACTTGTATCTGAGACGCACCAGGTTGGAAAAAACCGCCGCGAAAGGGCCCCTGGCCCCTTCGCGGCGGTCATACGCCTCTGATTTTGCGACGATTTTGCCCGCTTGTTACTCGCTGTAGCGGGTGGCTATGGCAGCTCGCACCATTTCGGCACTCATGAGGTAGGTCACCAGGAAGTAGCCACCGTACGCTGCCAGGAAGATCGCGCAGGTGAGGCCCACGGTGCCGCCGATGCTCATATTTCCGAATATGCTCACCAGCTCGATAATCACCTTAAGTGCCACAAAGGAGTGCGCCAGGCCCACTGCCAGCGGGAACAGGAAGAATACCGCCTGCTGCGCCATCACCGAATGGCGAATCTGGCGGTCGTCGCAGCCGATCTGCGCCAGCACACGATAGCTGCGGCTGCCGTCGGCCACGTTGGAGAGTTGCTGGATCGACAGAATCGCCGCGCATGCAACGACCAATACAAAGCCGATGTAGATGGCTAGGTAGCTAATAAGACCGTTCATTTGCGCTGCTTGCGTGTACATCTCGGAGCGTGTGATGAAGATTCCCCACGATCCCGGCTCCTTGCCGTCAACGAGCAGATTGTCGAGCAGAGTGTATTTAATGCTCTCGTCTGCCTCGGTCGTATCCATCCCCTGTTTGTAGTTAACGAGCAGGCTACTGGAATACGGCTGCAGATTAAGTTGGGACAACAGTTCGTCGGCAACGACGACGGTACCCGGATTACTGCCCATCGCCGAGTTGGCGATGGCCGCCGTATCTTCGTCCGACTTATCGGTTGCGGGTTTGAGCGTATGCCCGCCCAAGGTAAGGGCATGGCCGCCAGCCATATACTTGGTGTACAGGTCGATCAGCTCACCGCCCATATCACACGTAAGCAAGTACTGGTCGCGGCCAATGCTCACCGGCTCCTCGCCCATCATCTGACGCAGCTTGTTGTACTGGCTCGCCGGCGTCACAAACAGACCCATCGCATCGGCCTTGCTACCCCCGAACGCCTTGGGAAGCTTTTCGCCCATGGTCTTGCACATCTCACCCGCAGACACCGAAGGGCTCGAACCGCCAAACGGGTAACTTAGATACGAATCGATCTGCACATGCTCACCGGCAACATCGGCGATATTGACCTTCTTGCCGGTCTCGTCGTTGTTGTCCGCCGACTTGTCCTTACCGTGCCATGCGGGGTACAAATCGACCGTACTATCGGCCAGCACCATGCGATCGGCCTCAGACGGATTGACATACTCTTTGTAGTAGTCGAGCGTATCGGGCGTGTAATAGACATACGTCTGCGACATATCGGCCGGCGCATAGCGCTCCAGGTTCTCGTTCATCACGCTGGCAATCGACATGCCGCAAGTCACAGAAGTAATGGCAAGGAACAGAATCATCGCGGTGACGCCCATCGAAAAGCACACCGTGTTGACCTTGGCCGCAAGCTGGCGCACGATAAACATGTTGAGGCCGCGCCAATACACGCCGCGCAGGCTCTGCAGCAGCTTGATAAGCATGCCCGAGAGTCCCCAGAACAGGGCAAAGGTGCCCACGGTAACCATAGCGGTCGTAATGCCAAACTGGTTCATGGCCTCTTGCAGCTTGCTGTCCGTCGCGGTTAGCGGGAACCCATCACGTAGCAGACGGTAATAGGCCACGCCCACCAGCACCACGCCCACGGCAAAGATGGTAATCGCGATCCAGGGGTTGCGTGTCTTGATGCTCTCGTTGCGACGCTCGGCACCCATAAGCTCGATGAGTTTGGTACGACGTACGGCGCGAAGGTTCAGCAGTAGCGTGAGCACAAACATTACGAGCATGCAGGCAAGGGTCAGGTTGAACGCATGCACCGAGAAAAAGAAGTGGAAATTGGCGATCTGTGTCTTAAAGAGCGAGGCCGTAAAGAACGTCATGAGCTGGGAGAGTCCCACACCCAGCACAATGCCGGCGACAAAGGCCACAACCGATACTATCACGGTCTCGAGCGCCATGATCGTGGCGACGCGCCCGCGCCCCATACCGAGCACCTGGTACAGGCCAAACTCCTTCTTGCGGCGTTTCATGATGAAGTTATTGGCATACACCATCAAAAAAGCCATGACACCGGCCAAAAAGTACGTCAGGTAGCCGAGCATGCTGCCCATAACCTGCGCCAAGCCCTCTTCATCGATTCCGGCGATGTCGACCTGCATCGAGATGGTGTTAAAGGCATAGAAGACCGTGACGCCCAGGGTGAGCGTCAAAAGGTAGACGAGGTAGTCGCGGCCGGCGCGGCGGACGTTGCCCCAAGCGAGTTTACAGAGCATCGGAGCCCTCACCGCCCATCATGGCAACGACCTCCATAATGCGGTCGAAGAACTCGCGGCGGTCGGTGTCTCCGCGGCGCAGCTCGGTGAAGATCTTGCCGTCGCGAATAAACAGCACACGGCTCGTGTAGCTGGCGGCAAAGCTGTCGTGCGTGACCATGAGCACGGTGGCGCGCAGGCGGCGGTTAAGGGCCTCCAGGCTCTCGAGCAGCAGGCGAGCGCTCTTGGAATCGAGGGCGCCGGTGGGCTCGTCGGCCATGATCATGGTGGGGCCGGTGACGAGCGCGCGAGCCGCGGCAACGCGCTGCTGCTGACCGCCGGACATCTGGTAGGGATACTTGTCGAGCACCTGACTGATGGACAGGCGCGCTGCCACATCCTGCACGCGGGCCGAGATCTCTGCCGAGTTTGTGCGGGCGATGGTGAGCGGCAGGGCGATGTTCTCGCGTGCGGTGAGCGTATCGAGCAGGTTGGAGTCCTGGAAGATAAAGCCAAGCTCCTCGCGGCGGAACTGCGAAAGCTTAGCCTGCTTCATGCGCGTCACATCCTGGCCGTTGATGCGGATCGTGCCACTTGTGGCACTATCGATGGTCGACACGCAGTTGAGCAACGTCGACTTGCCCGAGCCCGAAGCGCCCATGATGCCAACGAATTCGCCGCGGTTGACGGTAAAGCTGACGTCGTTGAGCGCGCGGGTCACGTTGCCCAGCGCTCCGTATACCTTTTCGAGATGCACGACTTCCAGTACCGGGGTCGCCATGTGCGTGGTTTGCATACCGAGTCCTTTCTTGCGATTAGTCTACGGCATCTATAGTCGCAAGAAGCCGAGTCGGCTACCATCGATATCGCTTACGCTTGCCTTACCGTTGCGTAAGGTAGGGGTAGTCTTTTTGGGACGGGGCTTTTTTAGCTACCCTATCCGTAGCCTTCGAAGCATGAGGCCGCATTTGACATAGGGCAGCTAAAAAAGCCCCGTCCCAAAAAGACTACCCAAATGAGCTGCCTTGTCATGTGTTGATGCTGAGAGAGGACTCCTGTTGAAGACTGTTCATGTTGCCGCTGGGATCATTCGCAAGGAAGGATCTGACGAGCTGCTTGCCGTGCAGCGCGGCTACGGCGACATGCGGGGACTTTGGGAGTTCCCCGGTGGCAAGCTCATGCGCGGCGAGACGCCCGAGGACGCCGTACGCCGCGAGCTCATGGAAGAGCTGCAGGTCAAAGTCACCAACCTGCGCGATTTCTATACCGTTGAGTACGACTACCCCGATTTTCATCTCTCCATGGAGTGCTACTACTGCTCGCTCGCCGATGAATCCGATGAGCCCCAGAAGCACGACCGCCAGCTCGATATCCGCTGGATTCCGCGCACCTCGCTTGCCACGGTGGAATGGATGCCCGCCGACAAGGGGCTTATCGATGCTCTGATTGAGTTGAAGGAAGATCGGCTTGAGGCCAACGGCGCCGCCGATGACGCCACGCCCAACACGGCCGACAAACCCGCCACCAAGCCCAAGCGCGCACCTAAGCGCCGCAGCAAAAAGCGTCCCAAGCCAGGTCTGCTCGACGGCATCGATACCTCGGACCTCTCCGCTGACGAGCGCGAACTGGTGCGCCGTCGCGCCGCTATAAAAAAGTCCATGAAGGGCAACAAGCGCGCCAACACCAAACCCGAGATGCTCGTTCGCCAGCGCCTGCGGGCAGCGGGCCTTACGGGATACCGTCTGGAATGGAAGGTGCCCGGCAAGCCCGACATCGCCTTTCCCGGGCGCAAGATCGCCATTTTCGTCAACGGCTGCTTTTGGCATCGCTGCCCTAAGTGCAATCCGAGCCAGCCCAAGCGCAATGTTGAGTTTTGGGAGGCAAAGTTTCGCCGCAACGTCGAGCGCGACCGAGCCGCCATCGACGCGCTTACCCAAATGGGCTGGACGCCCATCACCGTCTGGGAATGTGAACTCAAGAAAGACCGCATCGACGCCACCATGGAAAAGGTCATCGAACAGGTACGCGCCGCCGCACCGCAGCGCTAACAGCGATCAGTCACACGCTCCGCACGTCCGCGCCACATCCGAGCCGCAAACCTTAGAAAGCCCTTAAGCTCAAAACCTTTCAAGAGTGTTATTCGATACCTTTGACCTGCAGTTTCATTGTTATATCAAACCTGATTAAGCCTTTCTTTAGCGCTTCTTTGCAGCAGCCGCGGCATAATACTGCCAACGCACGGGACCTAGCAGCACACCCCGTGCGCAACCTTTTGGTGGACATCGAGGAGGCCGCATAAGCATGCATTCTTCCAATGACGCAGCACAGCAGCCATCCCTAAAACATGCAGACTTTTTCTCCTTCCCCCCGACACAGAGAAACGGCCTCCTCGACTCCCCCACCACAAAAGCCAAACGCTCAACCGATCAGAATCTCAACTTGCGAATATCCTTCGATAAGCTCCAAGCATCCCTAAACAAGTCATTCCCCAACCAAGCCCGGGCATACTAACCCCCACCAACAAAGCGCCCCTCGCTCCCCACCCCTTCAGCCCCAACGCCACAAGGGCGATCGAGCAGGGCCGTCCGTAAACGGAAAAGGGCCTATCTCTCAGAACATTCCGCAGGACGGAGGAAGCCCCGCAGCGCGTAGCGCGCAGCGGGGCTTCCGACATGTCCGAGGACGTTCTGAGAGATAGGCCCTTTTCCGTTTCCAGACGGCCCGGTGGGATCAGAGTACCCTTGCTGTTACTCTGCTTTGCCCACAGAGTTGAGGTTGGTCATGCGGATCTTTACCAGCTCGGTGATCTCACGCATGCCCTCCTTGGCCGGCTTCTTGGGATCGAAGCAGGCGGGGTTCTCGGCCATGTAGGCCATGAAGCCCTTGGTGTAGGCCTGACGCAGCTCGGTAGCGTAGTTAACCTTGCAGATGCCGTTCTTCACAGCCTCGGCAACCTGCTCATCGGGCACACCGGAAGTGCCGTGCAGAACCAGCGGCACGTCGACGGCGTCGCGGATGGCCTTGACCACGGACTGCTCGATGTGCGGATCGCTCGTGTACACGCCGTGGCTGGTGCCAACGCCAATGGCCAGCGAGGTGCAGCCGGTGCGCTCGACGAACTCCTTGGCCTCGGCAGGATCGGTGTAGGGGCTCTCGCCCTCAACCGCGGGACCGTCGTCCTCCTTGCCGCCAACCTTGCCGAGCTCGGCCTCGACGGGCACGCCCATGGCGCGGCCAGCGTCGGCGACGGACTTGGTCAGGGCAATGTTGTCCTCGAAGGACTCGTGCGAGCCGTCGATCATGACGGAGGTGTAGCCCGTGCGGAAAGCCTGCATGCAGCGGTCATAGCCATCGCCGTGATCGAGGTGCAGTGCGACGGGCACGGAAGCGCGCTCGGCAGCGGCCTTCACCATGCCGTAGAAGTAGTCCAGACCAGCGGTCTTGATGGTGCCCGGGGTGGTCTGCATGATGACGGGGGACTTGGTCTCCTCGGCAGCGGCCAGAACGGCCATAACAAACTCGAGGTTCTCGACGTTGAACGCGCCGACGGCGTAGTGGCCGGCCTGAGCGTCCTTGAGCATCTTTTCGGTGGTAACAAGTGCCATGAGCGTTTGCTCCTCTCCCTCGCCCGCATCTGGACATCGGGCGTAGTTGTTCACAAGGCGTTTTACCTTGCGTTTTACTGCGCTCATTGTATGAAATTCAGCGGCTTTGCACGTGCGAGATATTGAGTCCATGCAGGCCAATACAGTCGTTTTTGAAAAGTAAACGGAAGGAATCGGAACCGAGTGGGCGTGTTCGATATTGAATTTTGAGCGTTTAGCGTCTTTCTTTTATAGAAAAGATAAGTAATCGAAAGGTGTTTTCTTACTCAAAAAGAAAATGAACGAAAATAGAGTCAACACAATTCCTGCAAATTTAGCCGAGAATGGAGCAAACATGGCCCAAGCTACCAACCGTGCTTTTGCTGACGAGCGCCGTACCGCCATTATGGAAATACTCGAGCATAACGCCTCGGTGCAGGTAGCAGAAATCGCCCAGACCTTTGGCGTGTCCTCCGTCACCGCCCGCGCCGACCTGGACGCGCTCGCCGAAGCAGGCAAGCTGCGTCGCACACATGGTGGTGCCGTATCGCTCCACAAACGCCTGACCGTCTCCACGCAGGATCGCCGCATCAATGTCAACGTCGCCGCCAAGCAGGCCATCGCGCAAAGCGCCATCGAGCTCGTTAATGACGGCGACACGCTGCTCGTCGACTCGGGCACCACGGCGCTCGAATTCGTCCGGCTCCTCGATCAGCGCGATGGCATCACCGTTATCACGGCCGACATTACCATCGCCGATTATATCGACGAGAGCATGCCCTCGGTCGATGTCGTTATGCTGGGCGGGGCACTGCGCAAAGGTCATCGCTATCTGTACGGCCCACTTACCATGCAGGCGCTCCAAATGGTCCACGCCGACCTTGCCGTCATGTGTCCTGGCGCTTTTGTTCCCGGCTGCGGCTTTACGACCGACTTTCCGCAGATGGCCGAGACCAAAGCGGCTATGGTCGGTGCCGCCCGTCAAAGCGTCGCCCTCATGGACGCCAGTAAGGTCAACGGACGCGGCATGTACCGTTTTGCCGAGCTTGCCGACGTCGACATCATCGTGATGGACAGCGACCCCGACGCCGCCGTCGCCACCTCAATCGCCGAGGCCGCCGACAGCGCACGTCCAGCCCTCATCATCGCCGGCGCTTAAACAAAAACCACCACAAAGGGCCTGTCCCTTTGTGGTGGTTTTGCCCGTTAAAAGCGAAATATCGCTACTTGGAAAGCTCGTCGGCGAGGGCCTCGATCTGGGTGCGCGATGTGTCGTTGAGCGATCCCAGCACGGTCACCTTGTTCTGCGCCAGGGTGATGTCCTTCATGCCCTCGAGCTCCTTGGTCATAACCTTGGCAGCGGTGGGCGCCCAGGAACCGGCCTCGACGAGCGCCACGGTGCGGTTCTGGTAGGCATGCTCGGCGAGCGTGTGGATAAAGGTGCTCATGAACGGGAAGATCTCGCCCTGATAGGTGATGGAGGCGAGCACCAGGCGGTCATAGCGGAACGCATCCTCAACGGCCTCGGCCATGTCGTCGCGAGCCAGGTCAAAGACGGAAACCTTCTGGCCGCGAGCCTCGAGCGCTGCGGCGAGCTCCTCGACGGCAGCCTTCAGATGTCCATACACACTCGCATAGGCAATCGTGATGCCCTCGTCCTCGGGCTGATAGCTCGACCAGGTGTTGTAGGTGTCGAGGTAATAGCCCAGATTCTCGGTAAGGACAGGACCGTGGAGCGGGCAGATGATCTGAATATCCAGATCGGCAGCCTTTTTGAGCACAGCCTGCACAAACTTGCCGAACTTACCGACGATGCCAAAGTAGTAGCGGCGAGCCTCGCAAGCCCAGCCCTCGGGATCCTCGATGTCGTTGGCGCCAAACTTGCCAAAGCCGTCGGCGCTAAAAAGCACCTTGTCGGTGGCCTCATAGGAGAAGAGTACCTCGGGCCAGTGAACATTGGGGGCGCCGATAAAGGTCAGGCTGTGGCCGCCCAGGTCGAGCACATCGCCCTCTTTGACAACCATTTTGCGCTCGGGGAAGTCGGTGCCAAAGTAGTTGACCATCATGCGGAAAGCACCCATGCTGGCCACAATCTGCGCCTGGGGATAGCGCTCCATAAAGGCGGCGATACCGGCGGAGTGATCAGGCTCCATATGATGGATGACCAGGTAGTCGGGCGTACGGCCATCGAGCGCGGCCTCGAGGTTGCCGAGCCACTCGTCGACAAAACCACCGTCGACCGAATCGGCGACAGCGATTTTATCGCCCAAGATAACGTAGCTGTTATATGCCATACCGTTCTCGGACACGTCGTACTGGCCCTCGAACAGGTCAATGTCGTGATCGTCGACGCCGATATAGCGGATATCCTTGGTGATCTCCATCAGGCAAAGCCTCCTAGATAGACAAAATAACTTGTCTATCATAGCACTTGGCAGCATTCCAACTGTTATCTGCCGGCATCCTTACCGATTGTTATTGAAATACGATAAATCGTCGTTTACCTGCGCAAACTATGAGCGTGGCATCGCCGTGCTATGTCGAATAATGAGCTGGCCGGGAATACGGATAGCAACGGTTTTGCCCGCCGTACCCGCCTCGGGAACCGCGTGCTCAAACACCTCGCGTCCACGCTGATGTAAATCGAACCGAACGGTCGTGAGCTCGTTATGCGCGACAAAGTCGTCGAGCGAATCGTCGACGCCCACCACGCTTACGTCCTCGGGCACGCGCAGGCCGCTATCACGCAGCGCGGCAATCGCGCCATTTGCCATCTGATCGTTTGCCGCATAAATCGCCGTCATGGTGCGATCGTGCTCGGCCAGGTACCTGCCGGCCTCGTAGCCGCTGTTGGCAGACCAGTCGCCCTCGAGCGGCGCCTGCGGCTTAATGTGCTTATGCTCGAGCGCATCCTGCCAGCCGGCGCGACGAAATTGCTCGTCGACCGAGAACGACGGGCCGCCAATATAGCGAATTTGCTCGTGCCCCAGCTCAAACAGATGATCCATAAGCAAGAGCGAGCAGCCGTAATGGTCGGAATCGACCGTGGTCACCCGCGGGTGCGCGTACATGGTAACAATAACCGTGCCAATGCCCGGCAGCGGATCAAACGTCTCAAAATCGGGCGCCATGCGGCTCATGCCGATGATGATGCCGTCCACCGGCAGCGCAGCCATACGACGCGTGGCCTCGGCAAGCGAAAACTCCTCGGTCTTGGACATCTCGACCAGCGTGATGGCGCAATTATGCTCGCGAGCAGCGCTGGCGATGCCGTCGATCATTGAGAGGTTGCCAAACTTGGTGATATCGTTGACGCACAGACCGACCGAATGGTAACGGCCGTCGCGCAGCGAGCGTCCGGCATAACTCGGACGAAAACCGAGCTCTTGCATAGCGGCCTGCACGCGCTGGCGCGTCTGCTCGTTAACGTTGGGCAAGCCGTTGGCGACGCGCGAAACCGTCTGCTGCGAAACACCGGCAGCGCGGGCGACGTCGGCCATGGAGACCGGACGCGTACCTGTATCGTTGGACGAGTGCCTTGCCACAGAATCACCTTCACCCTTGCGAGATCTGAATAGCGTGCATGCCGACCCAGGCAGAAACACACCCCGCGCCGAAGCCCGCTATCGTCGGACGCATGTTAACGTACTCTACTTTTTCTATCTGCATCTCTTCTGCTTTATAAGTCCATACGGCGGTACCGTTCACGGCTGTAATTCTACCGACTACCGGATTCTCAAAAAGTGGCAAGCGTTGTGTTATGAGTACGTTAACATAGCCCGTAACGTGCGGCATCGTGAACACTTGGTTCATGCCGCTTCAAGTTGTTAACGTACTCATAGCGACGCAAAACTCACCCGTGCGCGCCAAGGAAAGGACTCCCATGACCACCCCCGACGAAAAGACACTCACCATGCTCACCAGACTGTTTGAGGAGGAGTTTGGACCCATCGGCGACCGCCAGGTGCTCTACGTGCACGCACCCGGCCGTTCTGAGATCAGCGGCAATCACACCGATCACGAGGGCGGCCATGTTATCGCCGGCTCGCTCGATGTCGCCGTTGACGGTATCGCCGTGGCAACCGACTCCAACAAGATCCGCGTCGCCGACGAGGGCTATCCTACCTTTGAGATCACGCTCGATACGCTAGATGTTCAGGAGTCCGAGAAGGGCACGTCCGCGAGCCTCGTCCGCGGTATGGCCCACGAAATCGCTGCTCTGGGTGTTGAGCCCCAGGGCTTCGACTTCGCCTTCACCTGCTCCGTTCCCTCGGGCGGCGGTCTTTCGAGCTCCGCTGCTGTCGAGGCGGCGTACGGTCGTGCCATGGAGGCGCTCTGGGGCGCACCCGCCATCGAGCCCGTCGCGCTCGCCCAGATGAGCCAGCGCACCGAGAACAACTACTATGGCAAGCCCTGCGGTCTTATGGACCAGGCCGCCGTTTGCTTGGGCGGCCTCGCCTACATGGACTTTGAGGACCAGGCTCAGCCTAAAACCCAGAAGCTCGAACTCAACTTTGAGGATCACGGCTATGCGCTCGTGCTCGTTAAGGTTGGCGCCGACCATGTGGCAGCTACCGACGACTACGCCGCCGTTCCGCGCGAGATGCAGGACGTCGCCGCCGAGTTTGGCAAGACACGCCTGTGCGAGGTAAACGTGGCGGATTTTGACGCCAAGCTCCCTGAGCTACGCGCCAAGCTGGGCGACCGTGCCTGCCTGCGCTCCGTTCACTACTGGTATGAGAACGGCCTGGTCGATAAGCGCTGGGCAGCCCTTAGCGCCGGCGACATCGACCAGTTCCTAGTCCTGACGCGCGAGTCCGGTGCCAGCTCCGCCATGTACCTGCAGAATGTCGTCGCCAAACTGGGCTCCGAGCAACCTTCCATGTATGCCTTGGCGCTGGCCGAGCATGTGCTCGACGGCCGCGGCGCCGTCCGTATCCACGGCGGCGGCTTTGGTGGCACTATCCAGGCCTTTGTGCCACTCGATCTTGTCGACACCTTCATCATCAAGATGAACGGCTGGCTGGGCGAGGGCTCTGCCCGCCACTACGCAATTTCTGACAAGGGGGCTTACGCGGCATGGCTGTAATGACTGATGCGCGCGAGGCCGCGCAGGGCCTGATTGAGTATGCCATCCATCGATCCATGATCGGACAGGATGACCGCATCTGGGCCTACAACACCATTCTCGAGTGCATCGGCGCCTCGGGTCCTGCGCTCGACATGGCTTGGGCGATGCAGAACGAGAAGCTCTCGCTCTTGCACCCCGATACGCTCCCCAATTTTGACCTGGAGGGCACGCTTGCCGCGCTTTCCGAGGACGCCGTTGCCAACGGCGCTGCCGAGGACACGGCGTCGGGCCGCGACCGCATCGCCATGCGCATCATGGGCGCGCTCATGCCGAGGCCTTCGGTTGTAAACGAGGAGTTCAACGGACGCATGGGCGTCAACGAGCCCCGCGCCGCGACCGACTGGTTCTATGGTCTGTGCTGTGACGCCGGTTACGTGCGCCGCGCCGCCATCGCGCGCAATATCAAATGGAGCACCCCCACCAACTGGGGCGACCTGGAAATCACCATTAACCTGTCGAAGCCCGAGAAGGACCCGCGCGACATTGCCGCGGCCGGCGCCGCAAAGAACACGGGCGAGAAGTATCCCGCCTGTCAACTGTGCATCGAGAACGAGGGCTACCCTGGACGCTCCGCCGCAGCCGACGGCGGCGCCCATCCCGCTCGCCAGAACCTGCGCGTTATCCCCATCCAGCTCAACGGCGAGCGCTGGGGCTTCCAGTACAGTCCGTACGCGTACTTTAACGAGCACTGCATTGCTATGAGCTCCGAGCATCGCCCGATGCACGTCGACCGTAAGGGACTGACCTGCCTGTTCGATTTTGTGGACCTGTTCCCGCACTACTTTATTGGCTCCAACGCCGACCTGCCCATCGTGGGCGGCTCGATTCTGTCGCACGACCACTTCCAGGGCGGCGCGCACGAGTTCCCCATGATGCATGCCGCCGAGGTCTCGCAGTTTAACGTGCCCGGCTTTGACCAGGTCAGCGGCACCGTGTTGCAGTGGCCGCTCTCGGTGCTGAGACTGCGCTCGCACGACCGCGCCCAGCTGCTCGACGCCGCCGAGAAGATTATCCTCGCCTGGCGCGAGTGGACCGATGAGTCTGTGGGCGTCATCGCGCACACAGCCGACGGCGTGGCGCATAACACTGTGACGCCCGTCATCCGCCGCGTCGACTCTCGCGGCAATGCCGGCGGCGAGATCTACGAGGCCTACCTGGCGCTTCGCTGCAACATCACAACCGACGAGCATCCGCTGGGCGTATTTCACCCGCATGCCGAGTACCACCATATTAAGAAGGAGAACATCGGCCTGATCGAGGTCATGGGCCTGGCCATTTTGCCGCCGCGCCTGGTTCCCGAGCTCGGCGCTGTCCGCGAGCACCTGCTGGCGGCCAAGGTCGATGCCAGCTACGATCTTGCCGGCGCGCTCGAGGGCGACGACCTTTGCCGCAGCCACGCCGCATGGGCCGAGGACGTCTTTGCCCGCCGCGCCGACGAGCTTACGGCGGATAGCGCCATCGACATCCTGCACGAGGAGGTCGGCATGGTGTTTGGCCACGTGCTCGACAACGCCGGCGTCTTTAAATGGGACGAAGCCGGTCGCGCCGCCCAGCAGCGCTTCATTGACTCGCTGTAATGATCCCTTGGGGACGGAGGAAAACGGATCATTTCGTCTTCAAGACAACGGCGCCCGCCGGCAACATCGCCGGCGGGCGCCGTTTTTGGTGCAAGGGCAGCTAATTTGGGACGGGGCTATTTTGACTACATTGCATCTAGAAGTAGTCAAAATAGCCCCGTCCCAAATTAGCTGCCTCTCATGAGAGTGGAAAATCTCCCACTCTAAGCCCGCTTGCGAGCCCAAAATGGGAGATTATCCACTCTCGTTTTGTTCGGTACGCCGTAACTCTAAAGTTCGGTTACCTCTACGCTGTTGTAGACCTCGTCCCAGCGGTCCATGACCAGGTGGCCGGTCTTGGGATCCATGGCGTTGAGCTTGCCGCAGGTATTGGCGGTCTTGAGCACCGTGACGTCGTCGGCGCCAGCAGCAATGGCATGCGCAAAACCGGCGATGGTCGAGTCGCCGGAACCCGTCGCGTTTACAGCCGCAATCGCGGGCGTCTTGGCGCGGAACGCGCGGCCCTCATGGAATCCTACCGAACCGGCAGCGCCCATCGAAACGACGACCCAGGGAATACCGGCAAAACGGTCATCGGCGGCGAGCGCTTCGCGCAGGGCATCGACATCATCAGTCGTAAAGGACGTACCCAGCAGGCCGTTAATCTCGGTCAGGTTGGGCTTTACGAGCTCAGGCTTAGCGTCGGACTCCAGCGCGGCCTCCAGCGATGCACCCGAGGTGTCGAGTAGCACCTTGGCGCCCGCCCCTTCGGCGATCTTGACGAGCTCGGCATAGTAGCCGGCATCGACGCCGCGCGGCAGCGAGCCCGAAAGCGTCACAACGTCCGCCTTCGCTGCAAGCTCGGCGAACTTGGCCGTAAAGGCCTCGAGCTCGGTCGGGGCGATCTGCGGGCCGCTCTCCAGCAGCTCGGTCTGATTACCCTCGTGCAGAATATTCAGGCAAATGCGCGTCTCGCCGGCAATGGGTACAAAGTCGTTCTTGACGCCGTCGGCATCCATGAGCTCGGCCATATAGGCACCCATGTGACCGCCAAGCAGGCCAGTCGCGAGCACGTCGTCGCCCAGCTGCAGCAGCACGCGGCTCACGTTGAGGCCCTTGCCGCCAGCGGTCTTTTCGGGCGTCACCCGGTTAACATCGTCGATGACCAGCTTATCGAGCTGATAGCGCGTATCAATCGACGGGTTCATGGTAACAGTCAGAATCATATTGAACTCCTGTTTAGAAAACCGGCCCGCGCCCCATCACAGAAACGCGAGCCGTCAATTAAAAAGCTGCAGAATGCCGGGTCCGTCAAAATCAAAGCACACAAGCTCAGCAAGCAAACGTGTTATCGGAGCAGCTTACCGAACCAGAAAGCTTCGCAACAACAGGAGCAACCCCGCAGGTACCCCCAACGTCAGCGAGAAGCCAGCTGGCGAGGCAAGGTGCCGTGAAGCGAGGCGGCATTGACCTTCTGGTCATGCCGTCGAAGCTGAACGGCAGATTGCCCGCCAGATGGCTTCGCAGCGTCGGCCGGTCCGGCGTTCGGCAGAACGCCGGAATCTCCTTAGTCGTGGTATTCGCCGCGGTCCCACTTCTCGAGGAACTCGTCAAAGAAGTGTGGGTCAGCCTGAGCCTCGGCGTCGGCCTTATTGCAGGCATCGATCTTGGCGATCAGGGCATCGTGCTCGGGGGTCTTCTCGTAAGGCTCCTCCAGGAAGGCAAGCATGATGTCGGCCATCAGGAACTCGCCGGTGATCTTGCCACCAAAGCCCACGATGTTGGCGTTGAGCTCACGACGGGCATACAGGGCAGAGGTCATGTCGCGAACCAGGGCGCAGCGGGCGCCGGGAACCTTGTTGACGGCGTTGGTGATGCCGATGCCGGTGCCGCACAGGGCCACGCCAAAGTCGGCCTTGCCGCTGGCAACAGCCTCGCCCACGGCCTTGCCGTAGATGGGATAGTGCGTACGGGTGTGGCTGTAGGTGCCGCAGTCGAGCACCTTGTAGCCAGCCTGCTCCAGGCGGTCGGCCAGATAGATCTTCTCGTCCGTAACGATATGGTCGCAACCGATTGCGATGGTCTTCTTCATCAGAACGTCCTTTCGTCTGAATTCACAAGTTGAGGTAGAAGTTCGAGTTCTCGGTGGCTCTCGTTAGGCCATCTTGTTGAGCATGTCGACACGGATCTGGTGACGGCCGCCGGCGTACTGTGCACGCAGGAACTCGCGGGCGATCTTCTTGGCGACCTCGGTGCCCACAACGCCCGGGCCCATGGTGACCATGCGCGAGCCGTTGTGCTCGCGGGTCATGTAGGCGGAACGCTCGTCGGAAATGTTAGCGACGACCATGCCCTTGATCTTGACGGCGGCCATATAGGAGCCGACACCGTATTTATCGAATGCGAAGCCCTGGGAATCCTTGTGCTCCAGCAGGTCCTTGGCAACGGCGGTAGCGGAATCGACAAAGTCCGCGGCAGGGGTCTCGGAATAGTCGACGACCTCGTGACCATCGGCGATGAGCATCTCCTTGATGGATTCCTTCATCGACATGCCGTCGGCATCGGAAGCGATTACAACCCTCATGACATCCTCCTTGAGAGATACGCAGGTGCGTAGTTTCTGTTTGGAAGTGTTGAATCTCGTTCAGGTCCGGGCATCTGAATGTGCGATTCTTCACTGTTCATGTTTATTTGAACACATTCGAACAGTAACTGCAACAACTATTTGTTTATCTTTGTTCTTTTTTGAACAAATACCGTTCACGGATGATTGCTGACCGTTTGGACCGGACGCGGGCGTAGCGACCATGTGTTCAACAAACAAAAGGGCGGCCGAGAACGTGTCTCGGCCGCCCTTCGGCGGTATGCCCCGGTATATACAGCTGTTTTAGCTACTAGGACTGGCCGCCCTTCTTGGCATGCTTGGACGGAGTGCCCAGAAAGCGGCCCGTCAAATAATTCGTCGGCCCGGAAATATCAATCCCCAGCAGTGTGTGCCCCAGCCACAAAAACGCCGCGAGCACCAGCAATGGGATAACGCACGAGGTCACTATCATCACAATGACGCCTTCGATCAGATCGGTCACCTGCTGCACAATCTCATCGGTCATCTGCTTGGCGCCGCTGGTCACCGTCGTGACGAGACCCGAGGCACCGTCGGCAAGCTGTTCAAGCACGTTCTTGGACTCTGCGGACTCAGTCTTTTTCTTGTTTGCTTTGGAGCTATCGCTATCTGTCGCACTCGCAGCGTCAGTCGCCTTTTGCTCGGCCGCCTCGATGCTCACTCGATACGTTTCATCAACCTTCTGCGACACCCATACGCTCGCGGGCACCAACACCATGCTAATGATGGCGACCACCAGCACACGCGTTGCCACGCGACGAATGACCGTGCTCGTGCTCCAGCGTCCGTGAATGCCAAGCGACGCTGCAAAGAGCACCAGCGCAAACGGGATCAGGATGCCCAGGCCAACCGACCACAAAATCGTGAGTAAATATTTCTCTAGGTATAGCACGGCAAGCACGATACCAAGATTACCCGAAAGCTGTGCGAGCTGCTCGGCAACCGGCGTTCCCGTATCGCCCGGCAGCGCAGTGATACCCGCAGATAGGGCGACGCACGAGGTCGTGAGCGCCAATACATTGCCCTTCTTTTGATCGATGACCTCGATGGTAGAGTTCCAAGTCTTGGTATCGGCAAAATGCGGACGAGCCACAAACCCCGACAGCAGCGCCAGTGCCACGAGCGCAACGATGAGGCCAATCTGCAGTTTTTTGTTTGCGCACACGACATCGGATAGGCTGGGCTGCAGCTCGGTCACCGTTGTTTGCTCGGTTATCTGGACAGGACGCCCATGAGCCATCTCGCTCGCGTCTCTCTTTTGAATCGATCCGTTGTCCGGCATTTGGATACCTCCTCATTCCGGCCTGTATTGCGGATGGAAGTATACCCACCCAGCGAAAAACCGAACGGCAAGAGGCGCAACAGACTGCTGCATGACCTGCCCGCCATGAAATGGGCCCATCTACTACGTTTAACTGCCCATCCCCGACCATGCCCCGTGGCGTAAAAACAAAACCACAGGTAGAACACCTGCAGTTTTTCATGAAACGCAGGTGTGTTCGGGGGCACCGGGTTAAACGTAGTAGATGGTCCAGTTTCGTGGCGACGCTGCCAACCGATCCCCTGGGGACGGAGGAGAACGGATCATTTTGGGCCGTCAGCCCCTATTTCACCGCAACTTGGAGGAGAACAGAAAAAGCCCTGCTGCGGGTGGCGGCAGGACTTTTGGAAGGGGCTTGGTTGTGAGGGCTCGTTAGGCGAGCTTGGCCTCGAGCTCGGCGATGCGCTTGTAGGCATCGATGGTAAAGCGGGCCTGCTTCTCCAAGATCATAGTGGTCATGAGAGTGTCCTGAGCGTGAGCCATGATGAAGGTCATCTCCATCTCGCCGCCGCCGGCCTCCTGCGAAAGCAGCTTGGTCTGCGTGTCGTGGGCGCCGATAAGTGCATCGCTGGCATCCTTGTGCAGCTGTTCGGCCTTCTCAAAGTCACCCTCGCGAGCAGCATCGAGCGCTGCAAGCAGATCGGTCTGGGCGTCACCTGCGTATGCGACAATCTCGAATCCAACCATCGAGATTTCTTCTTTGGTTGCCATATTGCGTTCCTTTCACATATGAACCAATGGAGAGCATCGCGTCCGGGCATCCGCGCTGCGCTGTGTATGACAGAAACATTAACATTCAAACAATAAAGAACAATACAAAACGTAATTTCGAGCTATGAACGGTCACTTTTAACCCGCGAACGGTTTCCAAACCATTTCGAACAATATCAAACATGATTAACGGAAACCCAAACAGGACCGCGCCCTAACGCAAATCGCGCACCGTATCGCCCTCTACGAGCACGCCGGGGATCAGCATGTGCTCCACGCCAGACGCAACTCCCTCGGCGCCGGCGATCTTGTCGACTGCCCACATGCCGACACGCTTGTTGTCAAAGCGCACGGTGGTCAGGCGACGATCGGGCACGATGTCGCCCAGACTATCATCAACCCCCACCACGCTCACGTCCTCGGGCACACGCCTTCCGCGCGACTCGAGTCCGCGAATGCAGCCGTAGGCCATGGCGTCATTGGAGGCATAGATGGCAGTACAGGTCGGATCGTCCGCCAGAGCCTGGCCTGCGGCATATCCACTCCGCGCCGTCCAGTCGCCACGGATGAGTCGCGGCAGCTCAATACCATGCGCGCGCAATGTCTCGCGCCAGCCCTCCTCGCGCTGCATGCCCGAAAGCGAGCGTTCGGGACACGAGATAAAGTGCACGGTCTTGTGCCCCTGCCCCAGCAAGTACTCGACAACCTGGCGCGAGCAATCGAACTGATCGTTATCGACCGTCGAGCACAGCGGGTGCTCCAGCATGGTAACGAGCACCGTCTGCATACCAGGCAGCGGCTCAAAGGTGCCAAAGTCCGCCGGCATGCGATTCATGATCACAACCATGCCATCCACCGGCAGTGCGCTCATGCGCGACGATGCGCTCTCGAGGGTATACGGATGTCCATCTACTTTAGTGAGGGTAATGGCGTAGCCGTGCTTATCGGCGGCGGCGGCAAAGCCCTCCATACGGTCGAGGTTGCCGGTACCGGTAATGTTGAACATGGCGACGCCGACGGTCTTAAACTTGCCGCGGCGCAGCGATCGACCGGCAAAATTGGGGCGATACCCCAGCTCGCGCATGGCGGCACGCACGCGCTCCTTGGTCTCGGGGCGCACGCTGGGCGAATCGCGGACGGTGCGCGAGACCGTCTGTTCTGAGACGCCCGCGAGGCGCGCCACATCCTTAACGGAAACCGATTTTTTAACAGCGGTCATAGGTCGATCTTTCTATGTCAACGATGCCATTGGTGGCACCCTACGCAGTCAAATGAAACGTCTTCAAGTATATCTAACGCCTCCCCCACCATACGCTCACCACCCAAAACCTACCGTTCACCGACATTTTTGCTTCCCCGAACGGCTTTTATCGCCCAAATGTTAACGTTGCCATTGTGCAAACACAGAGCCACCGGGCGGCTCAAACGTTTACGCGCAAGAAATCGTCGGTCCGCAGGCACAGGGGCCATCGGTTCGCATCTTATTTTGTGTCACAAAATGGCAACGTCAACATTTTGGCAACCAAACGTCAAAAGCTACCATCGTTGCTAACCCACCGACTCTTAGGAGCTTTGCATGGAGCAACTCATCGCCACCATCGAAAAGGGCCAGCCCTTTTTCAACGCGATCGCCCGCAACAAGTACCTCAAGGCGATCCGCGACGGTTTTATCTCCGTCATCCCCATCATCATCTTCTCGTCCATCTTCTGCCTGGTAGCCTCGGTCCCCAACATCTGGGGTTTCTACTGGCCCGATGACATCAACAACGCCCTGTGGAAGTGCTACAACTACTCCATGGGCATCCTGGCCATCGCCTGCGCCGCTACCACGGCCAAGCATTTCGCCGACGCCCAGAACCGCGATCTGCCCAAGAATAACCAGATCAACTTTATCTCGTGCATGTGCGCGGCCATCATCGGCTTCTTGCTCCTTTCGAGCGACACCATCGCCACGGATGCCGCCAGTGGCTTCAACACCACCTACCTTGGTTCCAAGGGCCTACTGACCGCCTTCATCGCTGCGTTTGTGACCGGCATCATCTACAAGTTCTTTATCAAGCGCAACATCACCGTCAAGATGCCCGAGCAGGTTCCGCCCAACATCTCGCAGACCTTTAAGGACATCATCCCCTTCTCCGTCTGCATCACCGTCTTTTGGGTCTTTGACATCGTCTTCCGCGCTGCCTTTGGCTTCTGCTTTGCCCAGGGCGTCATCCAGGTGTTCCAGCCCCTGTTCACCGCTGCCGACGGCTACATCGGCCTTGCTGTGATTTACGGCGCCATGAGCCTGTTCTGGTTCGTGGGCGTCCACGGCCCCTCGATCGTCGAGCCCGCCATCGCCGCCGCCCTCGTTTCCAACATGACCGACAACCTGGCTGCGTTCCAGGCCGGCCAGCACGCTTCCGCTGTCCTGACCCAGGGTGCCCAGTACTTCGTCGTCTGCATGGGCGGCACCGGCGCCACGCTCGTCCTGGTCTTTATGTTCTGCTTCCTGGCCAAGTCCCAGGAGATGCGCGCTGTCGGTAAGGCCGCCATCGTCCCCGTGTGCTTTGCCGTCAACGAGCCGCTGCTGTTCGCCGCGCCTATCGTGCTCAACCCCGTCTTCTTTGTCCCGTTTGTCTTTGCCCCGATCGCCAACATCTGGATCCTCAAGATCTTTATCGACTTCTTGGGCATGAACGGCTTTATGTACACCCTGCCTTGGACCGTCCCCGGCCCCATCGGCACCATCATGGGCCTGGGCTTCCAGCCGCTCGCCTTTGTGATGCTCGCCCTTATCCTGGTCGTCGACTTCGTTCTGTACTATCCGTTCTTCCGTGCCTATGACGCCCAGAAGTGCGCCGAGGAGGCCGAGATTTCCCAGGAAGAGCTCGCCGCCAAGAACGCCGAGAAGGCCGCCAAGCTCAACGATGCCTTCCAGGGCAAGGCCGACGCCAAGAGCGTTGCCGCCGGCGCTGCTGCCGAGGCCGTGGAAGCCGGCGCTCCCGCCGCTTCCGCAGCACCCGCTGCCGAGGCAACGGCCACCAGCGACCTCAACGGCAAACGCGTGCTCGTGCTCTGCCAGGGTGGCGGTACCTCGGGCCTGCTCGCCAACGCGCTGGCCAAGGCCGCCAAGGAGCGCGGCATCAATCTTGAAACCGCTGCCGAGGCCTATGGCAACCACGTGGACATGCTCCCCGACTTCGATCTGGTCGTCCTGGCCCCGCAAGCCGCAAGCTACCTGGCCGACCTGCAGAAGGACTGCGAGCGCGTGGGCAACAAGTGCGTCGCCTGCCGCGGTAAGCAGTACATTGAGCTTTCCCAGAACGGCGATAAGTCTCTCGCCTTCGTAAGCGAGCAACTCTCGAAGTAAGTAACGCACAGGGCCAGCCGACCATCCAAGACCGGCTGGCCCTTCGATTTAGACGATTGGATCATCATGTCCGTTAACCCTGCTAGCGTCACCAACCCGCCTGCGCAGTTTCCCGAGGACTTTGTCTTTGGCGGCGCCACTGCTGCCTACCAGGTAGAGGGCGAGACCCGCACCCACGGTAAAGGCAAGGTTGCCTGGGACGACTTCCTGGAGGCCCAGGGGCGCTTTTCCCCCGATCCCGCTTCGGACTTCTACAACCAGTACCCCGTCGATCTGGAGCTGTGCGAGGAGTTCGGCATCAACGGCATTCGCCTCTCCATTGCCTGGAGCCGTATCTTCCCCAACGGCACCGGCGAGATCAACCCCGAGGGCGTGCAGTTCTACCACGATCTCTTCGCCGAGTGCCACAAGCACCACGTTGAGCCGTTTGTCACGCTGCATCACTTCGACACGCCGCTTGCCCTCTTTGAGAAGGGCGACTTCCTCAACCGCGAGACCATCGATGCCTTTGTGGACTTTGCCACCTTCTGCTTTAAGGAGTACGCCGACCAGGTGACCTACTGGTTCACCTTTAACGAGATTTGGGCCGATGCCTCCAACACCTACATCGAGGGCACCTTCCCCGGCGGCGTCAAGGCGCATCTGGCCGAGGCTTTCCAGTGCGAGCACAACATGATGCTCGCCCACGCCAAGGCCGTACTGGCCTTCCACAACGGCGGTTTTAAGGGCAAGATCGGCGTCATTCAGTCGTTGGAGTTTAAGTATCCGCTCAACGAGAACGACCCCGCCGACATCAAAGCCGCCAACAACGAGCACGTGTTGCAGAACCAGTTCTTGCTCGACGCCACCTTCCGCGGCGACTACGCGCCCGACACCCTCGAGTGCGCTAACCGTCTGGCTGCCGTCTCGGGCGGCACCATCGAGATCCTGGACGAGGACCTCGAGATTATGCGCGAGGCCGCGCTCTACAACGACTACCTGGGCGTCAACAACTACCAGTGCCGCTTCTTGAAGGCTTACGACGGCGAGAACGACCTGCACCACAACGGTACGGGCGAGAAGGGCACCGGCCGCTGGCGCGTTAAGGGTATTGGCGAGCACGTGAACAAGCCTGGCATCCCCACCACCGACTGGGACTGGATCATCTATCCCGAGGGCCTGTTCGATCTGCTCGTCTACATTAAGCAGCGCTACCCCAACTACAAGCAGATCTTCATTACAGAAAACGGCATGGGCTACAAGGATCCCTACAAGGACGGTTTTGTGGACGACCAGCCGCGCATCGACTACATCGAGCAGCACTTGCGCTGGCTGCTCAAGGCCATGGAGGTGGGCGTCAACGTGGGCGGCTACTTCCTGTGGAGTCTGCAGGATCAGTTCTCCTGGACCAATGGTTACAACAAGCGCTATGGCTTCTTCTACGTTGACTTTGAAACCCAGAAGCGCACGCCCAAGGCAAGCGCCTACTGGTACAAGCACGTGGCGCAGACCCGTCGTCTGGACTAGCGGCTGGCGACCAGCGGAATTGCCCCGCTCACATAACCTGTCCCCATTTCTCAGCCGGGGGTGGCACGTCACACGGCGCGCCGCCCCCGGCCTTTTGTTTTTGTTCGGCTGGGGGGCCGTTTGTCTCGATCTGTAACATCTAGCCGAGTATTTCGGTCCTAACTGTTACAGATTGAGATGAACGAGTTGAGCACGTCTACGCCCGCAGGTCTTTCACGCTGGAACGCTCGATCAGCACGCCCGACACAAGCGTGCGGCTTCTGGAGCTCGGAGCCTCAAGACCTGCGACGACCTCGTTAAGCGCACGGATGCCCAGCTCGCGGTGGCGAAACTTCACCGACGTCAGAATCGAGTTGGGAATCGTCTTGTAGAGCTCATCGTCGAAGCCGATCACGGACACATCATTGGGCACACTGAGCCCTTTGTCACGTAGAGCCATCATCACGCCGTTTGCCATGCAGTCGTTAGCGGCGAGGACCGCCGTGCAATCGGGCTTATCGGCAAGCACAAGGCCCGCGGCATAGCCACTATCCGCATTCCAATCGCCTTGCAGAGGCTCGGGCGGCTCAATGCCACGCGCCTCGAGTGCCGCACGCCAACCTTTCATACGACACTGGCTCGACAGCGCCTCTTTCTTACCAGAGACGAAATATACGTTCTTGTGTCCACGATTTAAGAAGTACTCGCACGCCATGCGCGCGCCGCCCTCTTGGTCGTCACTAACGGTAGAGCAGGTAGGATGCTCCATCGGTGTGATAATCACCGTCTTGAGGTCCTTCGGCGCCTCAAAGGTATCAAAGTCATCGACCATCTGGCGCAGATTGAAGATCATGCCGTCGACGGGAAGCTGCGACATCCTGCGCGCCGCTTCGGCAAGGGTCATCTTCTCCCCCGCCCGCTTTTTGATCATCGTGAGAGCAAAGCCTCGCTCTTCGGCGGCATCGGCGATACCGTCAATCATGTCCACGGCGCCGCCCGACAAGTGGAACAGCACCACGCCGATGCACCCGTAACGGCCCAGCTTGAGCGAACGCGCGGCAAAGTTGGTTCGAAACCCAAGCGCCTCCATGGCAGCATGGACCTTATCGCGTGTCGACTTTCGTACGCTATCGGGCTCGTTGATCACGCGCGACACCGTCTTGAGAGAAACACCCGCGGCAATCGCCACATCGTTCATCGAGACGTTTTTCTTGTCCATCGTTGCCACTGCTTCTCCACTCGGTTCTCTATCGCTTGTTTTTTGCGTTCTAGCATACACTACCTGCCCGACTGATAAATCAGCCGTTTATCGGACGATATCGACCGTTCACCTGTAAATCCTTGTTGCTCTTCCAAAAATGTCTTACGTTGTCATTAGCGAAATGACAACGTTGTCATTTCGCAATGCCTTCCTTAAGCGGGAAGGTTTCCGGGCAGTCCTGACCATCCATCGACGACCAGTTCCATCCACATGCATCGCGCATCAAGTAGCAAAGGAGCTCTATGGACGCCATCGTAAAGATGCTCGAAAAGCATCAGCCGTTCTTTGAGAAGATCTCGAGGAACATCTACCTCCAGGCCATCAAGGACGGATTCCTTGGGTGCATGCCCATTGTCCTCACCTCTTCGATCTTCCTGTTGATCGCCACCCTTCCTGGCGTAGTTGGCATCACGCTGCCCCAGCCGCTCATCGACTGGTGCAACAAGCTGTACAACTTCACCATGGGCGTTATGGGCATCATGGTTGCCGGCACCACCGCCAAGAACTTTACGGCTTCCATGAACCGTCGCATGCCCGCCGGCAAGGTGCTCAACGACGGCTCCACCATGGTGGCCGCCCAGTGCAGCATGCTTTTGCTCGCCGTTACGCAGTTCACCACCAAGCTCAACGGCTCCGAACTTTCGGTCTTCGACTGCACCAGCATGGGCACGCGCGGTCTGTTCTCGGCCTATATCGCCGCGTTCATTACCGTGTGGGTCTATAAGTTCTGCGTCTCGCGCGATCTGACCATTAAGCTGCCCAAGGAGGTCCCGGGCGCCATCGCTCAGAACTTCCGCGACATTATCCCCTTTGGCGGCGCTGTCATCATCTGCGGCATCATCGATGTCGTCGTGCGCAACCTCATGGGCGTTCCGTTCTCCGAGCTGCTCATCAAGCTGCTCTCCCCGCTCTTCACTGCGGCAGAGACCTACCCCGGTCTCATCCTTATCCAGGCAGCCACCGCGTTCTTCTGGTTCATCGGCGTCCACGGTCCTTCGATTGTCCAGCCGGGTATCGACCCCATCCGTCTTGCCAACCAGGCCGAGAACCTGCAGGTCCTGCTGGCAGGCGGCCACCCCGCCCACTCCCTCACCTTTAACATGTCGCTCGTGGGTGAGTTCGGCGGCACCGGCGCCACGTTCATCGTGCCGCTTCTGCTGATTCTCTTTATGAAGTCCAAGCAGCTCAAAGCCGTCGGTAAGGCTTCGATTGTTCCTGTTGCCTTCGCCGTCAACGAACCGCTGCTCTTTGGCGCGCCGATGATCCTTAACCCCTACATGCTCATCCCCTTTGTTGCCGCCGGCTGCGTCAACGTGAGTGTTGCCAAGTTCTTTATCGATAACGTGGGCATGAACGGCTTCTCCTTCGTGGTGCCTTGGGCTACCCCCGCCCCCATCGGCATTTTCATCACCACGAACTTCCAGCTCATCGCCCTGGTATTTGTCGCGATCATCATCTTGCTGGACGCCATCATCTACCTGCCGTTCTTGAAGGCATACGATAAGCTGCTCTGCGACCAGGAGGCCGAGCGCGCCGCCGAGCTGGGTCTCGAGTCCGACGGTGCTGCCACCATCGCCGCCAGCACCTCCGCGCCCGCTGTCGAGCAGGCTACCGCTTCCGTCGAGACGACCGTTGCCGCCGCCGACAGCAAGCCTGTCGCCGATCAGCCCGAGCCCGCCGCCGATGCATCCGCCAAGAAGGATGTCGATGGCCTGAAAGTCCTCGTCCTGTGCGCCGGCGCTGGCACCTCTGCCATGCTTGCCAACGCCATCAAGGAAGGTGCCGCGCAGACCGGAGAGAACATCGCTTCCTCCGCGGGCGCCTATGGCCAGCACACTGCCATCATGGATCAGTACGACGTTATCGTGCTTGCCCCGCAGGTTCGTAGCTACTACAACGACATGAAGGCCGACACCGATCGTCTGGGCATTAAGCTGCTCGCCCCGCGCGGCAAGGAATATATCGACCTTACCCGCGACCCCGCTGGCGCCATCAAGTGGCTCCGCGAGAACCTCGACTAGCTCCTCCCTCTGTTGGTGCCCGGATCCCCAGTTCGGGCACCTCTCCCTATTCGTATCCCACAGAAAGGATGCCTCATGAACAACCCCATGCAGTTCCCCGACGGCTTTGTGTTTGGCGGCGCCACTGCCGCTTACCAAGTTGAGGGCGAGACCCGCACGCACGGCAAGGGTAAAGTGCCCTGGGACGATTTCCTGGCAGCTCAGGGTCGCTTCTCCCCCGACCCCGCAAGCGACTTCTACAACAAGTACCCGGTCGATATCGACCTGTGCCAGCGCTTCGGCATCAACGGTATCCGCGTCTCCATCGCTTGGAGCCGCATCTTCCCCAACGGCACTGGCGAGATCAACCCCGAGGGTGTCGCTTTCTATCACGAGCTCTTTGCCACCTGCAACAATGCCGGCGTTATCCCCTATGTCACGCTCGATCACTTTGATACGCCCGAGGCCTTTTACCAGGACGGCGGCGAGGGCTTCCTGACGCGCACGACGATCGACGCCTTTGTCGAGTACGCCAAGTTCTGCTTTGCCGAGTTCACCGAGGTCAAGCACTGGTTCACCTTTAACGAGATTCCCGCGACCGCCGAGGGCAGCTTTATCGTCGGCAACTGGCCGCACGGCGAGAAGTACCGACTGGACAAGGCCTTCCAGCTCATGCACAACATGATGGTGGCCCACGCCAAGGCTGTCGTCGCCTTCCATGATGGCGGCTTTGAGGGCGAGATCGGCATTGTCCAGAACCTGGAGCCCAAGTATCCCCTCGACCCCAACAACGCTGCCGACTGCGAGGCAGCTCGCATGGCCGACGTCATCAACAACCGCTGGGTACTCGACGCCACCTTCCGCGGCCACTATGCCGCCGACACCATGGAGGCTGCGACCAAGCTGGCCCATATCGCCGGCGGCGAGCTCGACGTCCGCGACGAGGACATCGCCGCGCTGACCGCCGCGCTCCCCTACAACGATTGCCTGGGCGTCAACACCTACAAGTGCCAGTTCCTGCGTGCTGCCGAGGGCGAAAACGACATCAACCACAATGGCACCGGCGACAAGGGCTCCTCGCGCTGGTTCCTCAAGGGCGTGGGCGAGTCGTGCGTGCGCGAAGGCGTTCCCACCACCGATTGGGACTGGATCATCTATCCCGAGGGCCTGTACGACCTGCTGCTGCGCATTAAGAACGATTACCCCAACTACAAGAAGATCTACATCACCGAGAACGGCATGGGCTATAAGGACGACTTTGAGGACGGCTTTATCGATGACGCCCCTCGTATCGACTATATGCGTCAGCATCTCGCATGGATCCTCAAGGCGATCGACGGCGGCGTAAACGTCGACGGTTACTTTGTGTGGTCGCTGCAGGACCAGTTCTCCTGGACCAACGGCTACAACAAGCGTTACGGCCTGTTCTACATCGACTTTGAGACCCAGAAGCGCTATCCCAAGGCGAGCGCGTACTGGTACAAGAACGTCGCGGAGACCGGCCTGCTCATGGCCTAGTTTCCGCCGCATACCCCCTGTCGGCCGCATGCGAATCCCTCCACGGGTTCGTATGCGGCCTCTTTTGTTTTGGCTCGGCCCGAGCAGGTCGTTTGTCTCGATTTGTAACATCTAGCCGAATATTTCGGCCCTAGCTGTTACAAATCGAGACAAACAGAACGCTCGAGCAGAAATATCTCAATCTGTAACATCTAACTCGCTTTTAACCGTCTAACTGTTACAGATCAAGACAAAGGTGATGGCTGGATAGACAAAATCTCGATCTGTAACACCTAGTCGAGTTTTTGGGTCCTAGCTGTTACAGATTGAGACAAATACACAGGACAATCCTCTCAATCTCAATCTGTAACATCTGGTTGGCGACTTCACCCCTACCTGTTACAGGTTGAGGCAATTTGATAGTGGAGTCCTCATTTGCGCGTCATATCGCGTAGCGCTGACGCACTGGTTCCCACAATGACAGGAGGTAAAAGTCCTCCCGCATCGCCTGTTGGCAATCTCGTAGCGCTAGCTAGCAAATGACCTGCGTGTGTTCCTCGATGGCGGCGCGGTCCTCGACCGAGATACCCGGCTCACATACCACGGCGTCCAGGCTGTCCAGGCGGCAGAAAGTGTAGAAGTCGCGCCTGCCGATCTTGCTGGAGTCGGCGATGAGGTAGCGCGTATCGACCTTGCTAAAGGCGAGCTGCTGGATGCGGCCCTCGTCCATGTTGGACGTGGACACGTCGCCGTCCAAAATGCCGTTTGCGCCGATATAGGCTGCGTCGATTCCCAGCGCGCGCAGGGTATCCTCGGCCGGGGGCCCCACAAAGGCGGCGGTGCGGCGGCGGTGCATGCCGCCCACCAGGCACGGCTCGCAATCCTCGCGCGCCTCGAGCAGGTTAAAGACCGAAAGCGAATTGGTCACATAGATGGAAGGCAGCTTGTCGGTGACTCGGAAAGCGCCAATGCGATCTCACGACGGTTGCGCTCATTGTCTCAATTAGATACTCAACGAAATACGGCCCCGCAGCTCAATAAGCTGCGGGGCCGTACCATACACCGACGAATCAACGACGAAGTGCATCCACTATTTGGCCAGCTCCTGAACGATCCAGTCAATTGCACCTTCGGGATCGTTGGTAAGGTCGATATACTCCTTGCCCCTTGTGGTGAGCAGTTTAATTCCAAGGCGATCGGTATCGGCCTTCATAGCGTCATAGTACATGCGTGCCTGGGGCGCCAGAACAATCACGTTGTACTGATCCATCGTCTCATAGTGGCTTCCGTACGCACCGGACTGAGAAACCAGATCGATACCCTTAGCAGCGGCACCTTCGCGAAGAGCATTTGCCAAGAGAGTCGAAGTGCCGGCACCCTGGCAAAGCACAAGCACGCGGATCTGCTCCGCCTTGTCCTTTACCGCCTCGAGAGCTTTTGCGACATTTTCCTGTGCGGCTATAGCATCTGCATCCGAGGTTCCTGCAGTCTCCTTTGCAGACTCTTCCAAACAAAGCTGATGGTCATACGCCTTGCAGAACGGATAGTAAATCACAAAGTCAACGACCAACAGCACTGCCATCAATACGAGAGAACGCAGATCGAGACCCGTGGTGAGGAATGCACCGATTGGGCCGGGAAGCGCCCACGGCATGGTATACATGGGGGCGTTCATTCCAATGACGTCAATGAAGAACTTACCGATAATGGCGTTGACCATAGGAGCCACTAGGAAGGGCACGAACATATAGGGATTGAGAACAATCGGCATACCGAAGATAACAGGCTCGTTAACTCCAAAAATCACCGGGATAATCGATGCCTTACCCATGGCTTTAAGCTGCTTGGAGCGCATAAACATGATCAGGATAATAGGAACGATGAACGTGCAGCCAGAACCGCCCAGACCGCCGATGAAGCTTGTAAAGTCCTGCGTGAGAGCAATTGACGGGTGTCCACCTGCTTGGAAAACCTCAAGATTGGTAACGGTATTGCCGTAGAGCGCAGCATTGATCGGACTCATGACAACCGAAGCACCGTGGATACCCATAAATTGGAAAAGTGCGACCGCGCCTTCGATAAGCGCCATGCCAGGATAGGTGTCGACCGCGGAGAACAGCGGCGAGATGAGAGCGGATACCAAATTGGCGAACGGCACAGCAAGCAGCTTGCGGCTCGCAAGATCGATAAAAGCGCACGCAAGGATCGAAAACCCAAATGCAAAGATATCGCGAAAACTCTGCGCAATAGAGCCAGGGACCTCTTTGGGGAGCTTGATCGTCACATTATGGCTAATGCACACCTTATAGATATTAACGGTCAAAAATGCGGCTACGAACGCAGCGAGAAAACCCTTGGTTCCCATATAGCCGGTTTCAAAAACAGATGTATCTGCTCCGCCAATCGAGACAACATCGTTCGTCACCGATAGCAAGAGCATGCCGCACATGGCACAAACCATGCACGAGGTGGGGTTGAGAGATTTGCCCGAAGGCATGCGACGGTTCATCGACATGGCAAGTGAGCTCGCCGTGGTGCCGGCCACCATAATGCCAAGAAGCCCCATGGTATATGCATAGATTTTATTGAAGAAATCCAGCACCTCAGGCGGAAGCGTGATGCCTACATAGGCAGGGAGCGTCGAAAGAAGAAGGAACAGGCTCGAGAACAGCACAATTGGCATATTCGAGAGAAAGCCATCCTTGATCGCCACCAGATAAATGTTCCTCGAGATTTTGTCGAAGAGGGGCTGGTGTTTTTCAAGGAATTTGACGATAGCGTCCATAACACATCCTTTCATGATTCCCGGGCACGTAACGATTTATCCGGACTCAACCGTCGTCGTCCCCGTTTGTATCCACTTATGTAAATGAATACGTTCTCGTGCGAAATGTAATATCATTTGCGCGATTTGTCATAACCAATTCTTTTTCCGCTTTGTCGGTATGTCAAGAATTCAAATACTTATTCGGTGAACGGTAGTTGATTAATATAAGATTTTCCCAGCTAAAGGCTATTTTTTCCGAGCAGTACAATAAGCTTACAACCGTTCACCGATTGGATATAACATTTTGAATATATTGTTGTAACAATATTAGAGACAATGTCACAAGCCTGTCGTTCTAGTCAAAGGAAGTAACAATGCCCAAACGATTACTGAACATGTCCGCATCCGATTTTGCCGCCACGTCACCCATGGATCTAAAGCAGGCAATTCTGGCTTCCGAGGGACGTACCATCATGGCGGAAAACGTACCCTCTTCCCAATTTCTCGGCGGCGTTACTAATGCAGAAATCGAACGTGCCGCAGGTGCCGACCTGCTTCTGTTTAACGCGCTCGATGTGTTCGATCCAGTTATTGCCGGTATTCCAGATGATCTCAATGAAAACCCGGTCACTTGGGTGAAGCGAGCATGCGGAAGGCCCATTGGCGTCAATCTGGAGCCAGTTGATAACGAGGCAGAGATGTCTGAATCCCGAACGGAAATCCCCATGGGTCGTCGCGTCTCTCCCAAGACCTTAGAAAAGGCTAACGAACTCGGATTTGATTTTATCTGTCTGACGGGCAACCCTGGAACCGGCGTCTCCAACGATGCAATCGCCCATTCAATCAAACTCTCCAAAGAGCATTTCAATGGCCTGGTCATAGCCGGAAAAATGCATGGAGCGGGCGTTGCGGAACCTGTCATGACACTCGAAATAGCGCGCAAGTTTGTTGATCTCGGCGTCGATATCCTTCTCGTGCCAGCCCCCTACACTGTCCCTTGCTTCCAAGAAGCAGACCTGCGCGCCATCGTAGACTTTGTACGATCCCACAACGTAGGCAAGTCAATTGAAGAGAAGGTTCTCGTCATGGCGGCGAACGGGACGAGTCAAGACTCCTGCGACAGCGAGACCATTAAGAAAATAGGCCTTGCAGCAAAAGCAGCCGGCGCTGACCTCCAACATATCGGGGACTCCATGAACGGTATTTGCCTGCCCCAGAATATCTTCACGCTCGGACAAGCCCTTCGTGGATACAGGCATCAGATCGTCATGCTGAGCCGCTCTGTGATACGTTAAGGTTACCTTGCCCACGTTACATCCCGGCTGAGGCAACCATCAGGTATAACCAACATGCAAACTGAGGCTCTAATGCTCGATACACACGAAAAACGGCCACTCTATTTACAGCTCACCGACGCACTGCTCAAGCAGATCGTCGATGAATATCAAGCAGATGATAAACTTCCGACAGAAATGGAACTCTGCGACGAATACGCCGTAAGCAGAACAACCGTCCGACTTGCCATGAGTGAGCTGGAGCGTCGTGGAAGTATCTATCGAATCCAAGGTAAGGGATCGTTTGTTGCACCGAAACGCGTTAGCGAGCTCAATTCACTTTTAGACTTTGACTTTGCAAGCCATTGCGATGGCGTTGATCCGGATGCCATCACCAAACATTTCGGCGGCCTCACATCAGGTCGTCCAATTTCCGTAATGATGCTCCAACAATTTGGATGTCAAAGTCGCGATGAAATTCAGCGTCTTGAATTGACCTACGAACTTGAAGGCAGCTTCATAGGCGCTGATACGTTCTTCATTTCAAAGTCGCGCGTTCCGAATAACCAGTTAGATTTTCAGGCATTTAGCAGAATCATGGACGACTTGTCCAAGTCTATCCAATCTGTTAGGGAAAGCTATAGAGCACGTCAGCTTAGCGATTCCGAAGCCAGTAATTATGGTGTTGCAAAACTTCCGGTCATCGAACTGACTCATTATGCTTACGACTCCGGAGGCAAACTAATCTCAATTGTCTGCCGCACCGTCTTAACTGGGCGGGTCCCTTATCAAAACTTTATTTTCAAGTCCTAATGTTCTTTTTCTTTTGTCTCGATCTGTAACACGTAGCCGAGTTTTTAAGTCCTAACCGTTACAGATCGAGACAAACAAGGTAGACCACGCCGAATTGTCTCAATCTGTAACACTAAGACCGGTTTTGGACGTCTAGATGTTACAGGTTGAGACAATTTGATAGCGAAGTCCCCATTTGCGCGTTATATCGCATAGCGCTGACGCGCCGATTCCCCACAATGACAGGGGGGCAAAAGTCCTCACACAGCGCTTACTAGCAATCCTGCAGCGCTAGCTAGCAGATGATCTGCGTATGCTCCTCGATGGCGGCACGATCCTCGGCGGTAATACCCGGCTCGCACACCACGGCATCCAGGCTGTCCAGGCGGCAGAAGGTGTAGAAGTCGCGCTTGCCGATCTTGCTGGAGTCGGCGATCAGATAGCGCGAGTCGGCCTTGCTAAAGGCGAGCTGCTGGATACGACCCTCTTCCATGTTAGATGTGGACACGTCGCCGTCCAAAATGCCGTTTGCGCCGATAAAGGCTGCATCGATCCCCAGTGCGCGCAAGGTATCCTCGGCCGTGGGGCCCACAAAGGCGGCAGTGCGGCGGCGGTACACGCCGCCCACCAGGCACAGTTCGCAGTCTTCGCGCGCCTCGAGCAGGTTAAACACCGAAAGCGAATTGGTCACAATGCGCAGGCGGCACGCCGGCAGCATCGAGGCCATCTGCTCAACCGTAGTGCCCGTACCCAAAAAGATGGTCGAACCTTCCTCGATAAGCTCCACGGCGCGGCGCGCAATCTGCAGCTTTTCCTCGGCATGCTTGGTGCGCTTTTCGCTGTGCGAGTACTCGTGGCGCAACATAGCGTGGGGACGACCCTGCGCACTGCGGGCACCGCCGTGCACGCGCTCGATCTCGCCCAGGCTCGCAAGCTCCTCAAGATCACGGCGGATCGTCATATCCGAGACGCCCAGTGCATCCGAAATCTCCTTGACCGAGACCGTGCCCTGCTCCTCGAGCAGCTGACGAACCTTATCCTGTCGCTCCGCTTTAATCACGATGAATCCTCGCCGTTCTTTGCGCGCATATCATTCAAACAGTAACGAACAAATTGTATCAGACTCGCGCGCGTCAAAAATGAACGCCCGCACGGCTCCAATCATCACTTTTTTGAGAAAAATACCCCCTGCTTTAGTGGGATGTAGTGATAATCTCTCCTGTTCGCGCTACAGTTTGTCGGAAATACCTCGATGTTAGGAACCAAATGATCACTTCTGAGCTTTTCGGCACCGCGCCGTGCGGTACCCCCGTTCATCGTTACACCCTCAACGGGCCCGAGATCTGCGTTCGCATTATGGACTATGGCGCCACCGTGCTGGGTATCGATGTGCCCGACATTCCCGGCAACGTGCGCGATGTGGTGCTGGGCTTCGATAAGCTCGAGGATTACTTTGACAACCCCGCCTGCTTTGGCGCGACCATCGGCCCCGTGGCAAACCGCACCGCGGGCGCCACGATCACCATCGACGGTACGGACTGGCATATGCCCGCCAACGAGGGCGCCAACAACCTGCACAGCGATCTTGAGCACGGCCTGCACAAGCGCGTGTGGGATGTTGAGCTCGACGAGGCCCACAACGCCGTGCGCATGACCACCTCACTTGAGGATGGCGAGTTGGGCCTGCCCGGCAACCGCACCTTTACGGCCGTGTTTACCGTGACGCACACCGGCCGCTTCCGTATCGAATATGGCTGCGAGAGCGACCGCGCCACGTACGTGTCCATGACCAACCACACGTACTTTAACCTCGCCGGTCATAATGCCGGCATGGACTGCGAGCACTTCTTTGTTGCTAACGCTGCTCACTACCTGCCCATCGACGACCAGAACATTCCTACTGGCGAGATTGCTCCGGTCGAGGGAACACCGTTTGATTTTCGCGAGTTACGCCCCGTCGCGCCTGGCATGGAGGCCGACCATCCGCAGATTAAGCAGGCACGCGGCTACGATCACTGCCTGTGCATTGGCGGCTATCAGTACGGCCGCAATCTGCGCCGTGCCCTGCACGTCGAGGAGATGTGGACCGGCCGTGAGCTGGACTACTACACCACCGCCCCGGGCGTGCAGCTCTACACCGGCAACTGGCTAGGCGACGAGCACGCCAAGGACGATGCCAACTACGGCTGGGGCGCCGGCTTTGCCCTCGAGGCCGAGATGTACCCCGACACGCCGCACCGCCCGCTGTTCCCCCAGGGCATTGTGGGCCCGGGTCATCCCTACAGCAATGTGATCGAATACCACTTTATGAGGCACTAAGCTCATAACGCAACATATCGCACAGCAGCGCCCGCCGGCACACCGCCGACGGGCGTTTTTCTACCTAGTTGTAGGCAACCAGGCACATCCCGGCTTGAGTGATTAGTGCATTTAACGTGAGAAAAGCCGTCAGAACACTTGCGCGGATTTGCGATGTCCCGTATCATAGACAGCCGTTGACGCCTCAGCTGCGTCACCACATGGCCGCCAGCGTAGCTCAGTTGGTAGAGCACCGCTCTCGTAAAGCGGGGGTCACCGGTTCGAGCCCGGTCGCTGGCTCCATTGCATTAGTGCAGCTCAGAAGCATAGTTGCTTCTGAGCTTTTTTGTTTTCGCGTCTCTTTCCTCCTTCTCCGAGGAGTGAAAAAGGGGTGAAAATCTTTTTTAACCGTTTTCCATAAATAGCTAGCATCATCCAACGTTCACATTAGATCGAACAACAATCCTGTTGCACATAGCCAAATTCCGCTGAGTATCAGAGAAGAACGTCCGGATTATATGCATCCAGCTTCGCTTCTCCAGTCGCCAGTGACTCCTCCAGCCGGTCAGCATATTCAACAATAGAGCCGTAGAACATGGGAGTAAATCCGAACTTTTCGATAAAGAGGGGTTCCGCTACGCCAACCCTCCTCTTGGCAACCGCGGTCTCATCTTTTTCATAGTACCCAGTGCCAGGAATCCGCTCGCTTGCCTGCGGCAAGCACTTAAGCTGCCTACGCAAGCGTGCCGATCCCTTTGAAAGACCCGTATAGGTGATAACACCAGAGATTACGCCACCGACACCCACAACAACCTTGCCAGCGGCATCCCCCACCGTCTGCTTTGTTATCTTGATACCCATGAAGCTCAAGAGCTTCTTGAGGATCGGATACCAACTGGTCTTGGTTAGAGACTGGCGAGCGACCTTTTTCGCGACCGCCTCTTGGGCGTTTTTGGCGATTACGGTTAGCATCGAATTCGCGCTGCCTACACCCATCATCACACCGAGCAACACTGCCATTTCGTAGAGAGTCTCGTCATCAACGTCGTCACATTCTTCAAAAAAGGTCTGCCAGCCATACAGGTATGCCAGTTTCTGCATAATCCTGAATGCGTGCACGTAGTATTGCGTAATATCAGCAGGAATGGTGCCCGCCATCGCAACACCTCCGGGAAGACCTGCTGCAAAGGAAAGGGCAGTTGACTTCTTTGTCTCAAAATCAATTACTTCTCTAGCAATTCTATCGATCAGGCCCACGTCGATTCCGGCAGTGACGGGAGTCGTTTCCACGGCAAACTCGACGACATCTTTATGGATACCCTTCCTCCTCAGCTCCGAGCGGAGGAAATGGGGCCGATCAATTCTCACTCCCTTTAACCGCGCAACTTTCTTCATAAAGTCAATCAAAAATCTCTGGGCCTCTGCCAGCTGCTCATCGCTCTTGTCTTTTAGCTCTGCAAAAGCCGAATCAACGGGAACGGCGACCTCAAGACCCTCGCCCTCGTTTTTCTTTCCAAGCAGCCTGACGTCCATACAGCCTTCCAATCGATCGTCTGCCGGCATATTAACGGCTTCTTGCCGATTGAGTTCCCACAACGTCGTAACAGCTCAATCTTAGATCAACGACTAAACCGTACCTGCTCCCGTCCTAAATTTGGGCTCTTTGATTAGGGGGGTCCCTTAACCCAAATCAAAGGTCTGGACAGCTTTTTAAACGTACGAGTAATGATTAAAGAGTACTCAGATCGATAATCTGCGGATTAGTCAGCCCATAGATGGCTTCATTATTATCGGAAGAAGCAATTTGGCCGCCAGCCTCACATTCAACTGGCGTTGTTTCGTCGATCAGCTCGTAACCAAGCCAACCCTCAAGAACTGTGCCAGGTTGTATCTGACGCGACTCAGGAAGATCAAGGCCTTCCACCAACATACTCGGATTAAGCCCCTTTCCGTCCTGAAAAGCCAATATCTCATTACCGGAAAACATAACAGTCTGAAGGTCTTCCGACACATTTTTTGCAGTCACATTCAAAATCAACAGTGGCTTACCGTCACTATAGCTTTCTACTCCGCGCTGCGCCCCCGTGATGGTGTACACAATACCCGATACGGGGATATCGCCGTCCCCGCCGCTGCCATCCTTTTCTTTTCCGGCAGCGTCTGCCTGAGCAGCAGCATAGCCCGCAGCGTAGCCATCATCATAGCTCCCCTTCCCGGAGCATGCGGTGAGGCAAGCGGAAGCAGCTGTGAGCCCCAACGCCAAGAAAGCGCGCCTAGGAATTAAAGCGGTTGTGCTGAGTCCCATAAAGAGCTCCCATCCATTAGCTATTTCTCGTATCCACAGCTATTTTAATTATTCTTCAATCCATTTAGCGTCAATTGCGTCTCAATAACTGCGTCGTTCAGCCTAATTTGACCGCTCCAATGAACCCTGCTCAAATAACAAAAAGCCCCGCCAACCGCAATCCCCAAAGGAACCGCAATCAGCGGGGCCCAAGCGCGCTCCTCAATGGAATCACGCCATCAGACGAACAGCTCAGTCGGGCAGTTCGCTACTCCTCCCAGTAAGCGTCTGCAAGCAGCTTAAAGCAGATCTTCTTGACCGGCTGTGCGCCATCGCCCGGGAACTCGAGCGTGGGCATGTGCGGCTCGCCGGCAACAAACAGCGCAAACTTGTCGTCGGCAAGATCGCCGGCGATCGAGGCGTCGGAATCGACCAGATCGTAGTCGTCCTTCTCGTCAAACTCCTGGACCAGCGTCAGGCTGCCCGTGGCGACCTTAAAGGCCTCGCGACCCTCGACGTCGATCTGCAGGTCGTGATAGCGCTGATGCGTCTCATAGTGAGCCTCGGCCTCGGGACGCGTCGTGGGAGCCATGACGTTCGCAAAGACCTTGTCGCCCAGAATCGGATGGCTGCCGACCTCGAGCTGCGCCGGGTCGTTCTCCTCGAGCCAGTCGATCAGCACGTCGAGGCCCTTGAGCATTCCGCGATACTCCTCGATATCGCCCAATGCACCGTAAATCATCTAAATCCCCTCTCGGATCGTTTCTTTGGCGGTTACTCGGCAAACGCGTTACCAAAGCTGTTGCCACACGCATACGTCTCGACCAGGGTAAGGTCGGGAATGAACACGACAGTATCGGCGTCGCGCCCCGGCATAATGCTACCGCACTTGTCGTTGGCTCTAACCACTAGCAAACAACCGATGCCGGAGCCGACGTCCAATCTCTTACAGCTCGGTCACGACAACGCCGTTGTAAACCTCGTCCCAACGGTCCATGACCAGATGACCGGTCATGGGATCCATGGCATTGAGCTTGCCGCAGGTGTTGGCGGTCCGCAGCACCGTCTCGTCGTCCGCGCCGGCAGCGATGGCATGCGCGAAACCGGCGATAGTGGAGTCGCCGGAACCCGTAGCGTTAACGGCAGGAATATCGGGGGTCTTGGCACGGAACGCACGTCCGTTGTGGAAGCCCACGGAGCCGGCAGCGCCCATGGACACGACGACCCAGGGGATATCGGAGAAGCGGGCGTCAGAGGCGAGCGCAGCACGGAGCTCGTCCACATCGTCGGTGGTAAAGCTCGTGCCCAACAAGCCGTTGATCTCGGTTAGGTTAGGCTTGACCAGCTCGGGCTTGACCTCGGACTTGAGGGCAGCCTCAAGCGAAGCGCCCGAGGTATCGAGCAGCACCTTGGCGCCGGCGTTCTCGGCAATGCCCGTAATCTTGGCATAGTAGCCTGCCTCGACACCGCGGGGCAGCGAACCCGAAATAGTGACGACGTCGGCCTTGCTCGCAAGCTCGGTAAACTTGGCGGTAAAGGCATCCAGCTCCTCGGGGGCAATCGTCGGACCGCTCTCGAGCAGCTCGGTCTGGTTGCCGGCGTGGAGGATGTTGAGGCAAATGCGAGTCTCGCCCTTGATGGGCACAAAGTCGTTGTTAATACCGTTGGCATCCATAAGCTCTGCCATATAGGCGCCCATATGGCCACCGAGCAGACCGGTTGCCACAACGTCGTCGCCCAGCTGGCCCAGCACACGGGCCACGTTGAGACCCTTGCCGCCGGCGGTCTTTTCGGGCGTCACACGGTTGACGTCGTCGATAATGAGCTCATCGAGCTGATAGCGCGTATCGACGGACGGGTTCATCGTAACGGTGAGGATCATTTTAGCTCCTTATCTCGCAGGCTCCTTATGCCTCGCGATACGAGTCGAAAAACGGAATTACAGAATCTCAATCGTGAACGAGCGAACGACGGTCTCCTTGGGCTTGGCGACAAGGCAGCCGCGCTTATGCTCAAGTACGTCGTCCTCATCGGAGCAGGTCGAGAGGCCGCCCCAGGGCTCAACTGCCACAAAATCGCCCTCGGGCTTACTCCACACGATGAGGTACGGGAAACCCTCAAAACTCAAGCGAACGCCCTTGTCCTCGCCCTTCTTGGAAAGCGTGACCTGACGACTCTCGAGCACGTCAAAGATGGTCTCCGCAAAATCGAAGAGCTCATGCGACAGGGGCAGCGTCTTTCCCACCATGGGGTTCTTTGAACGGTTAGCAACATCAATCAAGCCAGTCGAAGGGACGGCGGTGCAAAGCTCCGCATCCTCGTCTTTCTCGAAGCGCAACTCGTAGTCCGTATAGGCCTCGCCCTCGTCGAGCGGGCACCTAAAGCCGGGGTGTCCACCGATAAAGAACGGCATGTCCTCGGTGCCCTCGTTGGTCACCTCATAGGAAACGCGCACGGCAGCGTCCTCGAGCGTATAACGAGCGACAAGCTTAAACGGGTAGGGATAATCTCTCAGCAGCGCGGCGTTATCCTCCGAAGCCAGGCACATAGCCAGCTCGTTTGCGCTTTGGCTCAGCAGCTTCCACTCCTGTTTGCGCGCAAACCCGTGGCGAGCGAGCTTTACATGATGCCCGGCAAACGTCATGGCGCTGCCATCGCGCAGGCCTCCGCAAATCGGGAAGCAAATCGGTGCCTGGCCGGACCACACGGCTGGATCGCCCTGCCACAAGTACTCGCGGCCTCCAGCCTCAATCGAGGTAAACGAACCACCAGCCGTGGACACCTTAATAGAAATCGAATCGTTGGAGAGAGCGTATTCCATTGCCCATCCTTTCGAACAACTGCTTTTGCTCGCAAGTATCCGTCTCGGCCCTGACCAAAGGACAAACCCGCACGCTCAACGATGTGTCCGGTATCCCAGCCATGCAACGGGGTACCATACAGACATTGATGCAATTACAGCTGGAAGGCCTTCTTATGCGAACCATCATCCTCTACGCCTCGCGCCATCACGGCAATACGAAAAAGCTCGTGGACGCCATCGTCGAGGCACACCCCGAGATCGATACCCTCGACGTCAAGGCGCTCGGCAAAAACGAGTATCCCAATCTGCACGAATATCATCTGATCGGTGTCGCCACGGGCATCTATTACTCCGAGATCGACAAGGACATGGCACGCGTGCTCACCAACGTGCTGCAGCCGCAGGACAAGGTGTTTGGCCTTATGACCTACGGTGGCAAAAACAAGTGGTACGGCAAGGATATCGATGGCATCTGCCGCATGAGGCAGGCCATCTTTATGGGTGTCTACGGCTGCCCCGGCTTTGATACGTGGGGGCCGTTCAAACTCACCGGCGGTGTCCAAAAGGGACACCCGACCGCTGAGGAAATTAAGGGCGCCGTCGACTTCTTCGACAAGATCGAAGACGAGTATGGCGACATCATCGTCGAAGAGTACGCCAAGCGCGAGAAGCGCCTAGCATACGAGAAGGAGCATCCTGCAGGAGGCCTGGTGGCCGGCGTTAAGCGCACGGTAAAGAAGATCGCTAACAAGCTGTAACTGTGAAGGTACTTTTGAGCGTTTAACCCATGCGGCGGGTCCGAGCAGATTCGGGCCCGCCGTCTTTTTCTATCGTTACTCGGTAAAGGCGTTACCGACGCTCTGACCGCCAACATACGTCTCGACGAGGGTGAGCTCATGGTCGAACACGACAAAGTCGGCGTCGCGACCCGGCATGATGCTGCCGCACTTATCCTCGATGTGCACGGAGCGTGCCGGCACCTCGGTTGCCATGCGAATGGCGATATCGGCACTGGCGATGCCCCAGTCGACGATGTTCTTGACGCCCTGGGCAAGCGTGAGCACCGAGCCGGCAATGCTCTTGCCGTCGGCGAGCCAGCACAGGTTGTCCTTCATGATGACGTCCATGCCGCCACTGGTGTAGCTGCCCTCGGGCATGCCGCCGCAACCCAGGCAGTCGGTGATGAGCACCGTATGCTGCCAGCCCTTTGCCTGCAGCAGCGCCTTGATAGCGCCAGGGTTTACGTGCTTGCCGTCACAGATGATCTCGGCGTAGGTCTCGGGCGTGGACATGGCAGCACCCACAACACCGGGCTCACGGTGATGCAGTCCGCGCTGGCCGTTATAGGTATGCGTAAAGCAGCTGGCACCGGCGTTGATGGCGGCGATGCACTCATCGTAGGTGGCGTCGGAGTGACCGATGCTGGTCACCACACCCTTGGCGTTAAGAGCAGCCGCATAAGCAGCGGCACCGTCGTGCTCGGCCGCCATGGCGCTCTTAACGATGCGACCACCCGCAGCCTCCTGCCACTGATCGAAGACCTCCTCGGAGGGATCGATAAGATAAGCGGGGTTCTGCGCGCCCACGTGCTTCATGGTAAAGAAAGGGCCCTCCAGGTAGATGCCCTGAATGCGAGCACCGCAGAAGTCGGGGCCACGGCCCTCGTCCGCCTGAGCGATGGCGGCGCAGGCGTCCTTGATCTGCTCGACGCCATCGGTGAACGTCGTGGGCAGCCAGCTGGTGGTACCGCGACGGGCGAGCTCGGTCGAGCTGATATCGATGCCCTCGGGATCGTTATCGGTAGTCGAATGGTTATAGAAGCCATGGATGTGGGTGTCGACCATGCCCGGCGCGATCCACGATCCCGTGTAGTCCTTGATCTCGCAGGAGGGCTCGTCGGCCTGCCAAGCGCCAAAGACGCCGTCCTCGACCATAAGATAGCCGCCCAGTTGCGGGCCTGCCGGCAAGAAGAACTTGTCAGCCTTAATTGCGTACGTGCTCATATGTACTCCTTACTTCTAAAGCAGTTAACTGTGGTGATGTTTATACCCAGCTCACGTAAAACAAAAAGCGCCCGCCCGCCGTTATGAGCGGACGGGCGCCCTTACAGGGGGACGCGATTAAGCGGTGAAGGGGTGAATCGTCACGCCCTTGACCACGCGGTTGACCGTGCCGGTGGGGCTCGGCGTGTCGGGCGTGTTGCCCACGCGCACGGAGTTAAGCAGGCTGATAGCCTGAGCAAACATCACGAACGGCAGAGCAAGGTAGCCCTCGGGAAGTGCCTCGTAGCCCTTAAAGGTGAAGGACTCACCCTCGTAGACAGTAGCGCCATCCTGCTGAACGGCAACGGTGTGCTGAGCAATATCGTCGCCACCGATCTCATTGAGGATGTCGATGTCGTACTGACGGGTGTAGGCGTCGTTGTTGACGAACACGAACACGAGGGTCTTGTCGTCGACGAAGGACTTGGGTCCGTGACGATAGCCCATGGAAGTGTCGTAAGAAGTGGCAACCAGACCGTGAGCGAGCTCGAGGATCTTGAGCTGGCTCTCCTGGGCAAGGCCACCGAAGGAGCCAGAACCCAAGTAGGTCACGCGGTTGAAGTCTCCAGCGAGGTAATCGGCGATCTCGGGCTCACGGGAGATGACCTCCTCGCCCATCTTGGCGATGGTCTCGACCCACTCGGCCTTCTGCTCGTCAGAGGCAGTGTCGAAAATAAGGGTGGCGAGCAGGGTCATGCAGGAATAAGAACCGGTCATGGCGAAGCCCTTGTCGTTGGCACGCGGAATGAGCAGCGTCAGCGCGTTGGGATCATCGGCAGACTCGACGGCGAGCTTGCCCTCGGGAGCGCAGGTGATGTTGAGGAATTTGACGTTGTGGACGAGCTCCTTGGCAACGGCAACGGCGGCAAGGCTCTCGGGGCTGTTGCCAGAGCGGGCAAAGGAAACCACGAGCGTGGGATCCTCGGCACGCAGGAAGTCGCGCGGGGCGCTCACGATGTCGGTCGTGGCAATGGGCTTAAAGTCGTAGAGATCAGTGTTGCCAGCGTGACGCAGGTACGGGGCGCAGGTATCGCCAACGTAGTCAGACGTACCGGCACCGGTGAAGACAACGGACAGACGGCCCTCGCCCATAGCGCGAGCCTCGGCCAGAAAGGCCTCGATGGCCTCCTTGTTCTCACGATAGATGTTGAGCGTATCACGCCAAAGCTCGGGCTGCTGAGCAATCTCGGCCGTGGTGATCTGGGCGCCGAGCTCGGTGAGCTCCTCGACACTCTTCTCGAACATTTCTAATACCTCTCTCTAGAAGTAATCCTCTGACGTGCAATTATACACTTCGGTTGGTTATCTGGTAGTAACCAGTTAAATGCAAGGAATCACCATATGGAAACGATGCGAACACTAGTTGCTACGCTGGTGGTAAACCTTGTATTTAAACTGATCGGCACGAGCAACCGAGAGCGTATACTCCACAACCTCGTTTGACTCGTTATACGTAGTCCTGACCAAATCGAGCACAGGCGACCCCTCGACAATTGCCAAAAGGTGGGCATCGGTGGGACGGGCTATGCTCGCATAGAACTCCTCTTCGGCCACGCGAATCTTTTGCTGAAAGTCCTGCTCAATCACATCGTAAAGCGGCTTACTCTCCAGCAGTGGTCGCTTTAGGGACAGAAATTGACGAACCGGCAGATAGCTGCGTTCGACCATCATGGGCATGTTGTCGGCAGAACGAAGGCGCTTGAGCTTAAAAACGCGATCACCGATATGCAATCCCATATGCTCTGCCAGATTCTTATCGGCCTCCATCTCGCAAAACTCGAGAATCGTGGTCTCGGGGTCGCGACCCATCGCGCGCATCTGTTCGGTAAAGCTGTAGGACTGCATAAGATTGGTTGCCTTTGCCGAACGGTCGGTCACAAAGGTACCGCGACCGTGCTGCCGAACCACCAGTCCTAAACGCTCCAGTTCCTGCAGAGCCAGGCGTACCGTGGTGCGCGAGAGACCATAGCGCTCCGAAAGTTCGCGCTCGGAAGGAATCATGTCACCGGCGCGATATTCATGGTCAATCTTTTCGGTCAGAATATCGACCAGCTGATCGTACAGCGGTTGCTTACGCGCCCCGATCGCCATCCTATCCTCCCATTTTCTCAAACTCGGCTACTACCTTGGGTGGTTAACATTATCTGTCTGCCACATCCGAATCATCAAGAAAACAAAAGCCGCGCGCTCTTTCGAGCACGCGGCTTTTAACATACACATGGCTTAAGGGGTCGGGGTGTGAGCCGCGTAGGGACACACCCCTCAAGCTAGAGCCTTACCAGATGCTCGGCCAGAGACCAAGCGGGCCAGCGCCCAGGATGCCCAGGACGAAGAGCAGCAGAATGCCCTTGGTCGGGGTCCAGCTGTGCTTAGCGAACATGTAGTAAAGCAGCAGCGTAAGCATAAGCGGGACGAGCTTCGGGACGATGGTGTTGAGGGTGTCGGCAACAGAGAAGTTGACCGGATCCTCGGTAACGGTGCCGTAGGTCACGGACTCCATGCCGTTGCCCAGATCGGTGACGCCGCACTCGACAGCGTTGCCGTCGGCATCGGAAGCGGTGAGGGCGTTGCCGTCCTTATCGGTCATGGCGATGGTACCGGCCTCAGCGGTCTCGGTATCGATGCCCTCCATACCGGTGAAGTTCTCGGCCTCCTTCTCGGAGACGATCACGGTAGTAGCGGAGAGGCCACGGGTGGTGCCGTTGGGAATCTGGAGGTTGATCTGGGTGCCACCCATGGTGACGACCAGGCAACCGACGACGAAGACGCCCATGATGGAAGCGGCGCGCGTGAAGGCCTGCATGTTGGCGGTCAGAGCGTCAATAGCGCTGGTGCCAAGCTTGTAGGACCAGTTCATGAGCCAGAAGCGCAGTGCGAACTGGACGGCGTTGAAGATCACCAGGAAGATGATCGGCGCAGCGGCGTTGCCGTTGATGGCCATGTTGGAGGTGATGCCAGCCGTGATAGGCACGAGCGTCAGCCAGAACAGGGCGTCACCGATACCACCGAGCGGGCCCATTGCGGCGACGCGGACGGCGCGAATCGTGGGGATGTCAACCTTGTTCTGCTCGAGCGAAAGCACGATGCCCATAACAAAGGTGACGAGGAACGGGTGAGTGTTGAAGAACTCCAGGTTGTGGCTCATGGAAGCCGCGAGGTCGTTCTTGTTGGTGTGGATCTTCTCCAGACCGGGGATGATGGAGTAGAGCCAGCCAGCGGCCTGCATACGCTCGTAGTTGAACGAGGCCTGCAGGAAGCAGGAGCGCCAAGCCATCTTGTTGAGGGTCTTCTGGTCGAGCTGCGGAGCAGGAGTGAGATCCTCGTAGTGCTCCGGGATCACATACTCATTAGATGCCATCTTCGAAGTCACCTCCGTCAGAAACAGCTGCACCCTTCAGCTCGGTCTGCTGCTGGAAGTCCCAGAAAGCGATGCCGAAGCCGATGAGAGCGAGGATGAGCAGGGCAGGAGTTGCCAGAGAATCGTTGGCAACGGTGATGATCGCGAGGCCAAAGCCCATGAGGAAGAAGCCCCACATGTCGCGGTTCATCATAACCTTGAGCAGGACGGCGAAGCCGACGAAGCGCATCATGCCGCCTGCAGCGGAGAGACCGGTCTGCAGCCAAGCCGGGATGGCGGAAGCGATGGTCTGACCGATGGTAGCGCCAGCGATGAAGAACAGGGTGACGACGATAGCGAAGATCAGGCCGAGCAGAGCCATGGCGAAGTAGTTCAGACGCTCGATACCCTTGGTGTCAGCGTTGTGAGCCATGTTGTCCGCGGAGGACATGAGCGGCGACATAAGCGTGAAGACCAGGGTAACGCCGAGCTGACCAAGCAGAGCGAACGGAATGGCAAGGCCGACTGCCGCGTTAGGCTCGAGGCCCGTGGCGATTGCGAGAATGGCTGCCATGATGCCGCCGATGACGGCGTTAGGCGGCTGAGCGCCTCCGATCGGCATGTTGCCGATCGTCATGAGCTGATAGGTACCACCCACGAGAAGACCGGTGTTGAGGTCGCCAAGGATAAGACCGATGACGGCGCCGGTGACGATGGGCTGATAGAGAGACTCGAGGAAGTTGAACTGGTCGATTGCCGCGACGAACGTGACGATGAAGACCAGAGCGACCTGGATGATCGAGTATTCCATCTTGCTCCTCCTTTCAAAATGCATGTACGCACTTTTGATATCACGTACAGAACGTCAGGGTTTCACTCCTGACAATGTGGATCACGAGGATTACGAGAAGAGCTTGCTCGTGTCCTCAACAGGCGTGCTCGGAACGCGCCTGATCTCCAGCTCCACCCCCAATTCCTGCAGCTCTTTAAACGCAGCGACATCCTCGTCGTTAACTGCGACGGAGGTGGCGACTTGGCGCTTTCCTTCCGACATGTGCATGTTGCCGATGTTTACCTTCTTTATAGGCACACCGCCCTTGACGAGCGTAAGCACGTCTTCCGGTGTTTCGGCCACGATGAAGATCTTCTGGCGCGGGCTCGCCTTGCCGATGACGTCGATGGTCTTCTGCAGGGAGAAGAAACGCGTAGCGACGCCGGCGGGAGCGGCCATCTTCATGAGGTTCTGGCGCATGGTATTGGTTGACACGTCGTCGTTGGCGACGAGGATGAGGTTGGAGCCCAGAGTGGAGTTCCACTGGGTGGCAACCTGACCATGAATCAGTCGGTTATCGATGCGGGTAAGAAGAATGTTGGGTTCTGCCATGTTGATCAGCTTCCTTTCGCTATTTGCTGACGACAGTTACTTGATCTCCTGAATCGCGTAACGCGAAACATCTACGACGGCTCCGGATCGGACTTTGATCTGGACCTTCTCGCCTTCGATGCCCTTGACGGTTCCGTAGATACCGCCGGCGAAAAGAACCTCCTGACCCGGCTTGAGCTCGGTGTGCAGCTCCTTGAAGTACTTCTGCTTCTTCTTCATGTTGATTTGCGACCAGATGGTGTAAATCAAGCCCATGATGACAAGCAGGCCTAAAAGGGCGACCGAGGAGCTCAGGACGTTGGCTCCGAAATCGGCCATTAGATGCCATCCTCGTCGCCAAAGATATCCTCTTCGTCGGAGCCGGCAACGGATGCGACCGTCTGGGCGGTGATGCCCGTCTGGCCAACGGTCACTGCCTGCTCGCCAAGCTCGGCGAGCGTGGCATTGCCGCGGAGGAACAGAAGCTCAATAACCATGGGGAGGTTAGTGCCGGTCAGAACTTCGACGTTGTCGACATCCTGGGCAATCATCATCGACTGGTTAAACGGGGTGCCGCCAAGCAGATCGGTAAAGACGAGCACGCCATCGCACTCCTCGCGCATGGCAGTAATAGCGGCGCGGAGATCCTCACCGTAGGAAGCAGCCTGGTCGCCCTCGAAAGGAACGACGGTAAAAGCGGGCTGGTCACCGGCAACCATAGCGATAGCGCTTGCGAGACCGGGTGCGAACTGTCCATGACCGGTAAGAATAAAGCCAACCATTCAAATTTCCCTTCCGAAGGTGTGTACGATCTGAGTCCGATGATTTTCGGAAGCCAGCGGGCGCTCGCCCTTAAAGCTTCTTGGAAAGCGTTCTTTGAAGACCAGTGGTTTCTCAACTGGTAGTAACCACGTGACGTGTTGTTGTCACTATATCACCCCAGAAGAGGTCGCTTTCGTTGATTCATACAGTAAAACGTTTTTGCACCGCTCACGGTGATATTTCGACCGTTTACCGGTCGTTAACACATCTACCTGCGGTTTTGAAACCGTTTCGAAATGCTTTGGCAAAAGATCGGATCTTTTCCCGTGTCTAAACAACGCAGGGCGGCTAAAAATAGCGTGTAGAAAAATTGCAGGTCATTGTGAAGATATGTGAATTGGTCTTTTTGACTTAATACCAGTCTGAACCAGTTTTGAGATTATCGGCGAACGGTCGTTTTCGACCGTTCACCGGTTACTTGCAATCGTTTGCAGTTGTTTTCCCAGATGAATTAGGGAGACCCGATGAAGCACGTGCGTGATCATTCAATCTGCCCTTTCCGTCTCAATAGATAGCCCTCCAACGCAAAAAGCCCCCTAGAACGATGTCCGTTCTAGGGGGCTTCATCAGATATTTCGGCTTCGTACTCGAAGGCTCAGGTAATCTTTACGCAAACAGGCCGTAGATGCTGATATTGGCCTTGGCGTAGAGGCCGTTGGCGTACTCGGTCCACTTGGAGCTGGCGCTCGAAGCCTGCGAAGAGTACTGCTGGTAGGCGGTGTAATAGGCGGTCATGGCCTGCTTATAGGTAGCGCTATCGGCCGTAAAGGCATCGTCGGCGAAGGCCTTAGCGTAGGTGCTATCGGCGTCCTTCCAGGTGCCCTTCTTGCTATCCCACTCGTCACCGGCAAGGTTGATGATGTAATCGGCGTAGTCCTTGCTCGCGGTGTCCTCGTTGCCGTCAGAAGGCTCGGTCGGAGCGATCGGCATACTTGCGGAGCTATCGCCCACCTTCTTCTTGTAGAGCTTCTGCAACGTCGCGGACTGACGGACGATCTGCTTGGCCTGGTCCTTGGACACGCCATACTGCGTGGCCATGGTCTTGTAGTCCGAAGTGCCGATAGAATCCTCGGCGTACTTCTTCATCTCCTTAGAAGAGACGGTGATGCCCTCGTCCTCGGCGGCGTCGAGCAGAATCTTGTTGCGCACGTAGGACAGGATAACGTCGGCAGAGGGAGCGGTGTAGTTGCCATCGCTATCCTTGACGGTATCAAGGCTGTACTGGCTCTCGATGGCCTCGCGCGCGGTGATGTCGCTCTTCTTGCCGTTGTAGCTGTAGCTTGCCACGGTCGAATCGAGCTGGTCCTCGGTGAGGGTCGCCGAGCCGACGCCCTTGCCGCCAAAACCACCGTTGCCGATAAAGAAGCCGACCACGGCAGCGATCACGATGGCGACCACAAAGGCGGCAATCATCGTCTTCTTGTGCTTGGATGCGCTGTCGTCCACGTCGGAGTCATCGTCCTCGTCCTGCTCCTCAGGCATGAGGTTCTCGTCGGCGGCATCCGCGGCAATCTGAGCCTCCAGGCGGGCGTCCTCCTCCTCGGCGGTCGTGCCGGCAGCAATGTGCTCGGCAGACGTATCTGCGACCAGATCGATCTTCTCGTCCTCGTCACCGTCGGGGCCTTCGCCGCGCTCGATGATCTGGATGCCGTCGATCTCGTCCTTCTCGTCCTTCTTTTGAATCAGACCCATATCAGTTACTCCTTGTTAAGAAACATAGTCCTCAATAGAATACGCCCGACAGAGCGCCGGGCGTATTCATTCTCAGGTTATCCGCAAACGTATAAGTACCGCTTAGGCGTTTGAAAGCCGTATCCCCTTAGGCAAGATGCGCGATAACGGCATCGGCAAAGGCCTGCGTGCCCACGGCGCCCTCAATGGAGCCGGTCTGGGCACGACGCACGTCACCGGTAACCTGCTCGCCCTCGTCGAGCGTGGCAGATACGGCGGCGCGAATGCGATTGGCAGCGTTGTTCTCGCCCAGATGATCGAGCATCATAGCCGCAGACAGAATCTCGGCCGTGGGGTTAGCGATATCCTGACCAGCGATATCGGGCGCGGAGCCATGCGTGGCCTCAAAGATGGCACAGTCGGCTCCGATATTGGAGCCGGGGGCCATGCCAAGGCCGCCTACAAGACCGGCGCACAAGTCGCTGACGATATCGCCATACAAATTGGGCAGGACCAGAACATCGAAGTCGTTGGGGTTCTGAACCAGACCCATGCAGGTGGCGTCGACGATCTTGTCGTTGAACTCGATATCGGGATAGTTGGCAGCCACCTCGCGAGCCACGCGCAGGAACAGGCCGTCAGTCGCCTTCATGATGTTGGCCTTATGCACGGCCGTCACCTTTTTGCGGCCGCAGCGGCGAGCATACTCAAAGGCGTACTCCACAATACGGCGGCTCTTGGCGATGGAGATGGGCTTGATCGAGATGGCGGAATCCGCGGCGAAGGTTTTCTGACCCGAGCGCTCGACAAGCTGTGAAAGCTCCTCGACCTCGGCAGCGCCTTCGTCGAACTCAATACCAGCGTAGAGGTCCTCGGTGTTCTCGCGCACGATAACCAGGTCGACATCGCGGAAGCGCGAGCCATCGCCCGGTTGCGACAGGCAGGGGCGCACGCAGGCGTACAGATCGAAGTACTTACGCAGGGCAACGTTGACGCTGCGGAACCCCGTACCGACCGGCGTGGTGATGGGGCCCTTGATGGCAACTTTGGTCTGGGCGACGGCATCGAGCACATGCTGGGGCAGCGGCGTGCCAAACTCGTCCATGACGCCGGCACCGGCCTCCTGGACGTTCCAATTGATCTGGACACCGGCGGCCTCGACCACGCGGCGCATGGCCTGCGTAATCTCGGGACCGATCCCGTCACCGGGAATCAGGACTACATCGTGCGCCATAATCTGTTACTCCTCGTCTTCGGCGTCGTCAGATTTTTTAACGCTAGCACGCTTCTTCTTTTTGGAGAGATCCAGGCCAAAACGTTTAACAAGCATTTCGCAAATCTCGCTCGAACGGGCCTTGAGATAGCTGCCCTTGCCGTTCTCGGCATCGAACTTAAGGCGCAGCGCAAGCTTCTCGGCGATCTCGGCATCGATCTCGCCTTTGCCAAACTCGTACAGGCAGCCGAGCATATCGCGATACTCGAGGTCACCGTGGTAGCACTGGATGGCCTCGTCCAGGATGGGCCAAGCCTCGCGCGAACGCTCGACGCTCGTGGCACCCCACACGCACAGCAGGCGGAAGGCGGCATAGCGCAGCGTGGAGGAAATCTCGTCAAACAGTGCGGTCTCGGCGCCCTCAAAGGCATCGCCCAGCTGGTCGGGGCAGGTGGTGGCGAGCGCCGCCAGGGCATCGAGGGCCTCCCAGCGAGTCTGAGCCTCGGGCCGGTCGAGCGCCTCGATCAGCGCGGGCACGCAGGGCACGACGCGCTGCGGATCGCGCTCGGCAAGCAGGTGCAGCACGCGGGCGGCAAACTGGCGGATACGGCGCGTGGGGCAGCCGAGCTCCTGGACCAAGCGGTCGACGGTGTTCTCGTTCTCCTCTGCCAGCTGAAGCTGTGCCAGCTCCTCGTCGGTGAGCTGTTCGTCTTTGTTTTCTGCCATAGTTACCTCTTCTTACTATTTCTTAGTGTGCCTGCCAGCACCCTTGCTGTCATCGGTGACCGAGATGAGCTGTCGGTCAGCCGCGCCATTGCGACGCGCGCGGCGGCGCTCCTCGGCGTCTCCTGCGTCGGCGGCGGCGCGATGAGCCTGGTTGACGTTAAAGACCTCATCGTGCTTGCGCCACGGACCAACGGACTCGCCAAAGCTCATCTTAAGGCCGGCGATAAAGCCGCCAAGCCAGCCGATCGGCGCAAACTGCACCAGCGGGAACAGCGAGAACACCCAGGTCAGCAGGACGACTGCCGCCGCTCCTGCAAAGTTGGCAATCCAGTAGTCGCGCTTGGTGACGACGCGCTTTTCGCACGCCCACTGGCCGCACAAAAAGCCAATGTAGATCGCAAAGAGAAAGAGCACTAGTGCAAGCACCACGAACGTCCAGCTCATGGGCGCTACTCCTCGTGATGGTGGCCGCAGCAGCACTCGTGGCCGTCGTCATGGCCGTGGCCGCCGCAGCACTCGTGGCCCTCGCCATAGTGGTGGCCACAACCGCACTCGTGGTCGTCGCCATGCTCGCCGCAACCACAGCCTTCCTCGTGAGCACCATGCTCCTCGGGACGATACTGCGACCAGTCCAGACCGGCGGCAATGGCGTCGGCCTCCTCCTTATAGAGGACATTGATGGCCTGGGTACCCAGCTTGGCGCCACCGATGGCGTCGAGCATGTCATAGAGCGTAAAGGCCACGTCGGCGCCGGGCAGCGCAAGCTCGCGGTCGTCGGCATAGGCGAGCGCCAAGCGCAGGTCCTTGATGAAGTGCTCCACCATAAAACCGGGCTTGTAGTCGCCGTCGAGCGCCTTGGGCGCCAAGCTCTCCATGGCACCGGACTTGCCGGTGCCGCCCAGGATCATCTGACGGGTCTTCTCCATATCAAGGCCGCTCAGCTCGGCAAACGCCAGCGCATCGGCCATGCCAACCATGCAGGCGCCCAGCGACACCTGGTTGGCGAGCTTGGCAGCCTGGCCCTTGCCGGCGCCATCGAAGCAGCAGATGGTTGCCGCAAAGGTGGAAAGGATATCGCGGACCGGGGCAATGTCGTTCTCGGTAGCGCCCACGATAGCCGTAAGCGTGCCGGCGATAGCACCCGACTCGCCGCCGGTGACGGGGCAGTCAAACGCCATGCGGCCGGAAACCTGGGCGGCCTCGGCAATGTCGCGCGCCAGCTCGGGCGAGCTCGTGGTGAGGTCGATTAGGACCGCACCGGGCTTAGTACACGCGAGCAGACCGTCGCCCGCCAGGTAGAGCTCCTCGACCTCGGAGGGATAGCCCACCATGGTAAAGACGACGTCGGCGTTCGCCGCGGCATCTGCCGGCGTATCGGCCCAGACGGCACCGCGCTCAACAAGCGCTGCAGCCTTGGACTTGGTGCGGTTGTTGACCGTGACGGGATAGCCAGCGTCCAGAATGTGGCCGGCGATAGGGGCACCCATGATTCCGGTGCCGATAAATGCGACAGAGAGCTTGTTTGCCATGAAACCTTTCCTTTTGGGTTGGGTGTTATTACCAGGTTGAATACTCGTTGCCAGCGTTTGGGCTGTGAGTCGAGGGCGATTACGGACGCAGCGCTTGCCTACTGGCCGCGCACGCGGCGGGCGATGCGGTCGGAAAGCGACGCCTTGTCGGTGCGGTTCTTGCCCCAAAACGCGCAGGCCACCATGCCGGGGCCCACGTGCGAGCCGATGGTGGGGCCCACGGAGCTGCGAATGATCGTGACGTCGGCGCAGCCCTCCTCCTTGCGGATGGCGGCTTCGAGCCAGTCACCGTCCTTTTCGGCATCGGCCGTCATGATGGCGATGGGCATGGTGCGATCGGGCACGTAATTCTCGCGGAACGACTTGAGGATGGACTTGAGCGCCTTCTTGCGGCCGCGGTTGACGCCGATCAGCGACAGCGAGCCGGCAAGGTCGTAGGAGAGCTCGGGCTTGACGTCGAGCTTTGCCGTGAGCTGCGCCGCCGCGGGCGGAATGCGGCCGCCGGCAGCCAGTGCATCGAAGCTCTCGAGCGTAAAGTAGCCGTGCACGTAGGTCTTGGCCTCGTTTGCCCAATCGACCAGCTGCTTGGCAGTCAGTCCCGCCGAACGCTGGCGCACGGCCTCAAGCGCCAGGAGCTCGCCGGTCGCGCAGGGCAGAGCGTTGTCGACCACGTAGAGCTCAAAGTTGGGATACTCGGCGCGCACGGCATCTGCCGCCTGGCACGCGGAGTTGTAGCTCGACGACAGCGCCGAGGTAAAGCACAGGTAAACCGTGGGCGTGCCCTCTTTGGCGCACTCGGTAAAGAACTCGATATAGCGACCGAGCGACACAGCCGAGGTGGACACGCGGGCACCGGCGCGCATACGGTCGTAGAACTCCTTAGGGCTCATGCTCGACCAGATGTCGTCCGTGCGCTCCTCGCCATCGATAATGAAAGGGAAGCCCAAGATATCGACATCGAGGTTCGCGGCGACCTCGGGGTTAAAGTCGCAGCAGGTATCGACGACGATACGGCAACGGTCCGAATGACCGGCGGATGCGGCCTTGTCCATCAAAGCGACTCCTTACGTAAAAAGGCGGCCACCCGCATGGGATGGCCGCCAACCGTTAACTCATGCAAGTTAACGTATTTTACTCGTCAAGTGTTTCGATGCGGGGCTTGATGATGCCATATCCACCATTCTTACGGTGATACACCACATTGATGAGGCCAGTCGTCGCGTTCTCGAACACGTAGAAGTCGTGGCCGAGCAGATCGGTCTGCACCAGCGCCTGCTCCTCAGTCATCGGGGTGACATCGATGACCTTCTCGCGGACGAGCAGGTCGTCGTCCTCCTCGGGCAGCAGCAGGTCGGCCAGATCCTCGACGCGCTCGACCGGTGCGACATCAGCGGCGCTGGCACCGCCCTGGCGGTTGTCCACAACCTTGGTCTTGAACTTGCGCAGCTGGCGGGTGACCTTATCGGCGGAGAGATCGATGGCGGCATACATATCTGCGCCGTGCTCGGCGACGCGAATCACAGAGCCGCGGGCACGAACCGTGACCTCGACGATTGCCGGGTTGGGATTCGAGGGGTTCTTCTCATAACGAAGCACGACGTCGACTGTCATGGGCTCGATATCGAAAACCTTGAGCGCCTCGCCGATCTTCTCGTCCACATGCGCACGCAGAGCATCGGTTACCGTCGTCTTGCGTCCAGAAACCTTGATATCCATACGTGGCTCCAATCTGCCTCGGGGACTTACTGTACTGGCTATGTACCCATTGCCGTGCATTTAATCACCCGAATTCCCAAAGGCCCGAATAACGACTGCTTGATACCGCATACCGAAGTCTCGCACTTTTCCGCGGCAAAGTGCGCTATATGAGGGCGTCGGCGGAGTTGGTTTTTCTCCTGGAAATTGCCCTTGAGCTGCTGGTTTTATCAAAATTGAAAAGCCGGGCTCCCCTATTGGGGAGACCCGGCCATGCGTGTTGAAACCGTGAAGAAGCACCTTGTTCAATGTATGGCAGGCGCCACCCCTACCAATAACTAGCTATTGAGCTTGTTGATGTCATCGTCGGTGATGGCGCCCTCCTGACTAGACGACGGGCTGTCGCCGTTGTTATCGGAGGTGTCGCCATCGGAGGACTCGGTCTCGTTGGACGTGGATTCGGATGCCTGCACATTGGCCCCCGAAACAGTCTTGGCGGTAAGGTCATAGGGCATTTGGCCGTACCAGACGCAGTGGACCGCCTCGAGCGTGCCGTCGACCGTGATGTCGTCGAGGGCATCGCCCACGGCACGGCACAGCTCATCGTTAGAGCTAAGGCCTGCGACGCCAAGCGTGGAGGGCGTCTCGAGCGTGCCGACACAGGAGATCTGGCTCATCAGGCGCGCGAGGTAACCACCGGCCGTGGAATCACAGATCACGTAATCGACCTCGCCCGACTCGAGTGCCTCGAAGCACTCGTTGATGTTGGAGAAGGTCTTTTGGTTGGCCGTGATGCCCTGCTTGGCGAGCGCTTCCTGCGAGGCCGAGAAGGTCTGAACGCCCAGGGTAGCGGTGTTAAGCGTTTCGGTGGAAACGCTCAACGACTCGCCGTCACTGCTCTTGCCGAATACGGCGGGGGCGTCGTACAGACAGGTGCCAAGCGAGCTGATATCGCCGTCCGTAGAGCTGACGTCGCCAATGAAGATATCGGCCTTTTTATCGCTGAGCGCGGAATCGGCCGAGGACGCATCGACAAAGGCGACCTTGAGACCCATGCGGCATGCGAGGGCACGAGCGGCATCGACCGCATAGCCCGTCAGGTTTCCGTCGGCATCCTGCATGGCTTGCGGGGCATCGGAAGTATCGAGGGCGACCGTCAGGGTTCCCGGCGTGACCAGGGCATCGTCCGATACCGTGGGGGTAACGGTCTCGCGCTCAATCTGGTCGATCGTGGGCGTCGTGAACGTGGACAGTGGATTGAACGCGCATCCACTCAGGCCCAAAACGGCAATGACCGCCGCGGTCCCAGCACCCAACCGAGCTGCATGCATCAAGCTGCCCCTCACCATGTCCGCTACCCTGCCTTCTGTGTCGTATACGATCCGTGCCCTGCACGGAATATCGGGTTGTTCCCACCAGCTGACCTGGTATTTGACCCCACACTTGCGCACCGGGGCGTTTGCTCGGGAGGCCGCAGCCACCTTCACGACTGGCCCGCTCGCCCGCGAGGCGGTATTGCCCCAAAGAAAGTAGAACGGACGGTGCGGCTTACATCTAGGACGCGCCATGATCGCGCCGCGCGCACGCGGTCGCTTACGTGGATCCCTTTGACCGCGTCTGTCTTGGACTTGGATGGGCGCATTGCCCGTCCGCAACCACAGCCTGGCGGGAACGTAGCGCATTATAGCTAAGTTCAAGCTAAAGTTTAAGGTTAGGTCGTCATTCGCACCGTGAGCACAGATTTTGCAGGTCGGAGCGGACCGTGCGTGTTCCCATGAAGCCCGGAGCTCCCCTACGGGGAGCTCCGGGGCGCCCGCCTCGGGGTGCCGTGGCCAAAAAATGGCAAATATGAGTACTGTTACCAATTTTGTAACAGGCAATTTTGGCCTCTCGGACAGATTTTGCGCTCAGTGTCGCCAACCTGATGCTTAGTTATTCTACATTTGTTTATTATCTTTTTACTTTACGATGCCTCCGAGTCCTAAATTCCTTGATTTTGCTGTTACTGATTTAGTGACAGTACTCATATTTGCCATTTTTTGGCCAGGGCATATGATTAACCCCCTATTTTCGACGCGAATTATATCGGTTTAAGCCCAAAACACGCCCGCAGCGTGTTAAGCAACGCCTCTTGCTTCTTCCTGCGGGCATCGACACGATTCCGGTACCGCTTTCGCATACGCTGGTGGATGCGCCATGCGAGTGCCTCCATTGCCTCCATGTCGCAAAGCATTTCGTTGTTGACCGTCGCGACCTCGATTCCCATAGTAATCAAGCCCGTGTTGCGTTTTTCATCATGGATACGTCCCCTCCGGGAGGAATGGCCCAGCTCACCGTTGTATTCCAGGTCAAACCGGGCTGCTTCCTGATACGCATCGCAAACTGCATGCGGCATCCCCGAGATTGCCTGCGCGCGGTCATCGAACTCAATCTTGTAGTCGGTCTTAAAAGGACCGCAGGCAAATCCACCATAGGAAAACGGAAGTGAAAACATGGCAAGCATGATGCACTCCATGGGTGAGCGCAGGTTTTCCGACAGATAGGGACACAGCCGCCGCAGTTGTTTGGCCGCACTCCCCTTGCATGTCGCAAGGTAATCTGCCAGGCGATCGGGCGTCAGCACCGGCTCGACTTCAAAGTAGCCCACGTCTGCCGGTTGGTCCTTGTCCTTTGCAAGTCTATTCGCAACAGGCGAGGTATAAGGAGGTAGATACTTCCCGCGATCGCTTAGTGAAATCTTGGAACACAGTTCCTGGGCCAGGGCAAACGCCTGGGTACAGCCGACCTCGCGGGCGACGGCAACACAAAGGGCCTCGGGAGATAGGCTGTACACCCCCGGTTCCACCTCTAGAATCGAGCCGGCAGGCAACCTGGAGCACACGGACCAGCCCACGCCAGGCATGCGGCGGCGCTGCGCCGCAGATCCCACCAGCAAGCACAGATCTTCTTGCACTTCGCCGCTTTTGGCTCCAATTCGCACCAGGTCGGGAAGATAGATATCCTCGGTCGAAGGCGATGACGTACACAGCACGCGGCGCTCTTCATCGGGATTGAGGTCCTTCCAGCCGATGTAGCCCATCTGCCGGCGCTCGGCTCGAATCAAGCGCAACGCCGAGGCGCCCGCCAGAATCACGGAAGCCGCTAGCTGCTCTTTTGTCGGTTTATTGCGCTGCCTGATTGTTACCGCCACACGAATCACCCCTACCAAACGCGTGCGATAGCGAGGCCATCGACGGCTTTGGCGCCGGCGCGCTTAAGCTCCGCCGAGGCCGCTGCCATTGTTGCGCCCGTGGTAATGACATCGTCGATGAGCAGCAGACGACAGCCACGTACATCCTCGACCGTCTCGTACATGTCCCGGGCATGTTCCCGGCGCTCGGCGCGACCGAGTTCGCGCTGGTCGCCATGACCGTATTTGACCAAGGCGTCCAGCAATGGCACGCCCGAAAGATCGCAAAACGAGCGCGCGATTGCTTCCATGTGATCAAAACCACGCCGCCGAAACGCCGCCGCAGTCGCGGACACAAATACCACCGCGTCGGCACCGGACAGCACGCCGCCGTAACGGTCGGGGGCTGCTGCCTGGGCATGCAAGGCGGTGTCGTAGAGCAGCTCCGCCAGATACGGTGCCAGACGGCGCTCGCCCGCATCCTTGTATGCCTTGATGATGCGCGGCAACGGATGTGCATAGACAGCGCACGCCAGGCAGCGATCGAGGGCCTTAGCCGCTGCCGAAGACGCACCCTCGACCGAGCACTCGGTACACAGCAGGTCTCCAAACGGAGCGCCGCACCTCGTGCAGCTGTGGCGCGGATCGACAAGCGTGAGCGACGCCAGGCACTCATGACAAATAAGCGCACCGGCACGCTCGCAGCCGGCGCATCGCGTGGGCGAAAGAACCTCGAGTGCCTCATGCGCCGCGCGCTCGGCAAACGGTAGCAATTCATCCGCTAACGGCAAGATGCCGGCACTCCGTAAGCGGCTCAAACCATTCAGATAGTTATTTATGACAAAACCCTCCCTACGCTTGGGCGAAGGGAGGGCTGTCGATTCAGTGCCATGATACCCCGTTGCACTTGGGGTCAGACAAGTCGAATCCGCTTGCGGGCGCTATTCGCCGGCAGGCGGTTGCGGTGCGGACGAGGTGTGGGTCGAGCCTTCGCCACCATCCTGGCGCGGCTTGCGGGAACGGCGACGGCGGCGGCGCTTCTGACTCTGGTCGGCCGAGCCCTCGCCACTGCGATCCTCACGCGGTTCGCGCTCGTCGCGAGCACCGCCGCGCGAAGCCTTGGCGGCAGCTCCTCCGCCATCGCCGGGGCGACGGCGCGTGACCTTGACTTCACCATCCGAAACCTGATCGGCCACAGAAGGAACCGAGGGTTTCTGCTGCGTGCCCGAGGAATGGCGACGGCGCGGACGCGGCGCGCGCTCCTCCTCGCCACGTGGCCTGCCAGCCTTGTCGGCAGGCGCGTCGGAGGCCGAGACGCCCTTGGGAGCGGCACCGGCCTCGCGAGCGGCTGCGGCGCGGAAGGCGTCCTCGCGCTCCTCGCTCGACAGGTGGCGGCGACGACGGCGCGTGGGGTTCATGCCGCCGCCGCGGTTTTGCTGCTGGGGCTGCTGAGCCTCGCGCTCGCGAGAGGCGTTCTTGCCCGCGGTCTCGCCGTTGTCGACGGACGCCGCGCGCTTGCGGCGACGACGGCCGCCGGCCGCCTCCTCGGCCTCGGAAGCCTCGGCCTTGCCGCGGCCCTTTCCGCGGCCACGACCCTCGCCCTGACCCTGACCGGCACAAGCATCGGATTCGGCATCGCGACGACGGCGCTTGGGCATCGACGTGCCGGCCAGACGGTCGGCACTCGACAGGCCATCGCCCACGTCGACGCCGTTCTCGCGATCGAGCTCCATGAGCGCCAGGCGCATCTCGGGCGACTCGATGCGCTCGAGCACATCGCGCGTCACGCAGTCGGGGCGGCAGCTGCAGCCCTGCTCGGCGGCCTTCTTTTTGCAGCCCTCCGAGCACGTCATATCGGCCAGGTTGACCTTAAAGACTTTACCGTTCTCCAGGCGCAGCACCAGCTGCTCACGCGGCGTGTCATATTCCTGGATACGCGCCTTGCCGAGCGGCGTATCGATGAGCGTCTTCTTTTTGGGCGCGCGGCTCTTAAAGTCCTTGTACGCCTCGAACTCATAGCGCAGGCAGCACATCAGGCGGCCGCACACGCCGCTGATCTTAGACGAATTGAGCGGCAGGTCCTGCTCTTTTGCCATGCGAATCGAGACGGGCTCAAACTGTCCGCCAAAGCGCGTGCAGCAGAGCTCCTGTCCGCATTGGGCATAGCCGCCCACCAAGCGAGTCTCGTCACGCACGCCAATCTGGCGCATGTCAACGCGAATGTGCAGCGTCGAGGACAGGTCCTTGACGAGCTGACGAAAATCGACGCGCTCCTCGGCCGCAAAGTAGAATACGGCTTTCTCGCCGCCAAACAGGTATTCGACACCCACCGGCTTCATCTCGAGGTCGAGATCTTTGACCAGACGGCGGAAATCGACCATGGCCTCATCGCCCTGGATGGCCAGGTCGTCGGCAAGCTGCAGGTCGATATCGCTCGCCACACGCAGCACGGGCTTGAGCGGCTGACCGATCTCGTCTTGCGGCACCTCGAAGGGATCGGCCGTGACCAGGCCGATCTCGGTTCCGCGCTCGGTGGAGCAAATGGCATAATCGGCCTCGAGGATATCCAGATCCTGCGGGTCAAACCACAGGTCGCGCGAGGCGTAGGTAAACTTAACGGGTACGACTAACGGCATTTCAGTGCCTTCCTGATATCGAACAGCATGACCTCGATGGCCAGCTGGGGAGTAACGTTTCTGGCAATGTTGCGCTCGGCGGTCGCGACCGCCTCGAGCGCCCGGGTGGCACCCGCAACATTCGTCGCGGCGGCAAGCCGCCCGATTGTGTCGCGCACGTCCTCGTTCACAATGTCTGCCGCCTCATCCTGAAGCGTCAGCAGCACGTCGCGCATGAGCGTCCGCGCGCTCGCCAGCGCTTCCATGATACCCGAACGCTCGCGCGCATTGAGTTCGCGCTTGTTGCGGTCCTCAAGCTGCTTCAATGCTCCACGCGACAGATAATCGGCGTTTTGCTCGAGCACCTTTTCCTGCGTGGACTTGACCTCGGCGAGCGGAGCCTTAACGGCGACGATGAGCGACTTGGCGCGGCTGAGTACATCGGCCTCGTCGGCGGCGATGAGCGAATCGATGGCGCGGATCATCTGGCGGCGAGCATCCTGACGCTCGGCGCTCTTAAGGAACTCGATGCCGCGCGTGGGGCTCCCCGCCACGGCGACCGCCATGCGACAGCGTGCGAGATCCTGGCCCGTCGCGCGGCTCACGGCCTTCGTGGCCACGGCGGGCGACACCAGCCGAAACGGCACGCACTGGCAGCGGCTCACGATGGTGGGCAACATCGCGTCTGCCGAGGTGCCCAGCAAGATAAACATAACGCCCCCGGGCGGCTCCTCGAGCGTCTTGAGCAGTGCGTTGGCGGTGTTGGCGCGCAGCTGCTCGGCACGGTCGATGATGTAGACCTTGGCCTTGGCACGGATGGGCGCCAGCGGCACGTCGTCGAGCAGCTCGCGGGTCTGGGCGATGAGGTAGCCCGTGGCGCTCTCGGGCGTGTAATAGTGCACGTCGGGGTGCGTATGGCGGGCGACACGCACACAGCTATCGCATGAGCCGCAGCCGTCCTGCTCGCACAGGAAGGCTTGGGCGAGCGCCCAGGCGGCATCGAGCTTGCCGGCACCGGGAGCGCCCAAAAACAGGTAGGCGTGCGATGCGCGGCCGCTGGCGACGGCGTTGGTCAAAAAATCGCGTACGCGCTCTTGGGTGTCGAGCTTGGCCAGCAGGCTTGCCTGAGCGGGGGCCATGTTACTCGGCCTCCTGGGCAAGCGTGGCGGTGACGGCGTCCTGGGAAATGTCGAGACCGTACGCGCGAACCTGCTCGACCGTACGCGCGAAGACGTCCTCGATGGAAGCGGTGGCGTCGATGAGCTTCACGCGATCTGGCTCCTCGGCGGCAATGGCACTAAATCCCTGGTAAACGCGCTCCTGGAACGCCATGCCCTTGGCCTCCATGCGGTCGACCGCACCACGGGCGGACATGCGCAGCGCCGCCTGCTCGGGCGTGATGTGATAGACGAGCGTGAGTGCCGGGTGCGTCCCCGCGACAGCAAGGTTGTTGGCGTCGCGTACCATCTGGCGATCGAGGCCGTCGGCAAACGCCTGGTAGCAGGTCGTGGAATCATAGAAGCGGTCACACAGGACCACTTTGCCGGCCGCAAGGGCGGGAGCTATGGCCTCGTGCACCAGCTGGGCGCGTGCGGCCTCGTAGAGCAGCAGCTCGCAGGTATCCCCCATCGCCGTATTTGCGGGGTCGAGCAGCAGGGCACGGATCTTTTCACTAATGGCGGTACCGCCCGGCTCGCGCAGACTCACCACCTGGTAGCCGGCAAGATCGAGCGCACGGGCAAGCAGACGCGCTTGCGTAGACTTGCCGGCGCCGTCGACGCCCTCGAGCGTGATAAAGCTATGTTGAGCGGGCTCAAAAGCCATGGGCGCAGTCCCTTCCTACAAGGCGCGTAAATGCAGATATATCAACCAAATCATGATACCCCAGGGGCAGGCGCACCCCAAATCCAACCTAGTCATTGGGGACGTTCTTAAATGACTGGTCGTTTAAGAACGTCCCCAATGACTAAAGGTGCCTTTCCAAAGTTGCGGTGAAATAGGGACTGATTGAAGCTCTAAGACCGCCAAACAGGGTTGATTTCCGATCTCAGCCGAACACATTGAGCTGATGGCTCGCTCCCGCAGTTAACCGAACGCCCCCGCGGCCCCTCTCGGGCCCCGGGGGCGCCATTTTCCCAGTTGAAGGAATGGTGGAGATGTGTTTCGATGGGTCCGGTGGCCATGCCCCGCCCGCCGCCCGGCACCTCTTCCCAGACTCAGCCGGACGGTCGGTCCGTCTATTCCGTTTTTCTCCTAGGCTAGGCCAGCGGGGCATCGCCCCTCTCTGCGCGCGCCCTCTCGATGAGCCCCGGCGTCAGGTCGAGGTCGCCGAGCGGCACGTCCTCCACGCCGTAGGCGTCCAGCAGCGCCGCCGCGTCCTCCCCGAGCATCGCCCTGAAGGCGCGCGCGGGCGTCGCGAAGCCGAGCGCGCCGCGGGGCTCGGAGTTCACGTGCGACATGGCCAGCGCCAGGTCGGCCGGGACGAGCCGGTCGAACCTGATTCCGGCGCCCTTGGGCAGCAGCTTCCTGATCTCGACGTGGTTGCGCTCGCAGGCGCCCTTCTGGTCGCTGCGCCTGGGGTCGCAGTAGAACAGCCTCGTCTCGCCCGGCCCCTCGCCGAGCAGCGCCGCGACCGCCGCCTCGTCGGAGAACTCGGCGCCGTTGTCGGTGAGGACGGCGCGGAACACGCGGCGCGTCCCGTCGGCGCCGAGGATGGCCCGGACGCCCTCCAGGGCGCCCGCGACGCACCCGGCGGTCTTCTCCTCCAGCGGCAGCGCGAGCTGGAGCCTGCTGGGGCGGTGCAGCAGCGTGAGCAGGCAGGCGGAGTCCCCCCGGGCCCCCTCGACGGTGTCCATCTCCCAGGCCGCGGCGCACGCGTCCTCCCCGAGGGCGAGGAACGCGGCATGCGACCTGCGGGCGGAGTGGCGGGTCGCCGCCCGGCCCGCGGCGCGCTTCCTCGGCCTGTAGCCGACCTTGCGCCTGAGCTCCATGTTGGTCATGCCGTCGTAGCCCGCCGAGACCCAGCGGTAGATGGTCGACGGCGACAGGTCCACCGGGCCGCCGTTGCGCGCCGCCATCTGCTCGGGCGACAGCCCCCGGCGCAGGCAGTCCCTTATCGCCTCCAGCCTGGCCGCCGCGGCGGGCTCGTCGGCGTCTATCCCGCGCCTGGACGAGACGAGGACCGAGTCGGCGCACAGCTGCGCGGCCCGGGCCTCGTAGAAGACGTGGGGGCGGCGCTTGCAGCCGATTGCGCGGTACCGGCCGCAGCCGTTGCAGCATCGCGGCCACGCCGCCAGGCGCGGGCAGGCCGCCGACAGGTCGGCGGAGGCGTCCACGCGCTCGCCGCGCCTGGCCTTCGGCGCCGTCACGAACCTGTGCGACGCCACCTCGGCGCTCACCGTCGAGGGCGACCTGCCCAGCTCCCTCGCGATCTCCCTGCACGACGCCCTGCGCTCCAGCATCCTCTGGACCGTGTCCCGCTCGTGCCTCGTGAGCCTTCCGTAGGCCCTCGGGACCGCCCTTGCGGAGCCGCTCTTCTTCTTTCCGGACATGCCGTCCTCCGATCTCCCGGGGCCGGCCGATCCGGCCCTCAGGGTATCGGGTTCCCACATTCATCCGCACATGTACGGATGAATGTGGGAGGTGTTCGGATAAAGTTGATACTCAAGGGACCGCCAAACAGTCCCTATTTCACCGCAACTTATGATGGGGAATTTTGGATGCTTGGTATAATCGTCGTATGGCATTGAAATGTGGCGAAAGGAGTGGCAATGTCTCGGTATTGCGCCTCGTGCGGCAAGCTTCTTGCAGATAATGCCAAGTTCTGCACCTCGTGCGGTGCACCCGTTGAGCAAACAGCCGCGAGCGATAGCCAGCCCGCTTTTGAGCAGACCGGGCCCCTTGATACGCCGCAAGCCAAGGCGGACGATCCCCTCGCTTATCGCCCCGACCCCGCCGCAAGCCCCGCGGCCGTCGAGACCACGCAGTGCATACCCGTCGCGAGCGGCTCGCCCCAACAGCAGCCGGCTCCCGCATACGCGCCTGCTTCGCCACAGACCCCCGCTCCCAAAAAGAGCGGCACCGGGGCGCTTGTCGCCGTTATCGTTGCGCTGGTGGCAATCATCATCGCCCTGGTCATCTTCTTTGTGATCAAACCGTTCGACAACTCCGCCACGCAGACGACTGCCGAGGTTACCAAGCTGCACCACGATGTTGACGATGATGACCTCAAGCCTCTCGGCGACCCCAATAGCCTTTACGACGATGACGATGACGACGAGGACGAGGCTGGCGGCGAAGCAACCCTCTCCGAGCAGAACCTCTACCGTCGCCTGAGCGAATACTACGACCTGCTCGAGGACCTCGATAGCCAGGTCCGCGCCTGCGCGCAGGCCTTCAATGGTAGCTATCTGGAAGAAGATCGCACCACCCGTCAAAATCTCGCCGACGTCGCCGAGCGCACGGAGGAGACCATCGAGCAGTATTACGATATCGTCGAGGACCTGGACGTCCCCATGAGCTCCAAGAACTACCACTCCTGGAAAGACATCATTGCCCTGTATGACGACCTGGATCACCGCATCGACGCGATCTGCGATGCCTGGGAGATCAGTCTAAAGTACGCAAAGCCCTCGGACCATAAGGACGAAATCGTGGCGCCGCTGGCACGCGACAACGAGCCGGGAACCAGCAGCAACAAGTATCGCTTGGACTTTGAGGACCGCTATCCCAGCGCCAAACCCGTCGAGGTGAACTAGCTTTTTGTCGTTCCCGAGCTGGCAGTTAGGGACGTTCCTACACTGCCGGTAGAAAAGGAACGTCCCCAACTGCCGAACTGCCGAACAAAAAACGGGCGAGGACCATGGGACCCTCGCCCGTTTTTGTTTTGGGCAATGTTTCGGCTGCGCGCTACTTGCTGGCGGCCGCCTTCTTTGTGGTCGTCTTTTTCGCGGCAGCCTTCTTGGCAGTCGTCTTTTTCGCCGTGGTCTTCTTTTTCGCTGTGGTCTTCTTCGCCGTACTCGCCTTGGTCGTCGTCTTGCGGCCGCGGGCGGGCTTCTTCTCCTTGGTCGGGCAGTCCATGTTGACGCAGATACGCCACGGACCGCGCGCCGTGTTGACCACCACGATGGGAGCGCCGCACTCGGGACAGGTCTCGCCCGTCGCCTCGAGTTTGCCACGCGCCGGCAGCGGATAGCTCACGCCGCAATCGTCATAGTTGGTGCAGCGGATAAAGCGCTTGCCGCTCTTCTCGCTCTTGTGCGCAATCAGATCGCCATGGCGTCCGGCCTCGGCGCACACCTTGCACTCGCCCACCTTAAGGTCGGGCTCGTAATTGGTGGGACACGTGGGGTTCACGCAGATCTCGAAAGCCTTCTGGCGGAACGGCTGGCACTTAATGCGCGGTGCGCCGCATTCGGGACACACGGCCGCCTCGCCCTCGAGCGGGCTCACCTTGACACCGCTCGGCACCGGATAGGTCACGTCGCAGTCGGGCCAGCCCATGCAGCCGATAAAGCTGCCGCGGGTCTTGGCGCTCGTCTTCATGACCAGATCCTTGCCGCACTTGGGGCAGGCGCCCACGCGCGCATCGGCCGTGACGGCATCGCTGATGGCGTCGCCCAGCTCCTGCGTATGCTTGAGCAGCTCATCGAGCACGCCGGCCAGCAGTGCGCGCGAGTGCGTCACGACATGCTCTTCGGTATCTTCGCCGCGCTCCACGCGGGTCATGTCGCCGTCGAGCTCGCTGGTCATATCGGGGCTCGTGATGCGCGGGGCAAACTGCGACAGTGCATCGATGATGGCGATACCCAGCTGACTCGGCTCCACGGGATCGTTTTTGAGGTAGCGCACGGCGTACAGACGCTCGATGATGCTCGCGCGCGTGGACTTGGTGCCCAGGCCGCGCTTTTCCATCTCCTGCACAAGCTTGCCCTGGCTGTAGCGTGCGGGCGGCTCGGTCTGCTTGGCCTCGAGCTTAATGTCGAATACGTCGACCATGTCGCCCTGCTCCAGCGGCGGCATCTGCTCGTCGCGCTTGAGTCCGTACGGGTATACCTCGCGGAAACCCGGGGTCACGAGCACATCGCCCGAAGCCACGAACGGCTCGCCGTTCACGTCGAGCTCGAGCTTGGTGTTCTCGATGGTGGCGGGGCCCATAAGCGTCGCCAGGAAGCGACGAGCGATGAGGTCGTAGAGCTTGCGCTGGCCACCGTCGAGCGTGGACGGATCGCCCTCGCCCGTGGGGTAGATAGGCGGGTGGTCGGTGGTCTCGACCTTGCCGCGCGTGGGCTTCATGGGACCGGCGAGCACCTTTTTGCATACGGGCGCCAGCGCCGGGTTGATCTTTGCCAGGTCACTCACCACGGCGCCCAGATCGAGCGTCGCGGGGTACACGGTGTTGTCGACACGCGGATAGCTGATAAGACCCGCCATGTAGAGGGACTCGGCGATGCGCATGGTGCGTGCGGGCGAGATGCCCTCGGCCGCAGCGGCAGCCTGCAGCGAGGTGGTCGCAAACGGCGTGGGCGGCTGCTGCTTGCGCGAGCGCTTGGTCACCGCGGCAACGGTTGCCGTCGCAACGCCGTCGACATGGTCGTACGCCATCTCGGCAGCATCCTTGTCGGTAAAGCGCGCCGTCTTGTGCGCGATCTTAAAGCGGTCGTCCTCGGCAGCAGCCTGCGCGGCAGCCATGCCGCGAATCTGCCAGTAGTCCTCGGGCACAAACGCCATGCGCTCGCGCTCGCGCTCGACCACCAAGGCGAGCGTCGGGGTCTGCACGCGGCCGGCAGAACGCACGTTGCCAAAGCCGCCAAACTTGGCGAGCGTCAGGTAGCGCGTGAGCACCGCACCCCAAATGAGGTCGATGTGCTGACGACTCTCGCCGGCATCGGCCAGGTTCTGGTCGAGCGAGACGAGGTTATCAAAGGCCTGCGTGATCTCGGCCTTGGTAAACGAAGAATACTGGGCGCGGGCAACCGGTAAGTCGGGCGCAACCTCGCGCACCTTGTTGAGGGCGTCCGAACCAATCAGCTCGCCCTCGCGATCGAAGTCCGTGGCGATGATGACGCTGTCGGACTTCTTGGCAAGGTTCTTGAGCGAGCGAATGAGTTCTTTCTCGGCCGGCAGCTTGATAACGGGCGCCCAGGTAAGGTAGGGCAGGCTCTCGAGCTTCCAGCCTTTGATGGAGATACCGTCGGCAAGGAACGGTTTGCGCTTGGTGTCATAGGGCGGACGCGCCAGGCCATCGGGTATGTCGGCCGGCAGCATCTCGCCGTCCTCGGTGACCGAATACCAACCCAGCTTTTTATCGAACAGCACGCTGTCGCAAAAATCGGGCGCAAGGATGTGACCGGCAAGGCCGATTGTCACGCACTCCTCGCCCTTCCACTCAAAACGGTAGATGGGGGTGTTGTACACCTTGTCCTTTTTGGGCTTACCCGTGGAAAGACGCTCGGCAATCTGGCGCGCGGCGTCGTTTTTCTCGGCGATGATGAGCTTCAAAAGAGGCTCCTATCTCGTGTGTCTGCGGCTGCGCCCGCACGTACGACGGCCGACTTACGCCCTTGTTTGTTCGATCTGCCCGATGAGCCAATCGCACCAGGCATCCATGCCCTCGCCCTTGCGTGCGCTCACGGCAAACCGCGGCGCCTGCGGATTGAGGTCATCGAGTGTCTTAGTATACCTATCCATGTCAAAATCGAAAGCCGGGGCCACATCGACCTTGTTGAGCAGCTGTGCGCCAGCGTGCTGGAAGATGCCCGGGTACTTAATGGGCTTGTCGTCGCCCTCGGGCACCGAGAGAATCATGATGGACAGGTTCTCGCCCAGGTCAAAGTCGACCGGACAGACCAGATTGCCCACGTTTTCGATAAAGATAACATCGATGTTTTGAAGGCCCACTGCCTGGTCAAACGCATCAACGGCCTCCATGATCATGTTGCCCTCGAGGTGGCAAAGACCGCCCGTGTTGATCTGAATGGCGGGCATGCCGGCTTCCTTCATGGTGATGGCGTCGACATCCGAGGCGATATCGCCCTCGATGACGGCACAGCGCAGGCCGGCTTTGTCGCGCAGGCGCTCGTTGGTGCCCAGAATCGTGGTGGTCTTACCAGAGCCGGGACTCGACAGCACATTGATCACATAGGTGCCTGTCTCTTTGAATCGCTGACGCAGCTGATCTGCCAGGCGCTCATTGCGCGACAGAATTGGCGATGCGATATCAATAGTTTTCTCGGCCATACTCGGCACTCCTTACTTCTACCATTTATACCCCGTCCCCAAATGGCAGGCTGGTTAATTGTCGGGGGTTTCGATCTCGATGCTGGCGATGTCGAGCTCGCGGCCGTGCAGCAGGCGCACGTTGGTGCCGCCACACTGAGGACAGCGGCAATGGAAGCGGTCGTGTTCAAAGACCTCGCGGCAGTCCAGGCACTCGCTTTGTGGATGGACTTCCTCCACGGCAAGCTCGCAGCCGCGCGTGAGCATGTCCTCGTCGCGAAACGTCTCCCACGCAAAGTCGAGCGCCTCACGCACAACTTCGGTCATATCCCCAATGCGCAGCGTTACCAAAACAGCGCGCGAGGCCCCCGCCCCACGCGCCGCGCGAATCACTGTATCGAGTATGCCGTTGACAATGCCAACCTCGTGCATACGGATTTACTCCTCGTCGTCGTCCTCGTCGTCGTTCGAGAACAGATCCAGACGGCTCACAAACAAGCCTTCCTTGCCATCGCGCGCGGTAATGACCACGCGGGCGATGGCGAGCGAAATCTCGTAGAGCGAGAGCAGGGCGCCATACATGAGACCCAGTGTAACGGGCGAGCCGTCGGGCGTAATCACAGCCGAGCCCGCAAGCAGGCCAACGTATACGTAACGCCAGGCACCGCGGAAGGCCGCATAGGACACGATATGGAAGACAGACAGGTAGAAGATGATGAGCGGCAGCTCAAACGCCACACCAAAGCCGATCATAAAGAGCAGCTCCATGTTGACGTAGTTCTCCAGATCGGGCAGCGCCGTAGCGACGGCCGAGGTTTCGCCGATGAGCCACTCAAAGCCCGCAGGGATGATGATGAAGTAGCAAAAGATTGCGCCCAGGAAGAACAGCACCGTCGAGGCGAGCACCGTGGGCACAACCCATTTGCGCTCGTTGGGGCGAAGCGCCGGCAGGAAAAACGCCAGAATCTGCCAAATGATCATAGGCGTGCACATGACAACGGCCATCTTGAGAGCCAGCGAAAAGCGCAGACCAAAGCCGCCGAGCGTGGTGGTGATGTAGAACTTACCGTCCGGCACAAAGGAGCGGATGGGGTCTTCCAGGATGTCGAGCACCACGGGCGTGGCGAAATACAGCACGATGGCGGCGGCAAAGACTGACACGACCACGATGGTCAGGCGACGACGGAGCTCACCCAGATGATCGAAGAGCGGCATGCGCGCAGGTCCGATAGGCATTACTCATCGCCTCCCTTCGGGGCATGGGCGGCAGCGGCGTCGTCCTCGGCCTCGAGCTCGCGAGCGAGCTGGTCGACGACGGCCTTGCGCTTGCGGGGACGACGGGCGTAGAGGTCAGCCGTCGTGGGCTCTGCCGGCTCGGGCTCGGGCTCCGGCTCTGCAGCAGGCTCGGGCTCGACGGCGGCAGCGGCAGACTCGGGGCCCTCAGCCTCGCCAGCAGCACCTTCGTCCTCGGCAGCACCCTCACTCGCGGCCTTCTCGGCGGCAAGGCGGGCACGGCGCTCGGCAAAGGTCTCCTTCTTTGCGGGCGCGGCCGTCTCGACGGCATCCTCGTCCGCATCGGAATCGTCATCGACGGCAGCCTTCTTGGGCTTGACCGGAGCCGAAGCGGCCTCGCTTACCGGATCGATAATCTCGGACTGAACAACAGCCGTCATCTTTTCCTGCGTCTCGCGGAACTGACGGATGGCACGGCCGATCGTGCGGCCCATCTGCGGGAGCTTATCCGGGCCAAACAGCAAAAAGCCGAAGACCACGATGATCGCGAGCTCACCCTCTCCAATACCAAACACACATACCTCCAAGGCTCGATGTGAGTCGAGCCCGCACCGCGCCATTCGGCCGGAACTCGTCTATTCATTCGGTCAAGTATAGCGCCCGGACGCCAAAACATCCGAGCGCATCACAAACATATACCAAACGGCACGCCCTTTTTGGGGCAGGGCTTATGCCGCCGTAATTGAAATCTCCTGGTCGACACCCAGCAACTGAACCACGCGCATCACCGGGGGCTGCACGTTGACGCAGCCAAACCGCTTGTCGTGATCGGCTGCGTGGTGCGCGGCGCCCACAAGTACGCCAATACCTGTCGAGTCGATATAGCTCACCTGGGCAAAGTCGAGCTCAACGGCCTCGGTGGGCTGCTCGAGCGCCAAGTCGATGGCGTTACGCAAGCTGTCGGCGTTAGAGATATCAATCTCACCGGTCACCCTGATGGTGTAGAGCTCCGGCGTGGGGTTGGTGGAAATACCCAAATCCATATATACGCTCCTTTGCGTATCGAGAGTGCGGATGGTACTGGACGCGGATTTGCGGGGCCCTACGCGTTAGGCGCGCTCGGCACGAGCAAGCTCGGCAGCGACAAGCTTGACGGCCAGCACCAGCACGTCGAGTGCGGCCTCCAGGTCCTCGACCGTGGGATAACTCGGCGCGATGCGGATGTTGGTGTCGCGCGGATCCTTGCCATAAGGCCAGGTGGCACCTGCCGGCGTGAGCTTGACACCCAGGTCGGCGCAAAGCGCTGCGACCTTTTGGGCCGAGCCCTCGGGGCCATCAAAGCTCACAAAGTAGCCGCCGCGGGGATGCGTCCAAGTAGCGCAACCCGTATCGCCCAGGCCCTCAGTGAGCTTGCGCTCGACGGCCTCAAAGCGCGGACGCAAGAACTCGGCATGCTTTTTCATGTGCTCCTTGACCGCCTCGATGGTGGGAAGGAAGCGCACGTGGCGTAGCTGGTTGAGCTTGTCGGCGCTGATAAGACCGGCCTTCAGGCGCTTAGAGAACTCCGCGATGACCGCGGGACTCGCACCGATAAAGCCGATGCCCGCGCCCGGGAAGGTAATCTTGGACGTCGAGGCGAATGCCACCACGCGGTCCTCGGTACCCGCCGCGCGGGCAAGATCGAAGATGTTGGCGAGCTCGTCGGTCTCGTCGTACAGGTCGTGCACGCAGTAGGCGTTGTCCCAAAAGATGCGAAAATCGGGCGCGGCCGTGGGCATCTCGACCAAGCGGCGCACGGTGTCCTCGCTAAAGGTGATGCCCGTGGGGTTGGAATACTTGGGCACGCACCAGATGCCCTTGATGGAGTCGTCGGCGGCAACCAGGCGCTCTACCTCGTCCATGTCGGGGCCGCTGCCGGTCATCGCGACGGGGACGTTCTCGATACCCAGGTCGGCGGTGATGCCAAAATGACGGTCGTAGCCAGGAACCGGGCACAGGAACTTGACCTTCTTACCGTCGTGCGCGGCCTCATAAGCCTCCCAAGGCTCGCTGCCGCACGAGCCGCAGCGCCAGAACATACCGGCGATATCGTGCTCGATCAAAAGGCTCGACGAACCCAGTACGAGCGTCTGATCGGCGGGGCAACCCAGGAACTCCCCCGCCAGCTTGCGTGCCGAGGGGATGCCCTCAAAGCAGCCGTAGTTGGAGCAGTCGACGTTACCGTCGTGCAGATCGGCGTCGGCATTGAGGATATCGAGCATGGGGCGCGAGATGTCCACCTGGGAGGGCGACGGCTTGCCGCGCGCCATGTCGAGCGCCAGGCCCTTGGCCTTGACCTCGGCAACCTCGGCTTTGAGAGCCTCGATGGCGGCATCGAGTTCGGTGGTTTCCATCTTCTGGTAGATCGTCTGCATGGGTGCGACCTTTCGCAAAGCGGGACGTTGCAGTTTGTCTAAGTATAGACCGCTACCGCCGCAACGGTATGAAGCCGTGATAGATTAAGTCCATCGCAATGAATTACGATATCCACCGTATGACCCGTATAGCCGCATGGCACATCCAAGGAGGCAGTATGGAATACGGCTCTTTTCAAGCCGAGGAGTTCGGAGACCTGCAGCGTCTGGTCGACGGCTTGTTTTATGACCGTAAGGCCATTGACCGCCTGGATCTAATCGTTCAGGCGGAGATCTTGGACCTGGCGCCCGATCTCATGGAAATCGTGAATCTTTTGCCGCCCGGCCACTACGACCGCCAATCGCTTTGCGACCAGCTTAACTCGGCCCTTGCCGCCCACGGCTGGGGCGCCGTCTACGGCACCGTGGAATAAAAATGGCAAATAAATGAAACGCCGTTTGTGACAGTGCTCACAAACGGCGTTTTTTCACACGAGGGCATCCGGGGCATGTCCGGCCCCGGTTTTCGCGCTCCTACTCGTCCTTGGGCGAAGGGTGCTTGCAGACCACGCTCATGTAGATCATGCCCAGCACGGCCGCGGTAACAGAACCGGCAAGAATGGCGGCCTTGGCGGCCAGAACCTCGAACTGGGCCGTCGGGAAGGCGAGGCCGCTGATGAGGATCGACATGGTAAAGCCGATGCCACCCAAAATGCCCACGCCGGCGATCATATGCCAGTTAACGTTATGAGGCAGCTCGCAAGCCTTAAGCTTGACCAGGGCAAACGTCACGCCAAAGATACCGATCGGCTTACCCAGCAGCATGCCAAAGTACACGCCGAGGGTCACCGGGTCGGTAAGCAGCACGCTCATGTCCACGCCCACAAGGCGAACCTGCGCGTTGACAAACGCAAAGATCGGCAGGATCACAAAGTTGACCGGCGTGGAGATCAGGCGCTCCATGCGGATGAGCGGCGGGGTCACACGGTGCATGACACGCTCGACCTTGGTAGTCGAAAGGGTAAAGTCGTGCTGGCCCAGGATGTGCGCCTCGTCGTCGTAACGGTCGTCGAGCAACGGCAGGTACTCGCCAAGCCAATCGGTAAGGCTATCGAGCTTAACACCGCACTTGGCCGGGATGGTGAAGGCCAGGATGACACCGGCAAGCGTGGCGTGCACGCCGCTCTTAAACATGCAAAACCACAGCAGTAGACCAAGCACCGAGTACGGGGCAAGGCGATAATGCTGAGTTTTGTTGAGCCACACAAGTGCGCAGGTCACAACTGCAGCGGCACCCAGCCAAAACGGACTGGGGCTCTGGCCGTAGAAAATGGCGATGGCGGCGATGGAGATGAGGTCGTCGGCGATGGCAAGCGTCGAGAAGAACACGCGCACGCCGTTGGGCACGCGATTGCCCAAAAGCGACAGCACGCCCAGCGCAAAGGCAATATCGGTTGCCATGGGGATGGCCCAACCGTTGCGGGCGCCGGCATGGTTAAAGATCAGGTAGATGCAGGCGGGAACGACGACGCCGCCCACGGCTGCCAGCATGGGAAGCATGGCCTGACGCGGATTCTTGAGCTCGCCGACCGTCATCTCGTACTTAAGCTCAATGCCCACCAACAAAAAGAAGATCGCCATGAGAAAGTCGTTGACGAAAAGCTCGACGGTGAGGCCAGCCGTAAGGTTGCCCAGACCCACATACAGCGGGGTCTCCAAAAAGTGATGGATAGCCTCGTAGACATCGGTGTTGGCGCAGATAACGGCGGCGATGGCGGCGATGACCATGACGGCGGCGGAAATCGTGCCGTTCTCGGCGATGCGCTCCCAGATGTCATGACGTTCAAAGCGCTTGCGCTCACGAACGTTGAACAGCTGCTCAGTTGCTGCCATGGGCGGCTCCTTTCACGGGAAAGCTCCCGTCTTAAAAAAGCACGGCCCGCCCAAGTGGCGGCACCGCGCTCCAACGTATTACGCTTGCATCTAGCCTACCCTGCACGACAAGCACGCAGGCGTGGCCGAAAAGCGGAACCACAGGTTGAACATTATTTGCCCAACGGTACGGGCGCCCCTGTCCAATAGGGGACGCGGTCCCGCGCACAAAAAACGACCGGAGCGCGGGGCGTCCGCGGTCCGGTCGTAGCAGGCTACAAAACCTAGCAGGCGGCCATGATGGGGGCAGCGACCTGCTTCTTACGGGAGAGGACGCCCGGCATCCAGACGCCGTCGTGCTCGTCGGCAATGCCCAGGCCCTTCTGAGCGGCCTCGGTCTCGCCCTCGAGCAGGACCTGCGAGCCCTCCTCCATGATGTCGGTGATGCACAGGACGATGCCGTCGGCACCCTTCTCGGCGGCGTAGGCGCGCATGGCCTCGCGGATCTCGTCGATCATGCCGAGCGCACGGCTCTTGTCGACGGTCTCGTACTGGCCGATGAGCAGCTTCTTGCCGGCGGGCTCGAACATCTTGATGTCGTTGCCGACCATCTCGGCTGCGGTGAAGGAGCCGGACGGACGGGTGAGGAAGACCTCCATGCCAAACTTGACCGGGTCGACGCCCACCTGCTCGCCGAGCTTGGCGGCGACGGCGCGGTCGACATCGGTGGTGGTGGGGCTCTTGAGCATGAGCGTGTCGGTCATCATGGCCGAGAGCAGCAGCTTGGCCTGAACGTCGGAAAGCTCAACGCCGAGCACGCCGGCGAGCTTAGTGACGATGGTGCAGCTGGAACCCCAGGGCAGGCAGATGTAGTGCAGCGGGCCGGCGCTCTCAAAGTCGCCGATGCGGTGATGGTCAACGACGCCAAAGACCGTGGCGTCCTTAAGGCCGGCGACGGACTGGGCGGACTCGTTGTGGTCGGTGAGAACGACAAGCTGGCCGGCCTCGACGGACTCAATCATGCGGGGCTCGGCAATGCCGGCGTCTGCGAGCAGCTTGGCGGACTCTGCCGGAAGCTGACCAAGAGCGCAGACCTCATAGGTGTTGCCGGCATACTCAACCTGATTGAGCAGCTGAGACAGAACGACGGCGCTCATGATGGCGTCGTTATCGGGGTTCTGGTGACCAAAGACAAGAACGTTTGCCATGGGTATCCTCCACTTGGTATGTGTACTTAGACGTAGCTATGGTAGCACGCTGGCAGCTGGCCTTTGGGGACGGAAGGGCCACGGCATATTTTGTGGCAGGTATGGGGGCCAAGGCTGTCCCTTTTGCACCATGTTGGTGCAAAGTAACCTGGCCCCCTTGCACCAGCTATTTACCGGCAGCGCGCAGGGCTACGTAGGCAGAACCGATGATGCCGGCGTCGTTTCCGAGCGAGGCAACCTTAATGGGCGTCTCGCGCGAGGCGGAAAGCGCGTAGCGCTGGAAGTACTCGCGAACCTTATCGAGGTAGACATCGGCCGAGGCGGAGGCGCCGCCGCCGATTAGGAACATCTCGGGATCGACCACGTTGGCAATAAGCGCCAGGGCGCGGCCGAGATAGTCGGCCATGGTATCGGCCGCGGCCAGCGCGAGCTTATCACCCTCGCGGCAGGCTTGGAACACGTCCTTGGAATCGGAGGGGCCGGTGAGCTCGATGGGCTCGACGCCCGCCTTCTTGCACTCGGCAAGGTAGTTGCTCACCACGCCGGTGGCGCTGGAATACTGCTCCAGGTGGCCATGGCCGCCGCAGCCGCAAGTGCGCTCCTCAGCCGGATTCAGGCACATATGGCCAATCTCGCCGCCGGCGCCCACAACACCCGACACCACATCGCCGTTGACGATAACGCCGCCGCCCACGCCGGTACCGATGGTGACCATCACCACATTCTGCACGTCCTTGGCAGAACCGAGCCAAGCCTCGCCCATGGCAGCGGCGTTGGCATCGTTCTCGTACTTAACGACCGCATCGGGGCAGTGCTCCTGAATGGCGATCTTCAACTCGGGCAGGTTAATGGCAATGTTGGCCTTGACCTTGGCATCGCCCGCTGCCGGAATGGGGCACGGAACAGCAAGGCCAATGCCCGCCACAAAGGCGCGCGGAATCTGTGCCTTGGCGACCACCTGGTCGATAGCCTCGGTCACCGCGGCAAAGCCCGCAGCGTCAACGATGGGAGGCGTGGGCACGCTGACCTTCGCAAGCAGGTTACCATCCCTGTCGAACAGGCCCTCCTTAACCGAAGTGCCGCCGACGTCGATGCCGATGTAGTACTGCTTAGGTTCCATAGGGGCCCGCCTTTCTCGTTTAAACATTGTCTGTATGGTACCGCTCCCAAGGCAAAAACCTACCAAAAAGGGACAGGTTTGTTTTGGTAGGTTTTATCTGAGGAAATGCAGAATGCAGGATTCGGTTCGCTGGGTGCTAAATCGGTTCGGCCCCGTCCTCGGACCGATTAGATTTCTCAACACGACATTATTCGAATGTATATTTATTTAGAGCGCTTTTATTTTTAGCGCAAAGCGACTTTTAGTAATATATCTATCGAACTTTTCAATGACTCAATAGGGATACTTAGGTGTTGAGTATACTTTCTTTTATACTCAATCAAGTTGGAAAGGAGGTTCCATGATTCCCAAATACGAGGCGATAGCTGCAGATATTCGTCGAAGTATTGAGGATGGCGCTCTTAAACCAGGCGACAAGCTTCCCACCGTCGTTGAGTTCTGCGAGCTCTATAGCGTTTCCAAAATCACTGTCAAACGAGCTATCGAGCAAATCACCGAGGAAGGTCTTGTTACCAGCCGTCGTGGATCGGGTACCTACGTTAAGGACACGGCGGGGCTTCCCGGCCAAGCGTTTTTCCAGGGCAAAAACGACCGTGCCCAGGGCTTTTCGTATGAGCACCGCGGGGAGAAGGTGACCTCGGTGGTCTACGATTTCTCGATTGTTAATCCACCAGCGGACATCGCAGCCCAGCTGGGAATTGCCGAGGATGACTTTGCCTATCACATCGTGCGCGTGCGTCAGGCCGATGAGAAGCCCATCGTTATCGAGTACACCTACATGCCCCTCGAGCTGATTCCGGGCCTTAAAAAGAAGGACCTGTACGGATCGGTCTACCGCTTTGTCCGCGAGCAATGTGGGCTGAAGATCTCGAGCTTCCACCGTACCATTCGCGCCGTGGCAGCAACCGAGGAAGAAGCCGAGCGCCTGGACACCAAACCTGGCTCTCCCCTGCTCGAGCTCAACCAGATTGGCTTTTTGGACAGCGGCGCGGCCTTTGAGTATTCGGTCTCGCGCAACGTTGGCGACCGCTTTGAGTTGCACAACGTAACGTTGGCATAGGTTTTTGTAGTCATGCGGGCGCTCGTTTTGAGCTGTTTGTGCAACGCCCGCGCAACACAATGGGGTATGAATATGTCCGATTTGATTAAACTGACGCCGATCTTCCACGAGAAGATCTGGGGCGGCCGCCAGCTCGAAACCGTATTTGGCTACGACATTCCCGATGGACCCATCGGTGAGTGTTGGGCCATCTCGGCCCACCCCAACGGCGACTGCCAGATTGCGGAGGGCCCGTATGCCGGCCACACGCTGTCGTGGCTGTGGGCCGAGCACCGCGAGCTCTTTGGCAGGTGCGAGGGCAAGGAGTTCCCGCTGCTCGTTAAGATTCTGGACGCCAAGGACGACCTTTCGATCCAGATTCATCCCAACGACGAGTACGCCGCCAAGCACGAGAACGGCAGCCTGGGCAAAACCGAGTGCTGGTATGTGCTGGACTGCGAGCCCGGCGCCACGATCATCGTCGGCCAGCGCGCGCATGACCGCGCCGAGGCCGCGCAGATGATCGAGGGGGGCCGTTGGGACGACATGCTCAACGTGCTGCCGATCCACAAGGGCGACTTTTTCCAGATTGATTCCGGTACCGTACACGCCATCAAGACCGGCACGCTCATTTTGGAGACGCAACAGTCAAGCGACGTGACATATCGCCTGTACGACTACGACCGTCCCGGCACCGACGGCAAGCTGCGTCCCCTGCACATTGAGCAGAGCCTCGACTGCATCGACTTTGATGCTCAGGCTCCGACCGACGGCACGGTGGCCGCGCCCGAGGTGAACGGCGTAACCGGGCTCGAGTCTAACTCCTGCTACACCGTCGATCGCGTGCGCGTCGACGGCAGCAAGACCTTGGAGCAGCGCTGGCCCTTCATGTGCCTGTCGGTCATCGACGGCGAAGGTACCGTCTGCGGCGACCCCGTCCACAAGGGAAGCCATCTGCTGGCACCCAGCACCGTCAGCTCCATTGATCTCGAAGGCCAGATGGAACTGATTATCAGCCACCTCTAGGTCGCGCCAACAACCAAAACGCAACAAGGGGCTCTCCCGACCATGTACGGAAGAGCCCCTACTCGTATCTATCTATCAGCCCACCCGGCTCTCCAGATCAAAAAGCGAACGAGCAGAGCGAGGTTCGAAAGCTGCAGGCCAAAACGCCACAAGGAAGAGGGCGCGTCGGGGGCTTTGGTCGATCGCGAGTTCCGCACGAGCCGGAGAGCACTTAATGTGCTCTCCGTGCGAGCAGGACTGTCCGAGCAGGCGACCAAAGCCCCCAGCGCGCCCGGCCAACCTCGCAGTTAGGCATTCAGCTTAACAATCGGAGCGAAGCCCTTCATAAGCTTTTTGGTCTGGCCGGTCTTTTCGAATTGGACCTCGATCATGTCTCCAGCGACCGAGATCACGGTACCCGTGCCAAAGGTCTTATGACTCACGGTATCGCCCGCGGCAAAGTCCTGCGACGCGCTGGCGCGATCGACCTTGCGCTCCACTGTTGGGGACACCTTGGACGACGGCTTTTTGGCTCGCGGTGCGCCCGAGCCAAAGGTCGAGGCAACGCGGCCGGCGTCGGGCGAGACCCCACGATGGCGCTCGGTCCCGTAGCTGCTGCCGCCAAAGAAATCGTCGAAGCTCGATCCGCCGCGCGAACCGGAACCGCCGGTCGAGCGCGTATGCGAACCAAACACCTTGCCGCCATACATATCCGAACCCGTGCCCGAGCCAAAGGTGCCGCGACGGTCGCCGCGCTTCTCCCAGCCCGTGCCCTCAAAACCGGCAGAACCGATACCGCTAAACTCGATATCCTCAAACGGAATCTCGTTGAGAAAGCGCGAACGCGGGTTGGCGGAGGTCGAACCGTAGGTGCGACGCGTGGCCGCATAGGTCAAGAACAGGCGCTTGCGGGCACGCGTGATGGCGACGTAGGCCAGGCGACGCTCCTCCTCGAGCTTGCCCGGATCATCGCTGCCGCCAAAGTCGTGCACGTGCGGAAAGATACCCTCCTCCATGCCGGCCACGAACACCGCCGGAAACTCCAGGCCCTTGGCGGAGTGGATGGTCATCATGGTAATGGCATGCGTCTCGCCGGCCAGGGAATCCAAGTCGGAGCGCAAGGCCAGCCACTCCATGAGTGCCGGCAGCGCCTTGCAGGTGAGCGGACCGTAGGTACGCTCGATCTCGCCGGCATGCACGGCACCCGCCGACAGCTCCGTCGGCGCGGCATACGCGTTGCCTGCGATGGCGGCGGCCAGGGCATCCTGCGGAGACAGCGCCGGAGCGGCCAAGCCATCGAGCGGATTGGAGCCCGCGGCGTCACGGGCGCCGACGAGCGCCTCAAACGAGGATGCCGGGACAGATGGCCCCGGTTCGGGCGCAGACACGCTCACCACGACGGGCTCGGGCTCGGCGCCGGCAGGCACGTCGGCAACACCGGCTGCGCGCAGCTCTTCTAGGCTCTCGAGCGTACCCTCGATATCCTCGTGCGTCTCCTCAAATTCCGCCGCAACGCCCAGAAATTCCTGGATGTTCTCGGCGCGGCTCTCAGATTCCATGGTGCCCTCGGCGCGAAACGCCTGCAGAAGGCCCGTCTTATCGACGATCATCTCGACAACGTCCTTGAGCTCGCCGTCCATGCGGCGGCCCTCGCGCACCAGCGAGACAAAGCTCGACAGGCCGTTGCGCACCTTGGCGCTAAACATGCCGGTTTCGGCGCACGCGATCTCGCAAGCCTGGAAGAACGAGCAACGGTTGTCGCGTGCCAGCTGCTCGATCTTTTGGATTGAGGTGGAGCCAATGCCGCGGCGCGGTGTGTTGATGACGCGCTTGACGCTCATCTCGTCGGCCGGGTTCACGATCATCTTGAGGTAGGCCATGACGTCGCGAATCTCGGCACGGTCGAAGAATCGAGTGCCGCCCACGATCTTATAGGGCACGCCCGCGCGCAGAAACATATCTTCGAGAATACGCGACTGGGCGTTGGTGCGATAAAACACGGCGATGTCGTCGTAGCTCGTGCCTTTGGCATGCAGTTTCTCGATCTCACCGGCAATCCAGCGGCCCTCGTCGCGCTCGTCGCTCGCCTGGAAGGCCTGAATCTTCTCGCCATCGCCCTCGGCCGTAAACAGGCGCTTGTCCTTGCGCTGCGAGTTGTGACGCACCACGGCGTTGGCGGCGTTTAGGATATGGCCCGTAGAGCGGTAGTTCTGCTCGAGCTTAACAGTCTTGCAGTTTTTAAAGTCCTGCTCAAAGTCCAAGATGTTGGTGATGTCGGCGCCACGCCAGCTGTAAATGGACTGGTCATCGTCGCCCACAACCATGAGGTTTTGGTACTTGGCGGCCAGAAGGTTGGCGATTTCGTACTGGACGTGGTTGGTGTCCTGATACTCGTCGACGCTAATGTAGCGGAAGCGTTCCTGGTACTTGTCGAGCACCTCGGGGCGGGTACGCAGCAGTTCGAGTGTGCGCACGAGCAAATCGTCGAAGTCCATCGCGTTGGCGGCGCGCAGGCGGCGCTCCAGCTCCAGGTAGACCTGCGCGGCCTTTTTGTCGTTGGGGCTATCGGCGGATTTGAGCATGTCCTCGGGGCCGATCATGGCGTTTTTGGCCGAACTGATCTTGCTGCGAATCATGTTGATGGGGAACTGCTTTTGCTCGATGCCGAGCGCCTGCATAATGTCACGCACCATGCGCTTTGAGTCATCGTCATCGTAGATGGTGAACTGACCGGTGTAACCCAGCAGGTCGGCGTCCTCGCGCAGCATGCGCACGCACATGGCGTGGAAGGTGCACACCCACATGCCGCGGGTACCGCTGGGAATGAGCGCCGTCAGACGCTCGCGCATCTCGGCCGCGGCTTTGTTGGTAAACGTGATGGCAAGAACCTGCCAAGGCTTAACACCCAGGTCGCCGAGCATATGCGCGATGCGGAAGGTCAGGACGCGAGTCTTGCCCGAGCCTGCGCCGGCGAGGACCAGCAACGGGCCCTCGGTGGTCAGGACGGCCTCGCGCTGGGCGGGATTAAGGCTGTCGATGTCGACGAGCGGCTTGACGGGCTTGGGTGCCGGCGCGGGAGCGTCGTAGATGTCGAGCGGAACGAGCTCGGGCTCCGGCGCAGCGGGGGCGGTGTATGCATCGAGCGGCACGGGTTCCGGCGCGGGCGGCACGGGTACCGCGGCGTTCTTTTCCCAGGGCAAGGGCTGGGTCATGGGCGACTCCTCATCTGACGGACGGCGCGCCTGCGGGCGGCGCCATAGTTTGAGCCGTACCAGTATACCGAGCCGCGCGGGCACCGATGCAAATCACACCACGACTCCGTGCGCCGCGCTCTGGCCGCCGCGCAGCGTCAACCAAGTTACAGACCGAGCATAGGCTCCAGAACAAAGAAGTACGCGAGCACCACGATGCCCAGAATAATGCGGTAGACGCCAAAGCACTTAAAGTCGTGACGGCGAACGAAGCCCATGAGCCACTTGATGGCAATAAGCGAAACCACAAAGGCCACGACGCAGCCCACGCCCAGAATGGCAATCTCGTTGGTGCCAAACGTACCGCCCTTAACGAAGTACTTGACCAGCTTGAGCGCGCTCGCGCCAAACATAACGGGAATGGCCAGGAAAAACGTGAACTTGGACGCCACCGAGCGCGTGCAGCCCAGCAGCAGGCCGCCGATGATGGTGGAGCCGGAACGTGATGTGCCCGGAATCAACGAAAGCACCTGGAAGCAACCGATACCCAATGCGGTCTTCCAGCTCAGGTCCTCGAGCGTGGCGATGGATCCAAAATCCAAATCCTCGTCATCGTCATTGTCTTCGGTAATATCCGCCGCAGGCGCCGCGAAGTGTGCACCGGCGGGACGCCCGCCCGCCACCACAGCACGCGAACCAAACGAATCGGCAAGAGCGGCGTTCTCGCGCTTACTCGCACGCCAGTTCTCAATCACGATAAACAACACGCCGTACACGATGAGCGCCAGCGCCACGACGGGAGCGTTATAGAAATGCTCCTCCATCCAGTCGTTGAGCGGCAGACCGATCGCCGCGGCGGGAATACAGCCAAGCACAATCTTGCCCCACAGCACCCAGGTGTCGCGACGACCCTCCTTGCCCTTGCTGGGCGAGAACGGATTTAAGTCGTAGAAGAACAGAACGCAAACGGCCAAAATGGCGCCAAGCTGAATCACGACCAGGAACATATTCCAGAATGTCTCGCTCACATTCATCTTGACGAACTCGTCCACCAAGATCATGTGGCCCGTCGACGAAACGGGCAGCCATTCGGTGATGCCCTCGACCAGGCCCATGAAGGCAGATTTTAGAAGCTCGATGATATCCAAAGGGACCCCCTCGTTTGTCACCCGCCGATAGTTGTTCTGCGGACGGTTGCGGGCGATGTCCCATTATCAACCGTTCGGCCGCGGCCGCGCCCACCCTTACCAAAAATCTCGCCCGTTCACAGAATTGCGAGCGGTCAAACCGAAATCCTTGGGTATAACTGCAACAAGCTAAAGTGTCCGGCGGCCAACACGTCGTCCGATGCACGAGCCCCGCGCCCGTGCGATAGACCAAGGAGGAAACCATGAACGAGGGCTATACCAAGGTATTTGTTTCACTCGACGGTACTGAGCAGCAGGATTTTGTGCTCACACGCGCTATCAAGGTCGCCGCAAACAATGGCGCCAAGCTGATTATCGGTCACGTCATCGATTCCACGGCGCTCGAGAGCGCCGGTTCCTATCCGGTCGATCTGGTCAACGGCCTGGAGGAGGCCTTTAAGAACTCCATCGCCAAGCAGCTCGAAGAGGCCAAGGCTAATCCCAACATTCCCGAGGTCGAAGTCATGATTCGCGCCGGCCGTATTCGTGAGACGCTCAAGGACGAGATGCTCGACGTGGTCAAGCCCGATCTGGTGCTCTGCGGCGCTCGTGGCCTTTCCTCGATCAAGTATGCGCTCCTGGGTTCGATTTCGACATTCCTGCTGCGCAACACCGACTGCGACATTCTGGTCGTGAAGTAGCGTTGCTCCCACCGGCCGCGGGGCCTGCGGGGTTTCCTAAGGGCACGTCCTCGCCGCGTTGCGGCTGCGGGATGTGCCCTTAGGAAACCCCTCCCGGCCCCGCGGCCTTCGCAGCCTTACTTCAACGAGTTGGCTGATAAAAAATGGCGTGCCGCCCCAAACGGGGCGGCACGTTTTGTTCGGGGTGGCACGTTTTGTTTGGGTGATTTTTTAGAGCCTCATAGCCATGGTCACGTTCGGGAACATGGCTATCCGTATCACAAGACGGCCCGACTACTCGAAGTATTGGAACTTGTTGGTCGAGAAGGCGAATGTTACGACAAAGCCTTCGCCGAAGTCGGATGCCGCGGTGACGTCGATGCCCATCTTGGAGCACAGGCGCGCCACCAGGTAGAGGCCGATGCCCGTTGCGCGTTTGGTGGTGCGGCCGTTATCGCCGGTAAAGCTCTTCTCGAACACGCGCGGCAGGTCAGCCGCGCTCACGCCGCAGCCGTTGTCCGCGACGGTAAGCTCGATGCGCTCGTTTGCCAGGCCCTCGTCCAGCAACGCACCCGAAAACACAATCTTCGCGCCGTCCTCACGCGCATATTTAATGCTGTTCTGAATGAGCTGGCCCAGAATAAACTCGAGCCATTTCTCGTCGGTGAACACCTCAAAGTCGAGGTTCTCGCACACCGGAGCCACGTGCGCCGCAATGAGCTCGCGCGCGTTGGCTTTAATCGCGCCCGTCACCAAGCTCTTGAGACCCCAGCGGCGAATCAGGTAGTCGCGCTCTACGACTTCCGAGCGCGCATAGTACAGCGCCTGATCGATATAGCGCTCCACGCGAGCCAGCTCGCGACCCAGGTCATCCACGCGCGACAGGTCGTCTTCGCTGCCGTCCAGGTTTTCTAAAATCAGATGAGCCGCCGCCAGGGGCAGCTTGGCCTCGTGGACCCAGCTCTCGATATAGTCGCGGTAGTCATCGGTCTGGCGCCGGCCTTCCGCCACCTCGTCGCAAGCGGCTTTGCCCACCCGGCGCAAGACCTCATATTCGAGCTCGCCCTCGGCATAGGTCGGGCATTGCACCATCTCCTGCACCCAAGCGGGGCTCCCCAGCTCCTCTGCCGCGCGCTCCAGCTGGCACAGAAAACGACGACGGCGCACGTACTCGATCACGATGCCCAGCATGCCAAAGATAAAGGACACACCGACCGCCACGACCACGATGGATGCCGGGGCGCCGGCGACCGTCAGTACAAAACAGCTCAGCAGCACGCCGCAGGTCCACACGGCAATGGGAAGCAGTGCATCTTTAAAGAACTTGGCAAACGACATAACCGGCTCCTAGACCGAATAGCCTTGGCCGCGATGCGTCGTCAAATACCCCTTGATGCCGATTTTTTCGAGCGTGGTGCGCAGGCGGTTGATATTGACGGTGAGCGTATTGTCGTCCACGAAGGCGTCGGAGTCCCACAGGTCCTGCATGATAGCCGAGCGCGAGACAATCTTGCCCGCGCGGCCCAAGAGCAGCGAGAGGATACGCAGCTCGTTTTTGGTGAGCTCGGTACTGTCGCCGGTTGCCGTATTGGTGACCATGGAGCGGGCGAGGTCGAGCTCCAGCCCCTTGTGGACGAGCGTGCTGCGATCGCCCGCCGCCGCGGTGCGGCGCAGCAACGCATTGATGTGCGCCACGAGCACACGGGCGCTGTAAGGCTTGGGAACAAAGTCGTCCGCGCCAAGCGTCATGGCCATGACCTCGTCGATCTCGGTCGTGCGCGACGTGAGGACGATGATAGGAACCTCGGATTCGTGGCGAACCTCGTGGCAGATATGTTGGCCGTCCTTGACGGGAAGCGTGAGGTCAAGCAACACCAAGTCGGGCGCGGCGGCAAGGATATCGCGCGAGACATGCTCAAACGATTCGCAGGCCTCGATTTCAAACCCGGCGCGGGCAAGGATGTCGACAAGCTCACGACGAATGCGCTCGTCGTCCTCAACGACATAGATCAGCGCCATGGATTCCGCTCCCCTCTTGGTTGTCTTGCCCCATTATGACCGCGGAGCCGCAGGTGCGTGCCTCGCGAGGCACCAAGGTGACAGAACTGTTCGCGAACGAAAGCGTTTGGCTCGCCCCTCGCTCGCAACGGGAGCGAGGATCAAATGATTATTAAATCCCCGTCCCAGGAAAATCATTTAGCGGTGGGCACGGAGCTTTTCGTAGCCTTCGGCAAAGAAGGCAACCGTAGCGGCGTCGGACTCGACGGCGTCCGTCTCGGCGGCAGGGACCACGCCGTGCTCGTCACTCACCAGGAACAGCGCGCCCTTGAGCTGCGCGGGAATGTCCACGCGCGTGACCGGGATGCCCTTGGTCTGGGCCAGCTGCTCGATAAGCGTCGCCGTGCCACACAGGCACTCGTCCTCCGGTGCCACAAAGACCAGCTCGCCGTTGTTGACGGCGGCGAGCAGCTCGGGCGCCACGCCGGTTTCGTCGGCCTCGGAGCGGGCCTCGGCGGAGCGGGCACGCAGCGCCTTGGCCGAAGTATCGGCCAGCGGCTCGTACTCCCCCACCGTCATGGCGGCATTGCCGTTAACGTCGATCACCAGCATGAGCACGCCGTCGCGCGCGGTGTAATCGCCCTCGGCAAGCGACCACTCAACGTGCTGCTTGGCCCAGCTGAGCATATTATGGGTGAGCGGCTCGCCCTGCACCAGGCGCTCGGACAGCGCACGAATGTGACGGTTGAGCATGGGCACCTTTTTGTTGGACATGCGCCAACGGCAGACAAGCGCGGGCTTGTCGAGCGTAAACTTCTCGACCGCCTCCTGATTGGCGCAAAAGTCCTCGTACGCACGCTGGTCCTCGGCATTGCCAAACAGCTCGGCATCATCCACAACGGCCATATCCAACCTTTCTCAAAAACATACACCGCACCGTTATACCCAAAAAAGCCGCCTGCACCAACCGGCACAGGCGGCAATAGATAGCTTTAGTTCGGGGCGAGCCAATACCGCTGGTGGAGCACAAGCCAGCGAGCCGGACCCAAGTGCCTCAGGTCGCCGCGAAAGAGGAGCGACGCGTACTTCTGTACGCGAGCGACGGTTTGAGCGGCGAGATGAGGTGCTTGGGGCCGGCGCAGCGTCGAGCAGTTACGCGGTTTGGTAAAACCGCGTAACGATCATTAGTGGCGGAAGTGGCGGGCGCCCGTGAAGACCATTGCGATGCCATGCTCGTTGCAGGCCTGGATGCTCTCGTCGTCGCGCTTGGAGCCGCCGGGCTGGATGATGCAGGTCACGCCGTGCTCAGCAAGCACGTCGACGTTGTCGCGGAACGGGAAGAACGCGTCGCTTGCGCAGGCAAAGCCGCCCTTCTCCACGCCCTCGCGCTCGCAGAAGTCCTCGGCGCGCTCGCAGGCAAGCAGTGCGGAGTCAACGCGGTTGGGCTGGCCCGGGCCCATGCCAATGCCGGCCTTACCCTTGGAGACCAGGATGGCGTTGGACTTGACGCCCTTGCAGACCTTCCAGGCAAACTCAAGCTCGGCCATCTCGGCATCGGTGGGCTTGCGGTCGGTGGGGAACGTAAAGGTCGCGGGATCCTCGATCACGTGGTCGACCTCCTGCACCAGCATGCCGCCGTCGATGGAGCGCAGCTCCACCTTGGCGCCGTGGTCCACGCCGCCGGTAGCCAGCACGCGCAGGTTGGGGCGCTTGGCCATGCGCTCGAGCGCCTCGGCGGTGTAGCTCGGGGCGATGATGACCTCGACGAACTGCTTGTTCTGATCGGCAAAGTGCTCAACCAGCTCAAAGGGAACCTCGCGGTTGCAGGCGATGATGCCGCCGAAAGCGCTCTTGGGATCGCAGGCAAAGGCGCGGTCGTAGGCAGCCGTGATGTCCTCGGCAACGGCGGAGCCGCAGGGGTTCTGATGCTTGAGGATCACGCAGGCAGGCTCGTCGAACTCGCGAACCAGGTTCCAAGCGGCATCGGCGTCCAAATAGTTGTTGTAGCTGAGCGGCTTGCCCTGAATCTGCTCGGAGCCCACGAGCGGGAACTGCGAGCTCGCGGAGTTCTCGCAGCCATCGGCAAAGCGGTAGACCGTAGCCTTCTGCTGAGGATTCTCGCCATAGCGCAGGTCGTCGACCTTCTCCAGCGAGACCTCGAGTTTGGCAGAGGTGTCCGCCACGTCGCTTGCCTGGGCAGCAAGCCAACGGGAGATAGCCGTGTCGTAGGCGGCGGTGGTCTGGTAGACCTTCACCTGCAGGCGACGACGGGTGGAAAGCGTGGTGCAGCCACCAGTCTCGCGCATCTCGGCCAGGACGGCATCATAGTCGGCCGGGTCGGAGATGACGGTAACGCTCGCGGCGTTCTTGGCGGCAGAGCGAAGCATGGAGGGGCCACCGATATCGATGTGCTCGATGGCATCCGCGAAGGTGACCTCGGGGTTGGCGACGGTCTTCTCGAACTCGTACAGGTTGACGACGACCAGGTCGATCAGCTTAATGCCGTGCTGAGCTGCCTCCTGCATGTGCTGCTCGGAATCGCGGCGAGCCAGCAGCGCGCCGTGAACCTTGGGGTGCAGCGTCTTGACGCGGCCGTCCATCATCTCGGGATAGCCCGTGAACTCCTCGATGGGGGTTACGGGAACGCCCGCGTCCTCGATGGCACGAGCCGTGCCGCCCGTAGAGATGATCTCGACGCCAAAGTCGTCAACCAGCGTCCGTGCGAAATCGACGACGCCCGTCTTATCGGTAACCGAGATCAACGCGCGTGCGATCTTCACATCAGATCCCATGCAGTCCTCCTGTCTGGTACGCCGCCGTGCTCTGTGAGTCGGTGATACGTCGATCTGCAGCGCTCGCGCAGCGGCATTGAAAATACTGATTCAATGTAGCGCATCGAGCGCATCGATGCACCCCGTAACGGGCGCATGTGCAGAAAAAGCTTGCGAGCGGGGGTTGCAGGAGCGCCACTAGGCACGGTGAGTTGATGGAACACAGGGGCACCATAATTAGATGCCAATGGCGTGGTAGAACTGTGCTCGATATGCATCCGCAATAGAAAGAGGCACTATGGTCTCGCGGGTTCTCTACCGACCGTTTGATACCGAAGACTTCGACGCCATCGCGCTGATCTTGCAGCAGCTTTGGCATAACAATTCGGATAACGAAGAGTACAACCGCCTTGAGGCCGCGTGCGACCTCGCCTATTGCCTTTCTTCCTCGACGTTTTCGCAGGTCGCCGTAATCGACGGCCAGGCGCGCGGCATTGCACTCGCACGTGCGGGGCAAAGCAGCGGCGCCACCGTTAAGGAGCATTGGATGGATACCGAACGCGCATTGCTGTCGCAGATGCGTGAGCTGGAGCCCGATGCCTGTGCCGAGTATCTCTCGTTTGTGCGCGCCACCATTCGGACCAACAACCGCCTGCTCGAGAGCAGCCCGCTGCCGCATGACAACGAGGTCACGTTGCTTGCCGTGGATCGCGATGTCCACGGCCTGGGCGTTGGCTCGGTTCTGCTCGATGCCGCGGTCTCGCACCTGTCCTCGCGCGGAGCGTCGAGAGCGCACCTGTATACCGACTCCAACTGCTCGTGGAAGTTCTACGAGCTGCACGGCTTTAAGCGCACGGCCACGCACCGCGCCAACCGCGAAGAGCGCCGCCACAACATGCCGCGCGAAAGCTTCCTCTACGAACTCGACCTGACAGCTTAAACCTGGCAGTTAGGGACGTCCCCTTTGTGCTGGCACCCCGGGACACTCCTTGGCAGCAACCACACCTAGTCGTTGGGGACGTTCTTAAATGACTAGTCGCCGGGGACAGTCTTGAACAAAAGGTCACCGAAACCCTCGCTGGCATCACCCTATAGAGGATTCTGCAAATAGCGGTGGGCAAAAGTAAAAGATCGGCGCATTTTGGCGCATAAAAAGGGGATGGGCTTTCCCCGACGGCTGCCGAGAAAAGCCCATCCCATAATTTAGGACCGCTAGAACGTTCCGCCGCCGCCTCCGCCGACGCCGCCGCCCCCGCCGCCCGAGAAGCCACCACCGCCGCCGCCGCTCGAGCTATCGGAACTCGAAGCCAGCTCACGGATGCTCTCGTGATACACGCCATCGAACGAATCGAGCGGAGACTGGTTTCCGTAGTGATGGTAGTACCACCAGTAGCAGGGGTAATTGTCGTAGAAGCCGTCGGCCTCGCGCACCTCGGGCGGCACGGCCTCGGCAAGCTGACGCAGAACTTCCTTGGAAACGCCCAGCGCCGCACCCATCACCAGAAGTTTATTCCACAGCACCAGATCGCCGGGGACGGCTTCCTTTAGACGCGTGAAGTCCTCGAGCCAATGCTTGAGCGCCTTGCAGCGAGCCGCCACCTCGGCGCCCTCCGGCGTAAGGCGGCGGAACGTAAGGCCCACGCCAATACCCACCAGCACAATCGGCACCGAGATAACCGCGGCGACAATGTTCACCTGTGCGCCGTCGGTAAAGAAGATGGATCCCACGGGAACAAAGGCGATCAGAGTACCAAGAACCAGGCAAAACACCATTGCGACAATGCCGTCCGAGGCAACGTACTCGCTATCGGCCAGTTTGCCCTTAACGGTGCTCTGATAGTCCTTGAGCTTGTCGCCCACGGGCGTAGCGTGCTGCTTAACATAGTGTTGCAGCTCGTCAAACGTGCGCGAGCGATCGCCGTTCTCGTCGGGCTTAGCACCGGCAAAGAAGACCTTGAGCACCATGCGGTCAATGCCCTTGGCCGACTTCCAACCCGCATCGCTCACCGTCACACGATACGTCTGCTCCTCTTTTTCGCGACGGAGCAGGCCCTTCTTGCCCTTGGTCGCGATTGCCTCCTCTAACTTGATCACGCGATCGTCGGTGAGCTTCATGAGCGTGGCGATATATGCCTGATCGGGCACCTCGTTCCAGCTCATGAGGGCCGAAAGCACGGCGGGATGGTCGGCCGAGGGCACGTCGCGGAAGTATTCGTCCTGGAACAGCGGTTTGGGCTTGCGCTTGCGCAACTTGAGCACGACGATTGTGCCGGTAAAGGCCACCGCCGCGACAACGCTAACCACGGCAAGTGCATTGGCGATCATGCGGGCGTGAGCGCGGCGGGCGTTGGCCTCCTCGGCCCACGCCTTCTCCTCGCCCAGAATTGTCGACATGCGTTCCTTGCCCGAGGCGGCGAGCTGCGGCACCCAATCGCTGGGGAAGGCGATGCGCGCCTCGGCGAATTCACCCTGATGCACGCAGGGTATGGTATAGGTGACCATGGGCTCGTCCGCGTCGAGCGACACGTCGCCCGTGAGCGGACCGTGGCCCCATGCACGGAAGTTATCGCCCTTGACGGCCGCCGTTCCGGCAGCGGCATTTGCGAAGTAAACTTCCATCTCGACGTCATCGGAGTCCGCAGACCAGCCGTCGCCCACAAACTTCCAGTAGAGCTCGGCGGTATCGGACCAGTTCATAACCGCACCGGTCATGGTGTAGCTCACGTAATAGATCGCGCTGTCGCCGCTCTCGTGGGGGCTGAACACCTTGATCTTTACGCCGCCGTCGGACTGCTCAACCGTATAGACGCCGTTGTCGCCTTTGTTTGCATAGTCAACCCTGCTAAACGCGGCATCATCTTCCTCGACGCTCAGCACATCGACACCCGCCGTACTACCCTGCTGGTTGGTGCCCGTATTGATATCCCAATACACGCCGTTGATGTCGTCGTCGAAATCAAACTGGCGTCCCTCGACAACGGTCAGCGACCCATCGGCCTCAACCGTGGCACCGATATAGGTTTGGGTCATGGAATACCCGTCGGCACGTGCAACGACGGGCAACAGCAGCAGCACGCACGCGACGAGTGCGCAAATGGAAGCAAATCGCGCAAACGGGCAGCGCTGCCGACAAGCATTGGCAACGGGGGCGTTCATAGGCACATCCTTTGTCTGTAAAACCAACAGCGCCATTGTCCCACGTTTGCGGGTACACATGACGAACATCTAGGCGACCGGAGCGCCAAACGGGATGAAAGTCATGCCTGCCGCCAGCAGCTAATCATTGGGTAGTCATTGGGGACGTTCTTAAATGACTAGTCATGAGGGACACCCTTGGCATGGCCCGCGCCAGCAATAGATACCACTTCACAGCTCCGTCACAGGTGTAGCAGCTTTGTGTGGGCGCGGCACGCGCTGATTGAGCCGCCAGCCGAGGGGCATAAAGCAGTTGAGCGAAACTGGTTTGCCCCTTTGCCGTTCGCTCGAGGATCATGTCCCCCTTTTCCGCGGAAACCCCGGCAGTTGCGAAGAGCTGCCGGGGTTTCTGTTGTCTAAGGTACTGAGTTGATCGACAGGAATCAAAGCACCGAGCCTGCGGCCCACCATACGCAATGCGGGGCCTCGACAACTTGCGGACCACAGTGACGCCTCCCCATCGCGCCCCGCGCTATACTCGTCCGCATGGATATCAACGCACGCAACATAGCAACACCCGCCGCGAACGCGCCAACAACGCCGCCCGCCTCCGTTCCCGTACCTGTCGTAGGCCGTTTTGCCCCGTCGCCCTCGGGCCGCATGCACCTGGGCAACGTGTTCAGCTGCCTGTGCTCGTGGCTTTCGGCCCGCAGCCAAGGCGGCAGCATCGTGTTACGCATTGAGGATCTGGACGATCGCTGCAAGCGCCCGGAACTTGCCGCTCAATTGATTGACGACCTGGCCTGGCTAGGGCTTGAGTGGGACGAAGGCCCCTACTACCAGCACGATCGTCTGGACCTGTACGAAAGCGCCTTGCGCCGGCTGAATGACGCCGACCTCACCTATCCCTGCTTTTGTACGCGTGCCGAACTCCACGCCGCGAGCGCGCCGCATGCCAGCGACGGCACGCCCATCTACCGCGGCGCCTGTCGAGGCCTTTCTGCCGAGGAGGTTGCCCGCCGCAGTGCCCTGCGCGCTCCCGCCACGCGCCTGCGCGTGCCCGCCGTCGACGACCTCGCCGGCGACGTGATCGAATTCGTTGACCGCACGTACGGAGCCCAATGCGAGGCACTCGCCACCGAGTGCGGTGACTTTTTGGTGCGCCGCAGCGACGGCGTTTTTGCCTACCAGCTAGCCGTGGTGGTCGACGACGCTGCCATGGGCGTCACCGAGGTCGTGCGCGGATGCGACCTGCTGGGCTCTACGCCCCGCCAAATCTATCTGCAGCATCTGCTGGGACTTCCCACGCCGCACTACGCGCACATTCCGCTGCTCATGTCGCCGGACGGCCGCCGCCTTTCCAAGCGCGACCGCGATCTGGACCTGGGCGAGCTACGCGCACGCTTTGGCACGCCCGAGGCACTGCTGGGATGGCTCGCCGGGCAAACGGGCATCGCGCCGGACACCACGCCGCGCTCTGCCGAGCAGTTGGTCGAGCACTTTAGCTGGAATGTCATCCGCACGCACCGCGAGAACATCACTGTAACGGCCGAGTAGCCAAATACCTCGCCCCTACGCAACGTCCCAGGGCTGGAGTTCGTCGCCCAAGCGAACGATGCAGTCGTAGAGCACGGTATGGCGCTCGGCAGGGTTGGCATCCCGATGAAAATGCCCGTAGTACCAACGCTTGTAATCCAAGCGGTCTTCCAGCTCATCGAAAAATGCCGTAAGCCGATCAACGGCGGGGTAATTCCAGCCAGGCGCAGGATAGAGCGTGGGCGAAAGCATGCGCGTAGAGCAGGTGTGGGTGACCACGTAGTCAACCTTCCAGCCCACGCTGTCGAGCTTTGTCCGCGCCTCCTCAAAGTTGCGCTCGTCCGGCAGCTCCTGTGGCCACCAGCTGGAATAGGGAATGCGGTATTCCTTATCCACGCTCGTAGCGCCGCCCATGGTAAAGATCGTTGAGCCGTCGAGCTCAAAAACCTCGCCGCGCGTCAGGCGCCGTATGGGAGAGGTATCCGACAGGCGTTGCGTTAGCCCACCGTGCCACAGCTCCATGGGACGCTCCGCCCAGTGATCGAAACGCTCGTGGTTGCCGTCGACGAACAGCACGGTATAGGGACGCGATTCCAGCCAGGCGATGTCGATGCATTCCTCGGCAGAGAAATCCCACGGAAAGCCAAAGTCGCCCGCGACAATCAGATGGTCGTCGCTCGTCAGACTATCCCCAAGATCCCAGTCGCGCAGCTTTTGCATGTCGAGGCCGCCGTGAATATCGCCCGTCACATAGACCGTCATCGGATCACCGCTTCCCTGTAAGTCGCTAGACCGCATTCTGCACGATCACTAAGCCAACCGTTCCAGCCCTTCCATCCCTTAGGGCTTACCCCTCGTTCTTCCATCCAAACGGATCAAGCACCCAAAAAATCAGATCGAGCACGCCGCCGGTCATCATAGCGCCGGCAAGGGCCATGCAAACGCGCAGAGAACCGGCACTTCGGAGCACGTCGAATGGTCCCAGAACAGCCAACAGCGCGACCGCTGCGCCGACCACGCACAGCGCGAGGCACGGCCCCGCGTCCTTGACGCACTTCTTTGCGAGATGCTTGGTGTTATCACTCATCAATATCGGACTCCTTAGAGGGCCGTTGTTTGGGTACATGCCGCCGCGGCAGAACAGGGCGGCAGGGTAAGTGTCACATGCCGTGCGGACATCAATGGAGAAACCACCTGATCGACCAACCCTTAACGCCGTTTTGCACCGGCACCCCATCCCCCGCTATCGAGGTCTAATACTTTTCCGCGAAGTGAACGTCTGTTTTAGGACCCCTGAAGCATCCACATTTTTCGTCGGCAAAATCGCAGGATTCCAGCACCGAAACCCCAGGAAACGGCACCTCTAAAGTGTCGATGCTTCGGGGGTCAGTTTTAGCTCGTTCACTTCTCGGAAAAGTATTAGACCTCGCTGCTAGCTACCCAGAAGGGCACCTCTTCCTTCCCCACAGCACCCAAAAACTCATCCAACATTAATCTTGGCTCAAGAATCGCTTAATCTATAACCTGCACTATAAAGTTCGACCAAGGGCGGGGCGGCGCCGCGCAACGCAGATCGCGAACGCAACGCTCGCGCCCGGGCAGATCGCCCGACGTCGCGCCCATCGAACGAAAGGACAGGTCATGGACGACCTCGAAAAAGTTGAAACCATCCGCACCAAGTGCAACGTGAGCTACACCGATGCCAAGGCCGCGCTCGACGCCGCCGATGGCAACGTTTTGGACGCCATCATTTGGCTCGAGTCGCAAGGCAAGACCCAGGCCACATCGGCGCATGCCGCCACCGAATCCGAGCCGGTCGATGAACCCTCGGCCGAGATGGTCGCCGCGCAGGCAGCCTACGAGAAGTCGAGCGAAAAGACTGACTTTTCCAAGAAGATGGACAGCGTGTGGGAGTACCTCAAAAAGCTCTTCCGCCTGAGCCTGGACACCAAGTTTATCGCCACGCGCCGCGACGCCATCATCCTCAACATTCCCATTCTGATCCCCATCGTCGCCCTGTTTGCCTGGGGCGCCACGATATGGCTCATGCTGATTGGCCTGTTCTTTGGCATGCGCTACCGCATCGATAGCGACGGCGACGTGCCCGGCAGCATCAACAACCTTATGAATCACGCCGCCGACGCCGCGGACGACATCAAGCAAAACCTGAACGACGACAAGTAATCGCAGACGGGGACACACATGGCACGGATTCTGATCGTAGAGGACGAGGAGAAAATCGCCCGCTTTGTGACGCTCGAGCTGGAGCACGAGGGCTACCAGGTGGAGCACGCCGCCGACGGCCGCACCGCCGTGGACCTGGCGCTGGAGCACGACTACGATCTGATTCTGCTCGATGTGCTGTTGCCGCAGCTCAACGGCATGGAGGTCTTGCGGCGTGTCCGCAAGCACAAGGATGTGCCGGTGATTATGGTCACCGCGCGCGATGCCGTGATGGACAAGGTGGCCGGGCTCGATGCCGGTGCCGACGATTACCTGACCAAGCCGTTTGCGATTGAGGAGCTGTTCGCACGGATTCGCGTGGCGCTGAAGCGCGCGGAGGCCGTGCGGGCGGCTTCGGGCGTTGGCGGCGCCGGCGCTGGGGCGGGCATGGCGGGCGGCGCGGGCGGCGACGCCGCTGCGGTGCCCCCGGTCAGTGAGTCGACCAAGGCTTCCGTCGCGCCCTCCCCCGCCGCGCTCACCGTGGGTTCGGTCGTGCTCGACCCCGACCGCCGCGAAGTCACGGTCGGCGGCTCGCCCATCGCGCTCACGGCCCGCGAGTTCGACGTTCTCGCCCTGCTTATGACACATGCCGAAACCGTGCTCACACGCGAGCGCATCGCGCACGAGGCGCTGGGCTACGAATACGTGGGCGACACCAACAACGTCGACGTGCACATCGCGCACCTGCGTGCCAAGATCGAGGACGCCGGCGGCGCCCGCATCATCCAGACCGTGCGCGGGGTGGGCTATGTCTGCCGTGCGTAACGCCGAGGCCAAGCGTGTCACCTCCATCGCCCGCGCCATCAACTGGAGCTATATATGGCGCCGCCTGATGAGCTACGTCTGGCTCGATCTGCTGCTGATGGTGATTGCAGCGGCGATCCTCGTCTATGGATACAACCAGACGCTGCCCGAAGGCGCGTTTACCGCAGGATGGATCCCCAGCGCCGCCGTTCACGGCATGTCGCTGAAGCCCGCGCGCGACTGGGACCTGACAACGCTCACCTATACCGTCGAACTTGCTACCACCAAGACTTTCCCTCTCGCGCAGGACCTCGTCGCGCTATGGCCTCTCTACCTTGTCGTTGTGGGTTGGCAGGTCATCAGCGTGCTCAACATGCTCGGCGGCGCAAGGCACGTGCGTCGCACCATGGCACCGCTCAACGACTTGGCCCTGCGCGTGGACGAACTCGGCCGCATGCAACTCTCCGGCGGCAAGATGGAAACACTGGAGCAGGCCATCGAGCGCGCGAGTGTCGACTCGCCGAGCGTCACCACCGGCGACGCCGACCTGGCAAGCATCGAGGTCGCGCTCAACCGGCTGCTGCGCCAGATGCAAGAGGCCAAGCTGCAGCAGATGCGCTTTGTCAACGATGCAAGCCACGAGCTGCGCACGCCCATCGCGGTGATTCAGGGCTACGTAAACATGCTCGACCGCTGGGGCAAAGACGACCCGGACGTGCTGGCGGAATCCATCGCGTCCCTCAAGGCCGAAAGCGAGCATATGCAGGAGCTCGTGGAGCAGCTGCTGTTTTTGGCACGCGGCGATGCCGGGCGCACGGTCCTGCGGCGTGCGCATACCAACCTGGCCGCACTGGTCGGCGAGGTGTGCGAGGAATCGCAGATGATCGACGCCGCGCACACGTATCGGCTGGCTTTTGACACTGCATTTGCCAACGATCCGCGCTGCGACGCACCTGTCGACGTGGCGCTTGTGAAGCAGGCTCTGCGCGTGATCGTGCAGAACGCCGCCAAGTATTCGAACGCGGGAACGACCGTCACGTTTGCCATAACTCCCGATACGGGCACGGGCGCGATCGACATAAGTGTTGAGGACGAGGGTATCGGTATGAACCAGGAGTCCGCAGCTCACGCATTTGAACGGTTCTACCGCGCCGACAACGCACGCGATGCCGGCGCGCAGGGCTCGGGCCTGGGGCTTGCCATTGCTAAGTGGATTGTCGATAGCCATGGCGGCGCCATTGGCGTGACCTCGGTCGAGGGCGTCGGTAGCCGCTTTACGATTCGCCTGCCACGGTAGGAAGCCCCCTCGTGAATCGAGGTCTAATACTTTTCCAGAGAAGTGAACGAGCGTATTTGGACCCCTGAAGCATCCACATTTTTCGACGGGATAATCGCAGGATTCCAGCATCAAAACCGCAGGAAACGGTACCCTCAAAGTGTCGATGCTTCGGGGGTCCAATTCTGCTCGTTCACTTCTCGGGAAAAGTATTAGACCCCGATTTCATGTCCCCTCAAAAGGTCGACCCCTCGGCATAAAAAAGGGATAGGGCCATGCGGCCCTATCCCTTTTTTCGTTATAGCAGCTTGTGCGCTACTCGCGACACAGGTGCACGGCGAAGCCGGCGAACTCGCGCTTAAAGTACACAAGCTTGGTGCCGCCGTCGGGCAGCAGCACGCGCGACTCCTCGTTGACCTCGAGCCCGTGCTCGGCAAACCACTTCTCGGCAGCATCGATGTCGTTGACGGCAAAGCCTATGTGGCCCTTGGCGCCACGACCGTTCTGCTTCATGATCTCGACCAGCGAGTCGTTAAAGTACGAAATCGGGGTCTCGCTGACGGGCAGGCCCATCATCGTCGAGAACAGCTCCGCGATCTCCAGGGCGTCTGCCGGGTCGGTGGCGTTAATGCCCACATGGGCAACGCGCATGCCAAAGAGCTCGACCGGGTTGGCGTTCTGCTCGTTCATACAGGCAGCGTCTACTGAGCCATGACGTCGAGAACGGCCTTCTCGGCAGCGACGCGGTTCATGCCGGTCATAAAGGGCACGCCGCTCACGTACGGGCAGGTGAGGCCCTCGGGGGCAACGGTGGTGGCGATCAGCAGGTCGGCGCCCTCGTCGCAAGCGTCCTTGGCCTCGGAAATGGCGCACTGCACGATCTCATACTTGCCGGCGTAACCGTTGGCGTCGAGCATGGTGGCGACCTTCTGGGCAACGAGCGTGGAAGTAGCAGCGCCAGCACCGCAAGCCAAAACGATCTTCTTCATAGGTAATGTCTCCCTTCATGGTTTACTTTAGGTAAGTGTACCGCAGCGAGCGATGGCGCTCGGCCTCGATGCACTTTTGTGCCAGTTTGCTTGCACGCTGCGTATAATACATCTAGTACGTTTTGTCATACCGCTTGTTTTACGAGCGACCGAGGAGCTCAATATGCCCGATTCCCGCACACTCTGGACCGTCGTCGTTGTCATCTGTATCGTCGTGTCGCTGCTCTTTAGCATCAAAAAACGCACCACGTTTAAACGCCTGCAGCGGCTCATGGCCGCCAAACAGTGGGACGAGTTCGATCGTTTGCTCGACGGCAAACTCACCAGCATGCTGTACCCGCGCTACAACCGCGACTACCTGCGCCTGAACTCCTATCTGCTGCGCGAGGACCACGAGCGCGCCGACGAGATGTTTGACCTGCTGCTGGGGCTCAACCTGCCCAAGATGCAGCGCGTCGATCTGGTGATCAAGGCCTTTAACTACTACGTTGGCCAGGAGGACCGCAAAAAGTCCAAGGAGCTGCTGCACGAGATCAAGGGCTTTGAGGGTGGCCAAGCCGAGGCAGTCGCGCACGAATGCCAGCTGATGTACGACACGATGATCCTCAAGCGCCACAACGACATTCCCGAGCTGGAGCGCATGCTCGAGGATGTCGGCAACGACCCGGTCAAGCGCTGCCGACTGGAGTACCTGCTGGCCCTGCAGTACCAAAACAAGGGCGACGAGGCAAAGTTCCAAGAGTTCCTCGAGAAGTCGGGCCAACACTCGATGGCCGTCAACGCGTAACGGACGGCTTGTGCTAGACTTCTAATCTTACGGGGGCGTGGCGGAATTGGCATACGCAGGAGACTTAAAATCTCTCGCCGCAAGGATTGTGGGTTCGAGTCCCACCGCCCCTACCACGTATTGTTTACGAGCCCGTGTCCCTTTGGAATGCGGGCTCGTTTCTTTTGGACACCGTCAAGCCTCTAAGTTGCGGTGGAATAGTTCCTGTTTTGGCAGTTTATCAGCCCATTTAGGAACTATTTCACCGCAACTTATGAGGGGATGGTTAAAGGACGCTGAGGCTGGGGGTCCAGGCGATGGTGGGGGTCGCGCCGTCGAGAACCTCGTTGATGGTGGCGGCCATTCCGGCGAGCAGACTGTTCTCGCTTACAGTGAGCGCGTCGTAGCCGCCGGCTCGCATGAGCTCGCGAATCACCACAGCACCAGCCAGGATCACGCCCGCACGCTTGGGTTGCACGCCTGGCAACGCGGCGATGCCCGCGACATCCAGCGAGGACATGCGCTCAATAGCGGCCGAAACCTGGTCCAGCGAAAGCTCGCGCAGGTGCACAAAACTCGAATCATACGGCTCCAGCTCGTGAACGAGCGCAACGAGCGTGGTGACGGTGCCACCCACCGCGACCAGGCGCTCGGCTCGCTCAAAGTCGATAGGCAAGCTCTTAAAGTAGCCCGCAAACTGCTCGTTTGCCCACGCGCCAGCGGCGGCAAGCTCGCTGCCCGTTGGCGGCAGCGCCGAGAAAAACCGCTCCGTCACGCGGCGACAGCCGATGTCCAGCGAACGCGTTCCCTCCAGCGCAAAGACCCCACGCTCCGGCGCATAGACGCCCGTCGCGAGCTCCGTGGATCCGCCACCCGAATCGGTAACAATGATGCGCTCGCCGGTAAAGTCGTGCGCCACGCCAAAAAACGTCAGGCGCGCCTCGACCTCGCCCGGAATCACCTGCGGCTCGAGCCCCAGCTCGCGCAGGCCGTCCAGCAGCAGCGCGGCATTGGACGCATCGCGCGCGGCGCTCGTGCACGTGGTGCAGATGCACGCGGCCCCAAAGGCACGGGCCTCGTCCACAAACATTCGGCACGCAGCGAGCACGCGCCCAACGGCTGCCTCGCAAAAGCGCCCCGTTGCGTCCACGCCCTCGCCCAAGTCGGTAATCTCGGTATGCTTGGACGATTCCACGATCGCCCCGTCCTCGACCTGGGCCAGCACCAGTCGCGACGACACCGTTCCCAGGTCAATCGCCGCCACCTTATATCGTTTGCAATTCGTCATTGCGGCCCCCCTCCGGGCGCTACTCGCCATTGGACACGACTGCCTGGCCCTCGACGCCGTTAAATCCAAACAGCATGTCGAGCGTCTGGATGTACCACGGCGCGTCCTTGCCGACCTCTTCGATTTCCTTGGCAACTTCGCTGGCCTTCTTGGCGTTCGACGACTTCTGGCTCGACGAGGTATCGGAATCGTCGTCCAGGCCCTGCACTTCAATCCTCTTCTCGCCGGGCATAACCAGACCCAGGTCCTCGGTCGCCGCGTCCTTAATGCCCTCCTCCGAGAGCAGCTTGTCGACGCTTTTTTGCAGGTCGTCATTATATTGCTCGCGAATCTCGACCTGCTTGGCCAAGATGTCGCTCGAGCGTTTTGCCACATACAGGTCGCGCACGGGGAAGTACAGGCTCACGAGCGCCAGGGCGACGACAATGCCAACAAACAGCCCTCGCTGGGGACCGTGGGTAAAATCATAGATTGCCTTGACCACCGCGTTATCGTTGGCGTAGTGCATAAAGTCCGAACCCGAAAGACGGCTTGAGGGACGGCGCGGCTTGTCGGACGCCTGGGTCGAAGGGCGCGACGCATGCTTGGAACGCGATGGGCGCACCGGACTGTCCGAGGAACTATTTGGCTGAGCATTGGGATGCGAAGTCGCCGGCGAGCTATACCTGGAGCGATCAGCGCCAGGATAACCAGACCCGCCAAGCTGCACCGAATGCGCACGGCGAGGTGACGGTTCGCGCGAACCGGCGGAATAGTGCCTGTTGTCGTAAATCTGATCCATGTGCGCCTTGTGCGGTTGAGGTTTGTTTGCGCTAAGTCCTTTAGTTATAGCACGCGGGCGGACCAGCCGGACGAGCCGTAGGACAAATCCATTACTCGAGCGCGCGTGGTCGCCAACGGGCAAGTCGACGGGACGCCGCCCTTACGCCCCGCCGACCAACACCGTGTCCTACTCCTCTGCCTTTGCGGCATCCCACAGGTCGTTGAGCCCGTGGGTCGAAAGCTCGGCAAGATCAACATGGGCATCGGCCGCCATCTGCTCCATTGCGGCCCAACGGCGGCGGAACTTTGCCGTGCTGGCACGAAGGGCGCTCTCGGCGTCGATGCCCTCCTTGCGCGCAACGTTGACCAGGGCAAAGAGCAGGTCGCCAAACTCCATCTCGCGCTCGGGCGAGCCGGGCTCCTCGGCCTCAAACTCGGCACGTTCCTCGGCGACCTCGTCCCACACATCTTGGACGGTCTCCCACTCAAAGCCCACGGCAGCCGCCTTGCGCGAAACCTTCTGAGCCTGCATCAGCGCCGGCAGATGCGTGGGCACGCCGTCGAGCAGGCCCTCGGGCGCAGCATCGCCCGCCGCCACGGCCTGGTCCTTGGCGGCCTTCTCGGCAAGCTTGACCTCGTCCCAAATCTTGAGCACCTCGTCGGAGTTGTCGGCATCCACATCGCCAAACACGTGCGGATGGCGGCGAATGAGCTTGGCGTCGATATCGCGCGCCACGTCGGCCAGCGTAAACTCGCCGGCGTCCGCCGCAATCTGTGCATGCAGCACGACTTGCATGAGCACATCGCCCAGCTCCTCGCGAAGATGGGCCGCGTCATCCGCCTCGATGCAGTCGAGCGCCTCGTAGGCCTCCTCGATCATGTTCTTGCCAATGCTCTGGTGCGTCTGCTCGCGGTCCCACGGGCAGCCGTCGGGCTGACGCAGGCGCCAGATAGTCTGTACCAGATGTTGTAACTCGGCCGATGCATCGACCAGCGTGGACAGGTCGCGCGAACCTTCGGCATTTTGCTGAGCCATGTGCTCGGCCATGGTTAGTCCTCCTCCATGATCACATGGCGGAACGCGCCGCCCTCGTAGATACCATAGCTGTGCGTGCCGTCCTTGGGGATGCTCACGCTGCCGGGATTGAAGAGCCACAGACCCGGGTGCGCGGTGCTTTCCTCGTTGACCTTGACGTGCGTGTGGCCGTAGACGAGCGCGGAGCCCTCGGGCAGCGCGGGCGCGTGGTCGACGCTGTTGTGCATGCCGGCGCCAAAGACGTGGCCGTGCGTCAGGAACAGCTCGCGGCCGACCTCGTCGAACAGTGCGGAGTAGTCGGCCATGACGGGAAAGTCGAGAACCATCTGGTCGACCTCGGCGTCGCAGTTGCCGCGCACCGCGATAATGCGGTCGGCCAGGGCGTTGAGCAGCGGAATCACGCGCTTGGGAGCGTAGTCGCGCGGCAGGTCGTTGCGCGGACCATGATAAAGCAGGTCGCCCAGCAGGACGATGCGGTCGGGCTGCTCGGCTTCGATGGCGGCGCAGAGGCGCTCGGTCCAATATGCCGAGCCGTGGATGTCAGAAGCGATGAGGTATTTCATGGAGGTCCTTTCGGGGTGGGGTTGACGTGGCCGGGCGCGGAATGTCGCCACCAGCCGCGTTATTCAAATCGCAGTGCCGCGCTCTGGGCCGCCTGCATCACGCGTTGGAGCGGCACATTGTGCTCACGGGCAAGGCGGGCGCAGTCTTCGTACTCGGGCGCCGCACGCTCACTGCCGTCGGGCAAGGTGGCCACCTTGACGGACACCTCGCCCCACGGCGTCGTTACGCGCTCAAAGTAGCGCGGCAGGCAAACGCGCTCCATAACCTGGCGGCGAATGCCATTGGTCGTGGTTTCCAAAAAGATGATCGTCTGCAGGCGCTCGATATCCTCGTGGGTGCAGATTACCTGCAACTGCCAGCCAGGACGGCCTTTCTTGCAATAGAGGGGCAGCCAGTGCACCTCGCGCGCGCCGGCCTCGCGCAGGCGGTCGGCGGCGTAGGCGAGCACCTCGGGCGACGCGTCGTCGATGTCGCACTCCAGCTTGACGATGGTTTCGGGCGCATCGGTCTCGCGGGACAGCGGAGATGTAGTTCCACGTTGCATACGGTCCGGCTCCTTTCCGCACGGGCTCGTTTTATTCACCCAAACGCTAGCACATCGCGAGCGGCGCAAGTGTGGCGGCGCGCGATGAGCGCGATTTTCCTTGTCTGCAAGAACCGACACTCCACCGCCTCGGCCAAACATGTACATCAGCCTCCAAACATGTCATTTTTTGTCGGTTTTGGAGGCTAAGGTACATGATTCGAAGCAAGGCCGATGTCGCGAGCCCGCCCTTATGCGCCGCCCGTCCTTTCCAGTCGATTTCGGCCCCCGGCGCGCACATCGCACTGGGGGCCGCGCCGTTACAATGGAGCAGATTCGCTTGACGTAAAGGAGCCGCCATGCCTGCTTGCCCGCTGGTCGATTGCCATACTCACACCTCGTTTTCGGACGGACACGCCTCGTTTGAAGACAACGTCCGCGCCGCTGCTGCGGCCGGTTGCCGCACCATGGTCTCGGCCGATCACCTTACCCTGCCTGCCAGCATGGATGCCACCTGCGAGGTACAGGTTGTCGAGGGCGACCTGCCGGCGCATCGTCTGGCTTTTGAGGATGCCCGCAAGCTTGCCGCGCAGATTGCGCCGGAGCTCGAGCTTGTCTATGGCTTTGAGTGCGATTGGTACGAAGGCTGCGAGCCTTTGGTTGAGCGCTGGTCCCGGGGCGCCGTCGTACGCCTGGGCAGCGTGCATTGGATTGGTAACCCGGGCAATATCATGGCAGGCGCTGCGGGCACGACGGGGACAGAGGGCGTCGCACGCCCCGATACGCCCGACTCACGCTGCGGCTGGATCGACGACGACACCAACCTGCACGTTTGGGAAAACTTAGGTGTGCGCGGCGTGTGGGAGTGCTATGTCGATGACTGGTGCCGCGCCTGCGAAAGCTCGCTCAATTTTGATGTGATGGCTCACCCCGACCTGGTCATGCGCTTTTCGAAGGAAGGCTTTGCGCCCGATTTTGACCCTGCACCGTTTTGGCAGCAGATGGCCGAGTGTGCGCACGATACGGGCCGCCGCGTTGAGGTCTCGACCGCCGCACCGCGCAAGGGGCTCGACGACTACTATCCCGCGACCGGCCTTTTGCGCTGCTTTGCCCATGCTGAGGCGCCCATTACCTTTGGCTCGGATGCGCACCGCGCCTGTGATATTTGCTGGAATATCCGCGAGGCCCAAGCCCATGCCTACGACTGCGGCTACCGAACCTTCGACATCCCCCACCCCACCGGCGAATGGGAGTCCATACCCCTCGCCTAGCCATCCCTTCATAAGTTGCGGTGAAATAGTTCCTGTTTATAGCCCCAAGACCGTCAAACAAGAACTATTCCACCGCAACTTCTATGGTCATCGGGGACGTTCTTTAACGACTAGTGGCGGCGGGCGTTGAGCTCGCCGGCCAGCTCGTCGAGGGTAATGCCGTAGCGCTCAAGCGTCACGAGCAGGTGGTAGACCAGGTCGCCAGCCTCGTAGCGAATGTGATCGTGGTCGTTATCCTTGCAGGCCATGATCACCTCACTCGCCTCCTCGGCAAGCTTCTTGAGCAGCTCGTCCTCCACATCGGTCAGCAGTCGAGCGGTATAGCTTTCCTGCGGCGACGCATCGCGACGACCGTGAATCACCTCGGCCAGCCCCGTTAGCGTCTCGCCGATATTTCCATCCTGAACATTTGCGGTACGCACACCCATGGTTCAATCCTTTCTGGTCGGCCAAGCGCCTGGTCGAGCGCCCGCCCTACGCGAGTTTCTTAAAGAAGCAGGTACGGTTGCCGGTATGGCAGGCCGGACCCGGCGAGTCGACCTTGACCAGCAGCGTATCGCTATCGCAGTCGGCCCAGAGTTCACGAACCTCCTGCATGTTGCCACTCGTCGCGCCCTTGTTCCAGAGCTCCTGGCGACTGCGGCTCCAGAACCACGTGGTGCCGGTCTTGAGCGTCAGCCCCACCGACTCCTCGTTCATCCAGGCAACCATGAGCACCTCGCCGGTGTCATACTGCTGAACCACACAAGGAATCAGCCCGCGGGCGTCGTACGCAAGCTTTGAAGGATCGGTTATCTCTTCCATTTCTCTCCCCAAATTCAAACTTCGCAGGTCGGCGAGGGTTGTCCAGGTGCCCGAGATTCCGAGCGACAAGCCCGACGACGCGTACTTAAGTACGCGAGGAGGGTTGGAGCCGGAAGGTCGGGTACCTGGGCAAGCCGCAGCGCTAGAAGTCCAACCTGACAGGGATGCCTTGAGAGGCCATATACTCCTTCACCTGGCGAATGCTGAAGGTTCCAAAGTGAAAGACGCTCGCCGCCAGCACGGCGTCGGCCTCGCCCTCGATCACGCCCTCGGCAAAATGCTCGAGCGTGCCCACGCCGCCGCTCGCGATGACGGGGATTGGCACCGCGCGGGCCACGGCGCGGGTGAGCGCCAAATCAAAACCGGCCTTGGTGCCGTCGCGGTCCATGCTGGTAAGCAAGATCTCGCCGGCACCGCGACGAGCCGCCTCCTCGGCCCACGCCACCGCGTCGATGCCCGTGGCGTTGCGACCGCCCGCCGTGAAGACTTCCCACTTGTCGGCACCGGATGCGCCGGGCAAACCGACGCGCTTGGCATCGATCGCCACGACCACGGCCTGGCTGCCAAACGCCGCGGCGGCCTGGCTAATCAGCGACGGATCGCGCACAGCCGCCGAGTTGAGCGACACCTTGTCGGCACCGGCGGCAACCATGGTGCGCATGCCCGCCAGGTCGCGAAAGCCGCCGCCCACGGTATAAGGAATGGCGAGCTCCTCGGCCGCATGCGCCGCCATCTCGATGGTCGTCGCACGGTTGTCGCTCGTGGCGGTAATGTCCAGGAAGACGACCTCGTCCGCACCCTCGCGGTCGTAGGCGCGGGCCAGTTCCACCGGATCGCCCGCATCGCGCAAGCTCACAAAGTTAACTCCCTTGACCACGCGGCCGTCCTTGACGTCCAGACAGGGAATTACGCGCTTGGTAAGCATGGGCTACTCCTCCCCTCGGGCGGCGGCCAGCGCCTGGGCCAGCGTAAAGTTGCCCTCGTAGAGCGCACGGCCGGTAATGGTGCCTTCAATCGCGCCCTCACCCACCGCGGCCAGTGCGCGGATATCGTCGAGCGTCGAGATGCCGCCCGAAGCCACGACGGGAAAGCCCGCGACCTCGGCCACATGGCGATACGCCGCCACATCGATACCCGTCTGCATGCCATCGCGCGCGATGTCGGTATACACCAGATGCTTAAAGCCCAGCTCGGAAAGCTGCGCGACGGCATCGTCGAGCGCCACGCCTGCGCCGTCTCGCCAGCCGTTCACCTTGACCTGACCGTCGCGCGCGGCGATGTCTGCCACCAGCAACTCGCCAAAGCCTTGGGCTGCCACTTCGGCAAAACCCGGCTCGGTCACCAGCACGGTGCCCAGCGCGATACGGCATGCGCCGTAGCCTGCCAACTCGTCGATGCGCGCAAGCGAGCGGACGCCGCCGCCCACGTCCACGGACAGACCGTCGACGCCGCAGATGGCCTTAATCGCCGCCGAGTTGGCAGCGCGTGCGCCCTCGTCCTCGCCAAAGGCAGCGGACAGGTCGACGACGTGCACCCAGCTCGCGCCCTGTTCGGCAAACGTGCGGGCAACGGCCACGGGATCGTCGGAATATACCTTGCAGCGGCTGCGGTCACCGCGCTCCAGGCGCACGACCTTGCCACCGATCAGATCGATTGCGGGAAACAGGATCATCGGCCAACCTCCTCGACGATGCTCACAAAGTTCTTAAGGATGCGCTGACCCAGCGCGGAGGATTTCTCGGGATGGAACTGGCAGCCCCACACGTTGCCATGGCGCACGATGCACGGGAAGCTCCGCGTATAGTGTGTGCACGCCAGCACATCGGCGGCATCGGCGTCGTCAGCCACCGCGTAGCTGTGGGTGAAGTACATGTTGGCACCCTCGGCAAAACCGGCAAGCAGCGGATCGGCCGCACCGGTGGGCGTCATGTGCACCTGGTCCCAGCCCACGTGCGGCACCTTCAGGCGGCTCGACTCCAAGCGCGTGCACGAACCGCGCATAATGCCCAGGCCATCGACCCAGGGACCGCCAGCCTGCTCGGGGGCGCTGCCGTCGGCGACCGCGCCCTCGTCCGCAGGCACGCCCTCGTTGCCGCGCTCAAAAAATAGCTGAAGGCCCAGGCAGATGCCGAACAGCGGGGTTCCGGCGGCGACGGCGTCGAACACGGCCGCCTCCTCGCCACTCTGGCGCATAAAGGCGATCGCGTCATAGAACGCACCCACGCCCGGGATGACCAGGCCGTCGGCGCGGCGGATCTGCTCCGGATCGTCCGACGTGCAGGCGGCGGCACCGGCGCGCACAAGCCCGCGCACGACGCTCGACAAGTTGCCCTTGTGGTAGTCGACCACCACGATCTTCGGTTCGCCCACGCGACCCTCCTTTTTCCCATTCAAAACCTGCCAAAAAGGGACAGGTTTATTTTGGTCGGTTAAACGTTCACCCACCGTATGAGACAGCATTTCCGCAGATAAAACCTGCCAAAATAAACCTGTCCCTTTTTGGTAGGTTACAGCGAGCCCTTGGTGCTGGGGATGCCCTGCACGCGGGGATCGAGCTCGCAGGCGTGGCGCATCGTGCGGCCCACGGCCTTAAAGGCGGCCTCGATAATGTGATGCGAGTTGCCGCCTGCGAGCTCGCGCACGTGCAGCGTGAGCTTGGCATCGCGCGCAAAGGCATAGAAGAACTCGACGGCCAGCTCGGTATCGAAGCTGCCCACACGTTCGGTCGGCACGGGCAGCTCGCAGTAGGCCTGGCCTCGACCCGAAATGTCCACGGCGGCCATCACGAGCGTCTCGTCCATGGCAATCGCCGCGTCTGCAAAGCGCGTAATACCCGCCTTGTCGCCCAGCGCTTGGCAAAACGCCTCACCCAGCACAATGCCCGTGTCCTCGACGGTATGGTGCGCGTCGACCTCCGCGTCGCCTACTGCATGCACCGTCAAATTAAACAGGCCATGGCGGCCAAAGGCGTTGAGCATGTGGTCGAAAAACGGTACGCCCGTCGAGATATCGCACACGCCGCATCCGTCCAGGTCGAGTTTGACAACAATGTCGGTCTCCCCCGTCTTGCGGGTCACCTCGGCATAACGGCTCATCTACATCTCCTCCTTCACCAGCGCGGCAAACGCAGCCAGCACCTCATCGTTTTCCTGCGGGGTGCCCACGGTAATGCGCAGACAGTCCGCAAGCCCCGGCGCGTAGCTAAAGTCGCGCACCAAAATCGAATACTCGTCGCGCAGGCGCTCACGCACGCGCGTAGCATGCGGCGTGCGCACGAGCACAAAGTTCGCCGCACTCGGCCATGCCTCCACGGGCAGACCCCCGGCAGCCATTGCGCGCAGGGCACACAGTTCGCGCTCGCGCTCGGATGCGACCTGTGCCACCACGGGCGCATACGCATCGCGGGCGCGCACGCAGGCAAGCGCCGCCGCCTGGCTCAGCACGTTGACCGAATAGATCTGGCGAATCGCCGCGAACACGTCGATGACCTCGGGCGCCGCAATCACATAGCCCAGACGCGTGCCGGCGGCGCCAAACGCCTTGGACAGCGTATGCAGGATCACCAGGTTGGGATGCTCGGCGATAAGTCCCTGCGCTGTGGTGGCCGCGCCAAACGAAGCGTCGGCGAACTCAACGTAGGCCTCGTCGACCATCACCATGCCGGGGCACGCATCGCACAGGGCCGCGACAAAGTCGAGCGGTGCCACGTCACCCGTGGGGTTATTGGGCGAGGTCACTATGGCCAGGTTGCACTCGGGCGCCGCCGCGAGCACGGCAGCCTGGTCGAGCTCAAAGGTCGCCGGGTCGCGCCACACGTCGCGCACCTCGGTCTGGCAGAGCGACGCAAAGAACGCATACTCGCTAAAACACGGCGGGCAGTTGAGCAGGGTCCGCCCCGCACCGCCAAATGCCAGCAGGTAGTTATAGAGCAGCTCGTCGCCGCCGTTGCCCACGCAGACATTCTCGCGCGCCACACCATGCCAGGCAGCAAGCTCGTCGCGCAGGTCGTTCGACATGGGATCGGGGTAGCGGTTGAGCGACGTGGCAGCCAGGGCGGCGTCGACCGCCTCGCGCACGCCAGCCGGCACGGGATAGGTGTTCTCGTTGGCCGAAAGGTTGATGCGCGTGGGCGTAAAGTTGGGATTGTAGGGCTCAATGCCAGCCAAGTAGGGCTGGACGAGCTCCTTCATGCGAGACGTCAGCTCGGCCATTTTAGGCCTCCTCGCCGGTCGCGCCAGCGCCATCCGCGCTTGCAGCCGCTAGGTCCACACCCTCGGCGACCGTCGCCACGGCGTCGCCCGGCCAGGCGACCTTGGTCAGGTCGGCCGCGGCCAGAGACTCAGCACTCACGGCACCCTCGCCCTGCTCCAGCACACGGCGACGCAGCGCGGCGGAAAGCGCGTGCGCCCACAGGCCCTCGGCCTCGGCCAAACGCTGCGTCGCGGGAGCGTCCGAGAGCAGGCCCTCGGGCGTATAGCAAATGACGCTCGAGCGCTTGACGAATTCTTCGACCGAAAGCGGGTTGGAGAACATGGCCGTGCCGCCGGTCGGCAGCGTGTGGTTGGGGCCGGCAACATAATCGCCAAGCGGCTCGGAGCTCCAAGCGCCCACAAAGATGGCGCCGGCGTTGCGAATGCCGCCGAGCAGGCCCATCGCATCCTTGCAGTGCAGCTCTAGGTGCTCGGGCGCCACGGTGTTCACCGCCTCGACGGCAGCAGCCATATCGGCGGCCACCACGATGGTGCCCTCGTTGTCGAGCGAGGCGCGCGTGATCTCGGCACGCGGGGACTGTGCCACCAAAATGTCGATACCCGCCTCGACCTCGCGCGCAAACTGCTCGTCGCAGGTCACCAGATAGCAGGCTGCTAGCGGATCGTGCTCGGCCTGGGCCATCAGGTCGGCCGCGACCACCATGGGTTTGGCCGTGGCATCTGCCAGCACGCAGACCTCGGAGGGACCGGCGACCATATCGATACCCACGTCGCCCGAGACAATCTGCTTGGCCGCGGCAACAAAGGCGTTGCCCGGACCGGTGATTTTGTCGACGCGCGGAATGGTCTCGGTACCGTATGCCAGCGCGGCCACGGCCTGAGCGCCGCCCACCATATAGATCTCGTCCACGCCGCCGAGCTTTGCCGCGGCGAGCGTGTAGGGGCTGATCAGGCCATCTTTTTGCGGCGGGGTCACCATGACCACGCGCTCAACGCCGGCCACCTTGGCGGGAATGGCATTCATGAGCACCGTGGAGGGATACTGCGCGCGACCGCCCGGCACGTAGATGCCGGCCGCCGCAAGCGGGGTCACCTTAACGCCGAGCATGGTGCCATCTGCACGCGTGGTAAACCAGCTCTGCTCGACCTCGCGCTGGTGGAACTCGCGAATCTGGCGCGCAGCCTTCTCGAGCGCCGCGACAAAGGCCGGGTCGAGGCCTTCGAGCGCGGCATCGATCTGCTCTTGCGGCAGACGGAAGCTCTGCAGCTCAACACCGTCAAAACGCTGACAGCAGTCGCGCACCGCGGCATCGCCGTTGGCGCGCACGTTGGCCACGATATCGTGGGCGGCGTCGACGATGTTTTGCGGCAGCACGCCCTTGCGGTTGAGCTGGTTGGTAACGAGACGCTCACCGGGAGCAAGCTTGATAGTCTTCATATCGGTATCCCCTATCGGTCGAGGTTGTGTTCGAAAAACGAGAGGCCGGGCGGCGGCGCCCATCGGCCCGCAGCTCAGACGTTGGGGCGCCCGTGCGTGCTCGCGCTATTGTGCCGAGCCCGCAACGGGCTCAAAATGCTTGTCCTTAACGGCCGCCGCCAAGCGATCTGCCAGATTGCGTACGCGCGGATCTAAGCGAGCGGCACCCGGGTTGACAAAAAAGCGCGCCGTGCAGTCCATAATGCGGCCGGTGATGACCAAATCGTTGTCGCGCAGCGTGGCACCCGTGGCGGTAATATCCACGATACGGTCGGTCATGCCGACGATGGGGCCCAGCTCGATGTTACCGTGCAGCGAGACGATATCGGCGTTCACACCGCGCTCGGCATACCAGGCACTCGCGATGCGCGGATATTTGGTAGCCACGCGAAGCGACCCGCGGCGAGCATAGTTGCGCTCGGCCTGACCGGCGCGCCACGCGGGCTCTGCCTCGATAAAGGTGCACAGGCCATAGCCCAGATCGACCAGCTGCAGCAGGTTGAGGTCGGCCTCGATGAGCGAGTCCCAGCCGCAGATGCCGCAATCGGCGCCACCGCAGCCCACAAAGGCGGGCGCATCGCTGGGTCGCACGATAACAAACTCGATATCGCCGACCGTGCCCTCACCGGCACGCGTGTCGCGACCGCGCACAATCAGGTGACGGCCGGGGTCACGCAACTCAGAGACGTCCAGGCCCGCGGCCTCGAGCACGTCGAGCGTGTCAGCCTTAAGCGAGCCCTTGGGCACGGCAATGCGCAGCGGACCCTCGGCACCACGGCCCGCGGCGTGATCGCCGTCGGAAGCAGCGTCCTCTGCCGAGGTACGCGCGGCCTCCAGACGCTCGAGCGAAAAGGCGAAGCCCGCCGCCGGCACCTCGATGCCGTCGCCAAATGCACCGGTAAAGATGGAGTCGTAGCGTCCGCCCGAACCGACCGGATCGGGCAAGCCACCGGCATAGGCCTTAAAGACCAGGCCCGTGTAGTAATCGAAAGAGTTCATGATGGAGAAATCGAACGACAGCACCTGGGCGTCCTCGGGAGCCAAGCCCTCGACCAGGGCACGCAGCTCGCGCGTCGGCGGCGCGGCGATACCGGCGGCCTCCAACAGCGCGTCCACGCGGTCGAGCACCTCGGCACCACCGTGCAGGCGCGGCAGCTCGCTAATGGCGGCCTTGACGGCATCAGACTCGGTGCTGGCAGCCACGCGGGAATCGAGACCCACAAAGTCGTTGGCATGCACGCAGCGCAGGGCCTCGGCTGCCAGCTCGCGATCCTCGCACGCCGCGAGCAGCTCCTTAAAAGGACGCACGCTACCTGCGATAATACGAGCATCGGGAAGCGCCAGCTTACGCACGGCCTCGGCCACCAGCGAAACAATCTCTACATCGCCCGCGGTATCGCCCGCACCGATAAGCTCAAAGCCCAGCTGCGTAAACTGACGCGAGCCACCGGCATTGCGCTGGCACTCGCGAACCACCGGCGCCTCGTAGCGAAGGCGCAGGGGCAGATCGGCCGCACGCATGCGGGTCGAAACCAGGCGCACGATCGGCAGCGTGTTGTCGGGACGGACCACCAGCAGGCGACCGTCGTCATCAAAGAGCTTAAACGGCGTGTCCGCAATGCGGCCGCCCTCCTCGAGCGAACCCTTGTCCTCGAGCAGCGGCGTCTCGACCGGAAGGTAATGATGCTCCCTTAAGCAGCCCTTCACCGTATACGCGATCTCCTCGCGTGCCTGAGCCTCCTCGGGCAATATGTCCCGGAATCCCCACGGTGTGGCCGTCATCTGGTGAGCCTCCTCATGCTGTGTTTCTTATAGAACAGAAGACCGGCATAGCTCCGCCGGTCTTCTGGGTACTTTAGCATACTAGAGTGCTTGCGGGGAGAACCGTCCCCCTCGGCTCACAGCGTATTCATTTGGAAACAATGGAGGAGGCACATCCCGCCCGCCGGCCAAAAACTGGGATGCGGTTTCCGGTTGAGACTTCTGGCGGAAACTGCGCCCCGAAATTACAGTCCAGAACGGGATGCGGTTTCCGGTTGAGGTCTTCAGCGGAAAGTGCGTCCCGGAATTTGGGCTTGGAATGGGATGTACTTTCCGGATAGGACCGCATACGGAAAGTACATCCCATTCTGGAGGCTCATTCCGGGACAGGCTTTCCGGTTGGGCTTCAAGCGGAAAGCCTGTCCCATTTCTCAGAGAGCGCCAAACTAAAATTCGCCAAACGCCAGCTCGGCGCCCTGTCCCACTTAGGCGCCAATCGCACGACGATACTCTGCCATTACCTGCGCATCGGCAGCTGCGGGGTCGGCAAAATAGCGCCAGTCATAGGTCTCGGCCGAAACAACTCCGCGATAGCCGCGCGCCACCAGCCTATCCAGGTCGGCGCGCATATCGCGGTCGCCGTCACCCCAGGCAAGATGCGTCGTGCCGTCTGCCGCAACATCGACAAAATGCACGTGGGCGACATCATCGCCAAGCAGATCGAAATAATCGTCGATGGTATCCCCTGCCACCGCCATAGCGCCCAAATCCAGACACGCCTTAAGTGCCGGATGATCAACTGCCTCGATCATGCGCTTCGTGTCGGCCGCCGAGTTCACGATCATCGACTCAACCGGCTGTAGGGCCTCGAGCACCAGTCGCACGCCGCGCTCTCCCGCATGCTCGCCAATCGCACGCAGCATCGAGGCGCTGCGACCCCACGCGTCCTCGATCGGCTCGTTCAAAAATGCCCAGCCGCTCGAGACCATGACCTGCTCGGCTCCAAGTTCCGTCGCGATATCCACAACGTTCTTAAAGTACGCGAGCGTGCGGGCGCGCGCCTCATTCCCGCGCGCCGCGATATTCCACGGCTTGGGGTTGTTCTGTTCGGGACAAAGCCCCACAATCCGAACCCCATACCGCTGTGATAGCTCCCGCACCTGCTCGAGCGAATCGTATCCATGGCAATCGACATACAGATGCATCGCCCCGGTCCAAAGCTCGCAACACGTGTAGCCCGAGGCCGCTGCCGAAGAAAAGAACTCCTCAAGGTCAAAATAACGATGGCTGATATTCATGGCGGCAAGCTGGGGATAGCTCATAATTACTCTCCAACCCAAGCGAGGCCCCGTTCCATATAGGAGCGAGGCCCAATTACACAAACGTTATTTGCTCTTAGTAGTCGAACTGGTGATAGTAGCGACGGTAGTTGAGGTTGTGCTTGGTGACCGTCTCGTAGTAAGCGGCAAGGCGATCGGTGATCAGCGAGGAGAGGATCCACGGAGACACGATGACGCGGAACTCGTCGTCAAGGCCGGGGATCGCGAACTCGGCGGTGTCGATGACGTTGATGTCGGTGTCGCCGGTCACGCCGCGGGTCAGGAAGGCGCGGACGCGCTCGTCGAGCTTGCGGTTCTCGTCCTCGCCCATGAACAGGAAGACCGGGACGCCGGGCTCCACGAGCTCGAGGGTGCCGTGGAAGAAGTCGGCCGAGGTGATGTAGCGGGTGCGTTTCCACTGCATCTCCTCGAGGATGCACATCGAGAAGAGGATGGTCTCGCCCCACAGGGCGCCGGAGCCGATGAACATGGTGTAGGGGGCCAGGGCGTACTTCTTGGCGAGCTCCTCGGCGCGCGGCTCGAAGCTCTTGCGGATGTCGAGCATGTCCTTCCAGATGTCCTTGGTCTGCTCGATGAACAGGTCGAACTTGGGGAAGCAGCCGCGGCGGTTGAGCAGGCGCAGGCCGAAGCAGTCGGCGAGGTAGTAGCCCATCTCGCAGCCGCCGTTACCATGATCGGAAGCCATGGCGACGCAGTTCTCGGCGCCGACGGCCTGGCCGATGGGGCCCTCGGGCTTGGTCATGGCGTAGACGCGCACGCCCATGTCCTTCATCTTCTTGACGGCCTCGAGGACCTCGGGGGTGGTGCCGGACTCGGAGGCGGTGAGCACGACGGACTTCTCGGTCATGCGCTTGTGGCCGGAGACGTTCCACTCGGCGGCGTGGATCAGGTAGACCTCGAGGTCGCGGTCGCCGAACTTGTTCATGAGGTACTCGAGCTGCATGAGCTCGTCCCAGGTGCCGCCGACGCCCATCAGGAACACGGCGTCGTAGCCCTCGTCGGCGACCTTGTCGGCGAGCGCGGTCATCTTCTTGCCGGTCTCGTAGAGCGCCTTGCCGTCCTCGAGGTAGCCCTCCTGGTCGAAATGCATGATCTCGATCTTCTCGGTTTCCTTCATGGCTTTTCCTTTCTGTCCTGCACGCAACTCTATATATCGCGTTTATTTTCGATACCAATTATAGACATACACCTAACGTGTTTTTAATACCACTTATCAATCTGTTCCAATCATCGGTGAACGGTCGAAATTCTCTGATGAGTGGTATTAAATTAGAATTGAATGTATAGCTAACGCCTCTGGCGCCTCCCTTGTGTGACAAAGAACAGCGTTCCTACCAGCGCAATAATGGTCGATGCCCCAAATAGCACCGCTTGGACGCCCAAAGCCTCCGCCAAAAAAGGAGCCGCCAGCAGCGGCAGCACGCCGGCGCTCATCAGGCCAAAACGCACAAAGCCGGTAATGCGCCCCAGGTATTTGATGTCGGCGCGCTCCTGAATCAAGATCATCTGCAGCGGTTCCAGGAATCCCCAGGCCAGACCGTTAATCGCCTGACCGATAATCGCGACCCCCAGCATATCGGTGCCCACGTACACCATGGACCCAATGCCCACGGCCATGAGCGCGCCGAGCAACAATCGCAGGTTGACATGGCGAGCAGAAAGCTTGGTCAGGATGAACGCGCCCACCGAGGAAGTGAGGCCCACGACCGAGGACAGCCAGCCCAGCCAGACGATATCCACGTTGAGCACATCGCGGTAGAACAACGACTCCAGCGAATCGAACGCGCCAAACGCAAAGAAACCCAAAAAGCCCGAGATAAAGATGAGACGCAGGTCGTGGTCGCGAAACGTAAGTCGCGCGCCCTCGGCCATGCCGCCCAGAATACCGCCCTTCGGCTTCTCCCCTTTTGCGGGAGCAACACACTCGTGACAGCCCAAGGAGAGCACGGCCGCCACACCCATCATGCCCGCCATGAGCAGATAGACCGATTGCGTGGCAAAACAGCTCACGATGGCACCGCCGAGCAGCGGGCCAGCGGTATAGGCGATATTGCTGTAGAACACCATGAGGCCGTTCACGCGGGTACGGCCCTCGGTGGTCGACTCCAGGTATCCCGGAAACGCATGCGTGCAGGTGTTGATAAAGCCGCCCGCAAGTCCCAAGACGCACGCGGCAAACACAAGCCCGGGGACAGACAACGGCGCCAACCCCACGCCAAGCGATAGCACTGCCGTAATCACGCACGTCACAAACGACGTCCGGCGCGGTCCAAAGCGATCGATGACCGAGCCCGACACCATATTGCCTGCCGACGTCATAAGATTACGCACGAGCGTAATGGCGGCAACCAAAAAGGCCGTGCCGGCCAGATCATACGTGGCCGCACCGATAAGCCCCAAAAAGTAGACCGCGTTGTTGGCGCACCACTGCAGGGACTCAATAAGAATCAGCCTGACCTCTGCCGGCGTCAGGCGCATTGCTTCGCGATCCTTCGCGAACATACGAACTCCTTCTATACAAAAAGGGGATGGAGGGCATAGGCCTGCTCCATCCCCTTTCCAGGTTGCAACGAAAATCTATGCAGCCGGGCCCTTACGCCAGCACGCCGAAGAACGCGCCGATGATGCCCACGACCATGGTGGCCACGATCAGCACCATGGGGTTGATCTTCTTGGACAGCAGCCAGTAGTACAGCCAGAAGGCGATCATGCCGAGCATGCCGGGCATGATGCCGTCCAGGATGTCCTGGAGGGTCTGGGCGTCCTCGCCCGAGCCGATGGCCACCGGGATGCTGGCCCAGAACATGTCCTTGCACATGGCGCCCACGACCATGACGCCCACGATTCCCACGCAGGTCATGATCTTCTGCATGAGGCCGGTCCTCTGGGCCTCGTCCAGGAAGCCCACGCCCAGCTCGTAGCCCTTGACGGCGCCCCAGACGCGCAGCGCGAAGCCGGGGACGTTGTAGATGAGCAGGAAGGCGATGGGGCCGAAGGGGTTGCCGGCCTGGCACAGGCTGATGCCCACCGCGGCGGCGACCACGCGCAGCGTCGACAGGAAGATGGAGTCGCCGATGCCGGACAGCGGGCCCATGAGGGCGGCCTTGACGTCGTTGACGCTCTCGGGCTCGATCTCGCCGCGGGCGACCTTCTCCTCCATGGCCATCGCGATGCCGCCGACGAACGGGGCGAACTGGACGGTGATGTTGAAGAACGCGCAGTGGCGGTGCAGGGCCTCGGCGTAGTCGTCGGGGCGGCCGGCGTAGATCTTCTTGAGCATGTTGGCGACCATCAGGCAGAAGGCGATGTTCATCTGCTTGTAGTAGGTCCAGGAGAACTCCATGCCCAGGGCGCCGACGTTGACGGCGCTCTTGACGAGGTCGGAGCGCGTGATCTTGTTCTCGGGACTAGAAGTCATCGTCCTCATCCCCTTCCGCGGAGAGCTGGGGCTGGGCTCCGCCCAGGCCGAGCAGGTCGAACTTGTCGATGCCGATGATGATGGCGATCAGGGCGACGCCCAGGACGGGCACGTTGGCGTAGGAGCACAGCAGGAAGCCCAGGAAGTAGAAGGGCACGAGCTGCTTGGTGAGCACCAGGCGGCCGAGCATGGCGAAGCCCATGGCAGGCAGGATGTTGGCTGCAACGCCAAAGCCATCGATCACAAAGGTCGGGATGAAGTCGAGCAGGCCCTGGATGGCGTCGGAACCCAGGTAGAATGCGCCGCCGCACAGCAGGAAGTACTCAAAGCAGCCAAAGAGGCCCATGCTCCAATGTGCCGCGTAGATACCCTTGAGGTTGCCCTTGGCAGCGCACTTGTCAGCAATGTCAACAATGATCGAGAATCCAGCATCCGTAATGTTGCCGATCGTCAGCGAAAGGACGGCGATGGGCATGGCGAGCGCGATGGCCGTCTCGGTACCCTGACCGAGCTGAATGGCAAACGCGCAGGCGAGCACGCCGCCGACGGTTTCGTTAGGCGGCACGTAAGCGCCGATGGATATCGAGCCCATGAACAGCAGCTCCAAGCTGGCGCCAACGGCAAGGCCGGTCTGCATGTCCCCCAGCACCAGGCCCACGAGCGGGCACAGGACGATGGGTCGGAACGCGTAGAGGGTGCCGAGCTGGTAGTCGAGGCATCCAAACGCTCCGACTAAGCCGACGAGGATTGCTTGGACAAGCATAATTCCTCCCAATAAAGAATCTCGAACCGTCGTCACTCCCGTCGCGCGCGTTGTTGATATCAATTCCGGGAGTTCGATTACACGGCTCGAAGCGTACCTGGTGTGCTGCTAACACCTATGCCAGATACAAATGATTTAATACCAATTATAGGTATGCAGGTTTTTACTATTTAATACCACTCGCTCAGCGGGGTGTTTTTTACCGTAAACGGCAGACGTATCCCATCAGGCACGCTCTTTGTTTCGATGGGGGACAAGCGCCACCAGAAAGCCATCGCCAAAGGCATCAGATGCCAAGTTGCCTACAATCACCAAAACGATAATCGCCGCGCCCAAAAACTCGTTCCAGTGAAAGACCTCGCCAAAGAGGAGCGCCGACCAGCAGGGAGCGAGCACAACCTCGCTCATACAGACCAAGTTGGCCGCAAACGCATTGGTGCGCGCGATTCCCTTGGCATACAGCACGCTCGCAAGGCCACTGCAAAAAAGGCCATGCACCAGCATGAGCCCCCACTCAAATGGTCTTACGGAGTCTAGGGCGCCGGCAAAATAGACGATCGGCAGCATCGAGATACCGCAGGAGATGAGCGAGGACACCATGGGCGACGCATCGGGGCGAGAGTTCAAAAAGAAACACAGCCCAAAGGTGGCGCCCGAAATGACGGCAAGCAGGTTGCCGAGCATGCCCTCGGCACTCAAATCGCCTAAAAAGAACAGTCCCATACCCGTAAAAGCAACCACCACGGAGGCAATCTTCGCAGGCGAGGGCAACGTGCGAGTTGCGAGCGACTGATACACGATAACGAAAATCATCGAGGTGTACTGCAGGACGATCGCGTTGCCGACCGTCGTGAGCTGGTTGGCAAAGTTAAACGTGGTGCCCGTCACGAAGTTGCAGACGGCCACAAGGACAATAAGGCGGCTGACGCGGAAGACGGGCCTGCCGACGAGCAGGATAAAGAGCGCCATAAATATTGCCGTGACGGCACCGATCAAAAGAGCTGACTGCGAATTGGCGCGAACGAGGATGCCGATAAAACTCCACAAGAGCGCCGTACCAAATAGATACATCGCCCCGCTCACGCCATTATCGGGTGGATTGTCAGATCGAATCACGAAGCACCTCCAGCTAGCTTTCGGTAATAAAAAACGGCGACCACAACGGGTCGCCGTTTCCCTTGGGGGCAGATAATAGGCCGGGCCCTTACGCCAGCACGCCGAAGAACGCGCCGATGATGCCCACGACCATGGTGGCCACGATCAGCACCATGGGGTTGATCTTCTTGGACAGCAGCCAGTAGTACAGCCAGAAGGCGATCATGCCGAGCATGCCGGGCATGATGCCGTCCAGGATGTCCTGGAGGGTCTGGGCGTCCTCGCCCGAGCCGATGGCCACCGGGATGCTGGCCCAGAACATGTCCTTGCACATGGCGCCCACGACCATGACGCCCACGATTCCCACGCAGGTCATGATCTTCTGCATGAGGCCGGTCCTCTGGGCCTCGTCCAGGAAGCCCACGCCCAGCTCGTAGCCCTTGACGGCGCCCCAGACGCGCAGCGCGAAGCCGGGGACGTTGTAGATGAGCAGGAAGGCGATGGGGCCGAAGGGGTTGCCGGCCTGGCACAGGCTGATGCCCACCGCGGCGGCGACCACGCGCAGCGTCGACAGGAAGATGGAGTCGCCGATGCCGGACAGCGGGCCCATGAGGGCGGCCTTGACGTCGTTGACGCTCTCGGGCTCGATCTCGCCGCGGGCGACCTTCTCCTCCATGGCCATCGCGATGCCGCCGACGAACGGGGCGAACTGGACGGTGATGTTGAAGAACGCGCAGTGGCGGTGCAGGGCCTCGGCGTAGTCGTCGGGGCGGCCGGCGTAGATCTTCTTGAGCATGTTGGCGACCATCAGGCAGAAGGCGATGTTCATCTGCTTGTAGTAGGTCCAGGAGAACTCCATGCCCAGGGCGCCGACGTTGACGGCGCTCTTGACGAGGTCGGAGCGCGTGATCTTGTTCTCGGGACTAGAAGTCATCGTCCTCATCCCCTTCCGCGGAGAGCTGGGGCTGGGCTCCGCCCAGGCCGAGCAGGTCGAACTTGTCGATGCCGATGATGATGGCGATCAGGGCGACGCCCAGAACGGGCACGTTGGCGTAAGAGCACAGCAGGAAGCCCAGGAAGTAGAAGGGCACGAGCTGCTTGGTGAGCACAAGGCGGCCGAGCATGGCGAAGCCCATGGCAGGCAGGATGTTGGCGGCAACGCCAAAGCCAGCAAGGACAAAGTCGGGGATAAAGTCGAGCACGCCCTGGATAGCGTCAGCACCCAGATAGAACGACAGCGAGCACAACAGGAACGCCATGATGATACCGGTGGAACCGATCAGGAAGTGCATCGCATAGACGCCCTTAAGGTTGCCCCGGGCAGAGAAAACATCGGCGCGGTCAACCAAAATCGGCAGGGCGGCGTTGAGGATGTTCTTGATGGCAAGGCACAGCGTGGCGATGGGCATGGCGAGCGCGATGGCTGCCTCGGTGCTCTGGCCCAGCTGGATAGCGAAGGCACAGGCGAGCACGCCGCCGATCGTCTCATCGGGCGGCACGTAGGCACCGATGGAGATTGAGCCCATGAACAGCAGCTCCAGGCTCGCACCGATCGCGAGGCCGGACTGCAGGTCCCCCAGCACCAGGCCCACGAGCGGGCACAGGACGATGGGGCGGAACGCATAGAGCGTACCGAGCTGGTAGTCGAACTTACCAAACGCGGCGATAAGTCCGATGAGGATTGCTTGGGTAAGCATACATCCCCCTTTCCTAATAGGACACTACGAAGAACCCGCAGGCTCTTCGAAATTAAACGCCTAGAGCACGCTTGCGCAGTCGACCTTGGGGTCGTCGGCCAGAGGACGAATCTCGACCTCGACGCCGCGGCTCAGCATCTCGCGCACATCGGCTTCCTCGGCCGCAGTCAGGAAGATCTGACGAGAGACCTGACGAGCATCGGGGCGCTTCTCGTCCTTGGGCTTGGTGTTGCCCAGGTTGACCGACTTGATCTGCGGGCAGCCCTCAACAAGCTGCTTTGCCTCAGCGATGGTGGCGACGCAGATAATCATCTTGTATTTGTCAGTCACACCCGAGTTAATGGCCTCGATGGCATTCGCCATATCCTTGATGACGAGCTTGCAGCCGGCAGGCTTGCCCATCTTGAGCGTCGTCTTCCACACCGGGTCGTTAGCGACCTTATCGCCCACGCAGAAGATGCAGTTGGAGCCGAGGCCCTGAACCCAAGAGACCGCGACCTGGCCATGAAGCAGGCGATGGTCGACGCGAAGTAGCTGAATCATAATGTGACCCCCCAAAGGTCTTGTGCCGTCTTACGGCGTGTCAGTAGGTGCTGCGGATTAGAACTCTTCTTCCTCGTCGTCATCGACCAAAAGATCGTTGACAAACTTCACGCGCGTATCGTCCGCAGCGACGATGGTGCGAATCGTCTCTTCAACCGGCGCCGACTCGTCAGAGAACAGCAGCTGAATGAGCAGAGGAAGGTTCATGTTGGTAACGAGGTACGTGCGGGGACGCGTCTGGACGATCTTGGTGAACTCGTTGTTGACGCTGCCGCCAAAGAGGTCGGTGCACACGACGACATCATCGTCGGCAGACATGCCTGCCAGCAGTTTTTGGGCCTCCTCGGCCACGTCCATGCGGTCATCGACGAACATCGAAAGATCGTGGACGTTGTCGCGAGCGCCCGAGAGCAGCTCGATGCTCTCCTTGATGCCGGTAGCGAAGTGCGCATGGCTGGCGATGATGTACTGTCTCATTCTGTGTTCCTCTCAATAGCCCGGCGCGTTCCCGCACCCGTTTTCTTTAGTAGTCGAACTGGTGATAGTAGCGGCGATACTTGAGATTGTGCTTGGTGACCGTCTCGTAGTAGCGAGCCAGGCGGTCGGTAACGAGCACCGTCAGAATCCACGGGGACACGATGACGCGGAACTCGTCGTCAAGGCCGGGGATCGCGAACTCGGCGGTGTCGATGATGTTGATGTCGGTGTCGCCGGTCACGCCGCGGGTCAGGAAGGCGCGGACGCGCTCGTCGAGCTTGCGGTTCTCGTCCTCGCCCATGAACAGGAACACCGGGACGCCGGGCTCCACGAGCTCGAGGGTGCCGTGGAAGAAGTCGGCCGAGGTGATGTAGCGGGTGCGCTTCCACTGCATCTCCTCGAGGATGCACATCGAGAACAGGATCGTCTCGCCCCACAGGGCGCCGGAGCCGATGAACATGGTGTAGGGGGCCAGGGCGTACTTCTTGGCGAGCTCCTCGGCGCGCGGCTCGAAGCGCTTGCGGATATCGAGCATGTCCTTCCAGATGTCCTTGGTCTGCTCGATGAACAGGTCGAACTTGGGGAAGCAGCCGCGGCGGTTGAGCAGGCGCAGGCCGAAGCAGTCGGCGAGGTAGTAGCCCTTCTCGCAGCCGCCCGAACCATGGTCGGAAGCCATGGCGACGCAGTTCTCGGCGCCGACGGCCTGGCCGATCGGGCCCTCGGGCTTGGTCATGGCGTAGACGCGCACGCCCATGCCCTTCATCTTCTTGACGGCCTCGAGGACCTCGGGGGTGGTGCCGGACTCGGAGGCGGTGAGCACGACGGACTTCTCGGTCATGCGCTTGTGGCCGGAGACGTTCCACTCGGCGGCGTGGATCAGGTAGACCTCGAGGTCGCGGTCGCCGAACTTGTTCATGAGGTACTCGAGCTGCATGAGCTCGTCCCAGGTGCCGCCGACGCCCATCAGGAACACGGCGTCGTAGCCCTCGTCGGCGACCTTGTCGGCGAGCGCGGTCATCTTCTTGCCGGTCTCGTAGAGCGCCTTACCGTCCTCGAGATAGCCCTCCTGGTCGAAATGCATGATCTCGATCTTCTCGGTTTCCTTCATTTGTCTCTCCTTTCTGGGGTTGTTTCCACATCCCCCATGCCAACGGGCATCAAAACCCGCTTACATTCCGTAACACTCAGCCGCTTTGGCCTTAAGCGCATTGACTGACTCTTCGTAGCCCTCTGCCTTGACCTCCATTTGCTTGGAGACGGCATCGAGATACGGGTGCACGTCCCATGACTTCAGACGCTCGGCGATCATGGCCGCAACCGTCTGGAAGAACACAAGATTGGGAATTGCGCTGAGCAGCGGAGCCACCTGAGGCACCGCAACCTCGTGAGCCCTACCCTTGGGATGGGCCGTGAGCAGCACCGTTTTTGCCGTAACGTTCGATAGCGCATCGGCGATATCCGCAAGACGCTCCGACCCCTGCGGATCGTCGACGATAAACACCAGATAGCCCGGAACGATTTGCATCTCGGGACCGTGGACGAACTCCTCGCCTTCGTGATGCATGGCAGGAATCTTGATGGTCTCGCTCAGCTTGAGCGCTGCCTCCTCGGCAACACCGTAGTTGGGGCCGTTGCCGACGACCATAGCGGGCGTGTGCTCAGAAAGCTCGAGCATGTGGTCTTGGACATATGCCTCGGCGGTCTTGCACATCACGGCATTGGCCTGGATAGCCTCGCGCAGGTCGTCAAGACGCTGGGCAACGCCCTTGGCGTCAATCGTTCCGCGCGCCTGACCGCCGTAAATACCAAAGAGCACCAGGTACTCAACGAGAACCTCGACGCCCAGAGTCACAAAGTCCACCGACTCGACGCCCACACCGTAGTCAAGAACGATGTCAGCGTATTCCTTGATGGGTGCCTCGACGTTTGCCGTGAGCGCAACTGCAGCCATATCGTGTGCGCGCATGTAATCGAGCGCCGCAATCGTATTGGTTGAATAGCCGCTCTGCGAGACGGCAATGTTAAGCGCATGCTGTGGATAGGTGTGTTCAAAATCGACGAAGGCCTCGGGCGTCACAACGGACACCTGCATCTGCAGCGCATCTTGCAGGTAATCGCGGGCGCAATCCGCAGCATGGCGCGACGAACCCGAAGCAACGATGCGCAGCGCGTCAAAAGAACCGGACTGGAAAATATCAACGAGCTGCGCTACCAGCTCAGACGAACGCTCGAGGTTCTCTCCCATACGCACATGGGCAAGCTGAACGTAATCGAGCATCTTCATCGTCTCACCTCGTAACAAATCATTAGTATTTGATACCAATCACAGTTACAGGTTACGGCTTTTTGATACCTCTTTGTCGATTAATTTATCCCCATCGGCGAACGGTCGATTTTGAGCCCTGTAAGGTTGTATATACAGTCGGTCAAATTGCCCAAACAGACCGGCTGATACCGCGCGTGATGCAAAGCACCAGCTAGTACGTATAGGTGTAGCCGCCCGCATCGCCACGATTGAAGGACTTTACGTACTCGATAGCCTGACCGCTCGCGTCATAGCTCACACATTCCAAAAGCAAAACAAGATCCCCTTGTTCCAAGCCGAGCAAGCCCGCGTCGCGTGCGCCCACCGCCTCGATATCGAGCTTCTCCTGAGCCATGACCGGCTTTCGGCCTAGCATCTCATAGGTCTCGTACAAGCTGAAGACCGACACGTCAATATCTTCGATTGTGGGAAACAGCCGGCACGGGATGAACGCCATCTCAATCGATACGGGATCGCCGTTGACGCAGTTCAAACGCCGAATCGAATACAACAAATCGTCCTCGGCAATGCCAAACAGGTTGGCATAATATGGGCCCGCATAACGCTTGGAACGCGCGAGGATACGGACGGACGGCTCGCCGCCCGAAGCACGGACCGATTCACGGAAACCGCCCGTGCGTTCAAAAAAAGCAGGTACTTTCTGCGCCACAAAGGCACCTTTTCCCCGAACACGGCGAATCTGCCCGCGCCGAACCAGCTCATCGACAGCGCTTCGGATGGTCAAGCGTGTCGTACCAAATTCCTCGGCGAGGTCTTTTTCGGACGGAATCATGGAACCCGTGGGATATATACCGCGCTCGATACGCTCCTCGATGCGGCGTCGAATGCGCATATAAACCGGGGTGGCATCTACTGTTTCAGCCATTGTTCACCTGCCACGCTCCTCATGCCGTTCTTTTCGCCGTTATCGGCAAAGCGGAACTTTGTGGGCAAAATCACCGATTTGCAATGCTCCACAAAACGCATGTCCTTATCAAATTCGATCGTGCTCTCATAGAACACCGGCGTTCCCTCTTCTTGCTGGAGCAGCTCGGCCTCTTCGGCGTTCAAACGCGAGATGGAGATATGCTCACGTCCATGCTCAACACGCACGCCGCCTTCTTTGAGCAAGACATCGTAAAGGCTCTCGCACTCAAAATCGTGCTCGGTAAGCGATGGGCACAGGGACAGGTTAACGTGAGCAGTCTCGATTGACGCCGGCTCGCCCTCAATAAGTCGAACGCGCTGCATGCGGAGCAAAGGAGCGCCTACAGACACCCCAAGCTTGTCGGCAAGCGCCTCATCCGCCTCGATAGTCCCGGTGGAAACCAGACGAGAAGAGGGGTGCAGGCCGGCAGTCCGCACAGCATCGGAGAAGTTATACGTTTCCTGGAAGATGTTCAGCGGCTTGGGAGGACACACATACGTACCCGATCCGCGACGGCTCTCGAGCGTTCCACAAGAGATGAGCCGCGTGATACCGGCGCGCAACGCTGTACGCGAAACGCCGATCTCTTCGCACAGCACGCGCTCGGCCGGCAGGCGATCGCCGCCGGCAAGCTGGTGGTGCTGGATATACCAAAGAATTCCCTCAACAGCACGATCTTTGGGGGGAATTGCATAAGATTCGCCTGCCATTGCACAGACTCCTCATTCAGAAACGTATGCCGCCAAAATTAGACCAGCCCTCCCATGGCATCAAATTCGGCCTTGATCTTCTCGGCAACATTCCGATACGACTTATATAGACTTGAATCGCGTTTGACTTCGTCGGTCATAACGGGAATCTCTAATTTCGAAACCTCGTCTTTTCCCGTCTGAACCGCCACAACAACGCCCATACCAAGACACATATTACGCTTGGCAGCGTTTATTTTCGCCGCCTTGGCAGGATTTGCCAGGATACGCTGGGCAAATTCCTGTTTTGAGACCACTTCCTCGGCCTCCGGATCGCCCGCCTCGGCCACTTCGCACTGCAAAACGTCCGCATAGTCAAAAATCTTCGGCTCGCCGCCGCGCTGATGCACGGCCCACTTGCGACGCGTGGCATCCTGGTAGATAGCCGGCAAAAACGTAAACCGCGGCGGGTCCAAAATCGTATCCGTGATGGTAAACACATCGGGATCAAAGGCATCCTGCGGGTTTTTCTTCTTGAACAGCCCCATATCAGCCTCCCGTACTAGTATTAAACAACTCAAGTTGAATATAGCACCAATTTCAAGCCGCCGCTTTACTGCATCGGTGCGTGGTGTCTATGGCTCGCCCAGCGGAAAAGTTCACGGACGAGGACGGGGGGGGGGGGGGGGGGGGGGGGGGGGGCGGGGGGGGCCCCGCCCCCCCCCCCCCCCCCCCCCCCCCCCCCCCCCCCCCCCCCCCCCCCGCCCCGGCAATGCAATCTTGGCTGACCATAGTTAGATGCACGGCTTCTAAGGCAGCATAAGCAAGGTCCCCATTACATAAAAAAGAATCAGCCCCCGCATATCGAAACGGTCGAGAGGGCCGCCTCCGGGCGGGTGCCTTCCTCTGAGAAGTTCGCGAAGCCCACTTCTCAGAGGAAGGCACCCGCCCGGAGGCGGCCCCAGCGCGAGACCGTCCCGGATGCTATTCGTTGTCGCCGGCAGTTAACTGCGTTGCGGAGAGTACGCCGTCAGCAGCGGTTGCGGCTGCGGCGTCGGGCCAGACCCAGTCGGTAAAGGCCGGGTGATCGAAGCCCTCGTCGCACGCGAACTCAAAGGCCTCGGTGCGGAAGGCCTCCCACTCATCAATCTGCTCGGCAAACTTATCGGCGTCGACCATGCGCAGCACGTCGGCGGCCAGGGCCCAGCGGTCCATGTTGTTCAGGCGCAGCATGTCAAACGGCGTGGTCGTGGAGCCCTTCTCCTCGTAGCCGTGAACGCGGAAGGCATCGTGGCCGGGACGGTTCCAGATCAGGCGGCGAATCGTGCCGGCATAAGCGTGGAATGCGAAGAGCACGGGCTTCTCGCCGCGGCCAAACAACTCAGCCCAGCGCTCATCGCTGATGGCTTGGTCGTTCTCGCAGACGTTCTGGATCTTGAGCAGATCGACTACGTTGACAAACCAGACCTTGATGCCCAGCCCGCGCAGCATATCGGTTGCGGCCAGTGCCTCGAGCGTCGGCACGTCACCGCAAGTAGCGACCACGACGTCGGCCTCGGCGAGCGAGTCGGCAGTCGATGCCCACTCCCAAGTCGCTACGCCCTCGGCGAGCTCAGACTTGGCCTCGTCGACCGTCTGGAAGGTGGGGGCGGGCTGCTTGCCACAGAAGATGGCATTGACGCAGTCGGTGGACTGGTAGACGCGCTCGGCCACAGCAAGGGCCATATTGGCATCGGCCGGATAATAAGCATTCACGACATGCGTGTCGTTGGCCTTGTTGAGCAGCAGGTCGATAAAGCCGGGGTCCTGGTGCGAAAAGCCGTTGTGGTCCTGGCGCCAGACATGGCTCGACAGCAAAATGTTGAGGCCGCTGATAGGAGCACGCCACGGAATCTCGCGCTTGGTTGCTTCGAGCCATTTGCAGTGCTGGTTGACCATGGAATCGACCACGTGAACAAAGCTCTCGTAGGAGCTCCACACACCGGAGCGGCCGGTGAGCACGTAGGCCTCGAGGAAGCCCTCGCACTGGTGCTCGGACAGCTGCTCGACAACCTTACCGGAACCGGCCAGTAGCTCGTCGTTGGCATCGTCCTCGTAGAAACCGGCATCCCACTGCTTCTTGGTCACCTTATAGGCAGCCTGCAGGCGGTTGGACGCGGTCTCGTCGGGACCGAAGATGCGGAAATCATCCATGTTCTTGGCCAGAACATCGGCAGTGTACTCACCAAAGACGCGGGCGGCCTCGGTGGAGCCCCAGCCGTGGCCCTTACTTGCGACGGGGATCTCGTGAGCGTGAATATCGGGAAGCTCGAGCTCGCGGCGTACCTTGCCGCCGTTCGCGTTGGGATTGGCGCCGATACGCAGCTCGCCGGTCGGCATAAAGGCCGTCACCTCGGGGCGCACCTGGCCCTCGGGCGTAAAGAGCTCCTCGGGCTTGTAGGAGCGCAGCCACTCGCGCAGCACGCGGAAGTGCTCGTGGGTATCTTTGGCGCTCGCGAGCGGCACCTGATGGGCGCGCCAGGAGTCCTCGGTCTTCTTGCCATCAATCTGCTTGGGGCAGGTCCAACCCTTGGGCGTGCGGAACACGATCATGGGATAGGCTGGACGGACCACGGTCTCGCCCGCAGTGGCCTGAGCCATAGCGGTGGCCTTGATGTCGCAGATCTCATCGAAGACCTGCTCAAACAGGGCGGCAAAACGCGCATGAATGCTCGCGTGGCTCTCGTCGTCAAAGCCGGCGACAAAGAAATGCGGCTTATAGCCCATGCCCTCAAAGAACTTGGCGAGCTCCTCGTCGGACACGCGGGCAAGAATGGTGGGGTTGGCGATCTTGTAGCCGTTGAGGTGCAGGATCGGCAGGACGATACCATCGGTTGCCGGGTTCACGAGCTTGTTAGACTGCCAAGAGGTCGCGAGCGGACCGGTCTCGGACTCGCCGTCGCCCACCACAGCCACGGCCAGCAGGCTCGGGTTATCCATGACGGCACCGTAGGCGTGGCTGAGCGTGTAGCCGAGCTCGCCGCCCTCGTGGATGGAGCCAGGCGTCTCGGGCGCAAAATGGCTCGGAATACCGCCGGGGTAGGAAAACTGGCGGAAGAACTTCTGCAGGCCGGCCTCGTCATTGGTAATGTCGGGGCGAATCTCGCGGTAGGTACCATCGAGCAACGACTGGGCGGTGCCAGCGGGACCACCGTGACCCGGGCCCATCAAGAAGATCGCGTTCTGGTTGTGATCGGCGATGAGGCGGTTGACATGACCGAACAGGAAGTTGATGCCGGGCGTGGTGCCCCAGTGACCGACCAGGCGGTGCTTAACGTCCGGGCGACCAAAGTCGCGCACCTCGCCGGTTTTCTCATCGACAAAGTCGGGGCGCATGAGCGGGTTAGAGCGAAGGTAGATCTGACCGACGGACAGATAATTCGATGCACGCCAATACAGGTCGACGCCCTCGAGCTCGGAAGCCGGCACCTCGTGGCCCAGCTTTTGCCACGGCGTCCCCAGTGTTTTAGCCATTGTTTATGTCCCTCCGCTGTGCGGTCGCCCTCCAATACGGCAACCATTCGTTGGGACTAGTATATTTGCTAAAACGTTTTATCAGGGTGAAAAAACGTTTTATCACCCTTATCAATCACATCGATCAACAAAACGCAACATTCACCTGCGGCATTGTCTGCCACAGGTGCTCCACATTCGGTCTCTGCAAATTGATAAACGTGTTTAGTTATGTTTAGTAAGCTCGAGCACGCTGCCCTTAACGATAAGCGCCGGCTCCAGGACGACCTCTTCGGCACGCCTACCGCCCCTACCGGCAAGACGCTTGGACATGCAGCCAAAAGCATGTTCCGCGAGGACACCAGGATCCTGCTCAATGGCGGTCAGCGCCGGCTCAAAGAGAACGTCGGCCGCCGAGTTGTCATAGCTCACCACCGAAATATCGCCCGGGATGCTCTTCCCCATCTCGTGCAAACGTTTGAGCAAACCGAGGGCAATGTTGTCCGAGCTCGCGAATACGGCAGTGGCATCGGTTGCGAGCACCGCCTCCGAGGCCTCGTAGGCGCTCGGAATGTAGTACTCGCTCTCAAACTCCAAACGCGCGTCGATAGGCAGGCCAACCTCGCGCAGCGCGCGCTCATAGCCGGCAAGTCGCTTGCGACCCGTATTGGAACGACGCGCATTAACCAAGCAGGCAATGCGACGGTGGCCCTGCTCGATCAGATAGCGGGTAGCCATATAGCCACCCATCTCGTGGTCGAACATCACCTTGTCGCACTCGAGCCCCTCAATGGCGCGGTCGACCATCACGGCAGGGATGGGTAGATGGCTGACCTCTTCGCGCAGGGCACGGTCGTCCGAGAACTCGTCGCCTACCACCAGGAAGACACCATCGACGCCGCGCGTCACCAGCTGGCGCAGCAGTTCCAAGTCATCGTCGGCGCTTCCGCCCGAGCTGGTAATAAAGAGCGCATAGCCGTCCTCGCGGCAGCGCTTTTCCAAGCTACCGGCAAGTGAGGCAAAAAATCGGCTCTCGATGTTGGGGACGATAAGGCCCAGGGTGCGTGACTCGCGCATGACCAGGCTGCGCGCAATCTGGTTGGGAACATAGTGGTTGCGCGCCGCGACCTCCTTGATGAGCTTGCGGTTTTCTTCCGAGATGCGACAAGGCCGATTGTTGAGAACAAGCGAGACCGACGAGGGGGAAAGCCCCACCTCCTGGGCGATCTGCTTGAGGGTGACTTTGTTGGCCATCTCGCTCCTTCCGGGTTTACGCGCAATCTCTTGAAAGTATAGCGACTGCCCCTCTACCTCGATGATAAACACTTTACCAATCCGGTAGACGGCTGTTTTATCGCCGCCAGCGCACCAAATACGTCCAGGTGGGGTATATTGCAATCGATTGATGACAACGACCACCAAAAGGCGGATATTCGGATGCACGAGAACGACTTTTTTAACGAGGACCTGTTGTGCGCGCTCGCTGGCGTTGCCGGCGAGGACAACGTGTTGATGAGCGAGCCCATGCGCGAGCACACCACGTTTAAGATTGGCGGCCCGGCCGACGTCTTTGTCACGCCCGACACCGAGCAGGGCCTCGTCGCCACGCTCGATACCTGCTATCGCTGCGATCTGCCACTCACCATCGTGGGCAACGGCTCCGACCTACTCGTCGGCGACAAGGGCATACGCGGCGTCGTCGTAGCGCTAGGCGAGGGCCTCTCCGCCATTACCGTCGACGGCACGCACGTTACGGCAGCAGCCGGTGCGCTGCTTTCGGATGTTGCGGCCGCGGCAGCCGAGGCCGGTCTCACCGGCATGGAGCCCATCTCGGGCATCCCCGGATCGGTCGGCGGCGCCTGCTACATGAACGCCGGCGCCTACGGTGCCTGCATGGCCGACGTGCTGGAGTCTGTACGCGTCTACAAGCCCGCCCGCATGCTCGACGACGGCACCCGCGGTAGCGGCAGCGTCATCGAGTTCGATGTCGACGAGCTCAATCTGGGCTATCGCAAGAGCCGCATCGCCGACGACGGCTTCATCGTGCTTTCGGCCACCTTCAATCTCGCCCCGGGCAACGCCGCGCTGATCAAGGCCGACATGGACGACTACCGCCAACGCCGCGAGGACAAGCAGCCGCTCGACATACCGAGCGCCGGCTCCACTTTCAAGCGCCCCGAGGGCCACTTTGCCGGCAAGCTCATCATGGACGCCGGGCTGCGCGGCCATGCTGTCGGCGGCGCCCAGGTGAGCGAAAAACACTGCGGCTTCATCGTCAACGCCGACCACGCCACCGCCGCCGACGTCGACGAACTCATCCGCCACATCCAAGCAACCGTCAAAGACCAATTCGGTGTAGACCTAGAACCCGAAGTCCACCGAGTAGGCGAATTTTTATAAAAAGAAGGCCCCAAAAGGGGCCTTCACTTTCTTTAATTCAGACAACCAGTCCGGTGTGTCGCGCCTTGAGCCCGGAAGGTCCGGGACTGTGGGCGGGGCATAAGGTTGATCGCGAGTTCCGCACGCAAAGAAGGCCACTTAATGTGGCCTTCGTCTTGCGCAGGACTGCCCGAGCAGGCAACCTTATGCCTCTCGGACTGTCCCGGACCAAGCCGCAGCTACGACAGCGCAATACCGCCAAGCCAGCCCCAGCGCACGCCAGAGCCAGTGCCGTAGAACCCAATGAACGAGTCAAGCGACCTCGACGTGATAGCGCCCTCGTTACTCATAACGATGCCGCCGCCAACATAGATGCCCACGTGTCCGTACAGCAGACCCGGCATACCGGTGCCACTGTGCGACGAGTCGGCCACGATCATGCCCACCTGCAGCGCCGAACGATCGGAGCTGTAGCACCAGGCGTTAAACATGTCGCACGCGTTGCCGCCAAAGTAGCCCACGCCGGCGTTGCGGAAGACGTTGGTGACCCAGGCGGCGCACCAGTTTAGGCCAGGCGAAGGCGTGGAGTAGCATGCGTTGACGACAGCCTGCTGCTTGCCCGAGCCGGCATTCTGTTGCGGATTTCCGGGCGCATACGATCCGCCACCCGAGTTTGAACCACCCGAGTAGGAATTGTTCTTGTTTGCGGCAGCCGCAGCGGCGGCAGCCTTCTTGGCAGCCTCCTCAGCCTGGGCGGCAGCGAGAATCTCGGAATCGCGCTGAGCCATGAGCTCCTTGACATCGTCGGAGAGGCCGTTCAGAACCGTCTGGACCTCTTGCTGCTTGGCCTGCATGTCCTGCATCTGGGCAGTCTGCTGGTCCTTGAGCCTCTCCAAGTCGGCTTTTTGCGACTCGAGCTCGGACTTCTGCGTATCGAGCTCTTTCTGGATGGTCTGGATATCCTCGATGGCGTCGCGGTCGCTCTTGTTGATCTTCTCAACATAGTGCGCATTGGCGACGAGCTCCTCAAACGAGCCCGAGGCGAGCAGCAGCGACAGGATGTTGGTGCCGCCCGACTTATAGCTGGCGGAAACGCGATCGGAAAGATCGCCGCGCTTCTTTTTGAGCTCGGCCTTCTTTTCGTCAATCTGCGCCTGCGTGCTGTCAATCTGGCCCTGTACGCTCTCGATATCGTTGAGGGTCTGGGCGTTCTTGTTGGCCAGCGCCGCGTATTCATTTGCGATGCTGTCGAGCTGGGCCTGGACCTCGTCAAGCTGAGCCTGGGCCGCATTGAGCTTGTCGGTGGTTTCCTTGGTGGCCTCCGCAGCATGGGCGCGAGCGGGCAGACCAAAAAGAACGGCTGCAGAAGCGGCGCCGAACAAGGCCTTGAGGGCAGTGCGACGCGAAAGCTCCTGGGAAAGGATGGAATCGCTGTTTGGTGACATATCTACTCCGTTACATGTTTATTTATATGTCGCTCAACTCATACATATTAGCGTACATCGCGCTCGTCCCAACGATTTCCACGAACGGCAGCAAACCCCATGGTCGGCGGCTCGTATGCAAACGTCAAAGTCAAGGTTATGCCCACGCCAAACATTTCCATGAGTACGTTAGCATGTTCGTCTGCTTTTCCTGCCCTGCACGTTTTGGGTGCCCCTGCCTGCGCTATACTCCCTCAGGAAGTGTTCCTGATTCGATAGGAGACTACATGTCCAAAGCACTCGACCCCAAAGACACCTGCGTCCTCGTAACCGGTGGCGCCGGCTTTATCGGCTCGCACACCGTCGTTCAGCTGCTCGAGGGTGGCTACCAGGTCGTCATCGTCGACGACCTCTCCAACTCCAGCGCCGTCGCCGTCGACCGTGTCAAGACCATCGTGGGCGACAAGGCCGCCAAGAACCTCACCTTCTACGAGGCCAACGTGCTCGACCGCGATGCCATGAACAAGATCTTCGATACCCATCAGATCGACCGCGTCATCCACTTCGCCGGCTTTAAGGCCGTCGGCGAGTCGGTGAGCAAGCCCGTCGAATACTATCACAACAACATCGAGAACACCCTGGTGCTCGTCGACGTTATGCGCAACCATGGCTGCAAGTCCATCATCTTCTCGAGCTCCTCGACCGTCTACGGCGATCCGGATAACCCGCCCGTCACCGAGGAAGACCCCAAGAAGCCTGCGACCAACCCCTATGGCTGGACCAAGTGGATGATTGAGCAGATCCTTATGGACGTTCACACCGCCGATCCCGAGTGGGACGTTGTGCTGCTCCGCTACTTCAATCCCATCGGCGCCCATCCGTCGGGCCTGATCGGCGAGGACCCCAAGGGCATCCCCAACAACCTGGTGCCCTATGTCGCGCAGGTTGCCGTGGGCAAGCTCGAGGCCGTTCAGGTCTTTGGCAACGACTACCCCACCCCCGACGGCACCGGCGTGCGCGATTACATCCATGTGTGCGACCTGGCATCGGGCCATGTGGCCGCCCTCAACTGGATGAACGGCAAGACCGGCGTTGAGATCTTCAACCTGGGCACCGGCACCGGCACCTCGGTGCTCGAGGTCGTCGCCGCCTTCTCCAAGGCCTGCGGCAAGGAGCTGCCCTACGTGATTCGCGAGCGCCGCGCCGGCGATATCGCCGCCAACTGGTGCGACGCTTCCAAGGCCGAGCGCATGATGGGTTGGAAGGCACAGTACGACATCGCGGACATGTGCCGCGACAGCTGGAACTGGCAGAGCCACAACCCCAACGGCTTCGCCGACGCCGAGTAGCAAAAACCTACATACCGTTCTTGCCCCGATCTCACGATGTGAGACCGGGGCTTTTTCATGGCATGTAACCATTCGCCGAAAATCGACCAACTTTTTTATCTTGCGTATACATGTTTAAACAACATGTATACAATAGGTGTATCGAATCAGAACATCGGAGGCGGACTGCACACCCATCGGCAGGCCGACCCCACAACAAGAAGGTTGGTGAGCGCATTCATGGAGCGTGCAAGCGGCGTCCTCATGCCCGTCTCATCTCTGCCCGGACCATACGGAATCGGCGGCTTTGGCTGGAATGCCTACGACTTCGTCGATTTTCTCGCCTCGTGCAAACAACATTACTGGCAAATCCTGCCCCTTACGACGACCAGCTATGGCGATTCGCCCTATCAGTCGTTCTCGGCCCGCGCAGGCAACCCCAACTTGATCGACTTTGCCGAGCTTATCGAAGCCGGCTATCTGGAGCAGCGTGACATCGACGGCGTCTTCCTTGGTTCCGACCCCAGCAACGTCGACTACGGCGCCATCTTTGTTGGCCGCCGTCAGATTCTCGATCGAGCCGCTGAGCGCTTTGCTGCCGACAAGCCGGCCGATTTCGACGACTTTATCCAGGCAAACGAGGACTGGCTCCTTCCCTACTGCGAGTTTATGACCGTGAAGGAGGAGTGCGGACTCAAAGCCTTTTGGGAGTGGCCCGAGGAGCTCCGCCGCCGCGGCGAGGCATCCAGCAAGGTCTGCGCCACCCATCCCGAGCGCATGCTCTACCACCAGATGACGCAGTATTTCTTCGATCGCCAGTGGAGCCGCCTCAAGGCCTATGCCAACGAGCACGACATCCTGATCATCGGCGACCTGCCCATCTATGTCTCGCGCGACTCCGTCGAGATGTGGGCCATGCCCGAGCTCTTTAAGATCGACGCCGCCGGCAATCCCGTCAGCGTCGCGGGAACGCCGCCTGATCAGTTCTCGGCCACCGGCCAGTACTGGGGCAACCCCATCTATGACTGGGATGCTATGGAAGCAGACGGCTTCTCCTGGTGGGAAGACCGCGTCCGAGCCGCCCTCGACATGTACGACATCATCCGTCTGGACCACTTCCGCGGCTTTGAAGCCTTTTGGGAGGTGCCGTTCTCCTCTCCCGATTCGTCATATGGTTCATGGACGCAGGGACCCGGCCTCAAGCTCTTCAAGGTGCTCAAGGAAAAGCTCGGCACGCTTCCCATCATTGCCGAAGACCTGGGCTTTCTTACCCCCGGCGTCATCGACATGCGCGACACCACGGGCTTCCCCGGCATGAAGATCCTGCAGTTTGCCTTTGAGGGCAGCAACTCCTACTATCTGCCGCACAACTACATTGCCAACACCGTCGCCTACGTCGGAACGCATGACAACGAAACGGCACGCGGCTGGTATGAGGGAACGGCCACCCCGCGTCAGCGCGAGCAGGCGGCCCTGTATACCCACCAGCAGGCAGGCGAGTCCATGGCCGACGCGCTCAACCGCACCATCGCCGCCAGCGTGAGTGACACCTGTATCTACACCATGCAGGACCTGCTCAATCTGGGCAACGAGGCGCGCATTAACACCCCCGCCACCCTGGGCGGTAACTGGACGTGGCGCATGCTTGATGGCGCCATCACCCGCGAACTCGAGCGCAAGCTCACCGACTGGACCGAGACCTACTTCCGCATCCCGTCGGAAGCCGAAATCGAGCTTCCCCAATAGGAGCCACCGCGCCCGACCCCACCCCACCGTGTGGACGCGACCGCTTTTCCCGCGCGAGGCCATCCCAATCCCTCGCGCGGGCTTCTTTTGAATTTCTGACATGTAGTCGACTCACCACAGGAGGAAACATGCCCCGTATAAGCCTCGCAGAACTCGCCGAGCAGTCCTTTGGCACCTCGCTCGAGCAGCTCGATGACCGTCGTATTTATAAGCTGCTGGTCAAGCTCGTGCAGGAGCGCTCTGCCGCCTGTCCGCTCAACAACGGCAAGAAAAAGCTCTACTACATCTCTGCCGAGTTTTTGATCGGCAAGCTGCTCATCAACAATATGATCGACCTCGGCATCTATGACGAGGTTAAGGACCAGCTCGTCGCCGCCGGCCACGACCTCAACAAGATCGAGGAGTTTGAGGTCGAGCCTTCGCTCGGCAACGGCGGCCTGGGCCGCCTGGCCGCATGCTTCCTGGATTCCATTGCCACGCTGGGCCTTACCGGCGACGGCGTGGGCCTCAACTACCATTACGGCCTGTTCCGCCAGCGCTTTGCCGACAACCAGCAGAAGGCCGTCCCTGACGAGTGGCTCGGCGAGCAGGACATCCTGATCGATGACAACCGCTCCTACACCGTCGAGTTCGGTGATTTTGCCGTCACCTCCAAGCTCGTCAACATCGATGTGCCCGGTTATGGCCAGCCCACCAAGAACCGCCTGCGCCTGTTTGACCTGGCAAGTGTCGACGAGGGCCTGGTCCCCGGCAGCTCCATCGACTTCGACAAGACCAAGATCGCCAAGAACCTCACCCTGTTCCTCTATCCGGATGATTCCGATGAGCAGGGCCGCCTGCTTCGCATCTACCAGGAGTACTTCATGGTGAGCAATGCCGCCCAGCTCCTGATCGACGAGGCCGTAGAACGCGGCAGCAACCTGCACGATCTGGCCGACTACGCCGTGGTCCAGATCAACGATACGCACCCCACCATGGTCATTCCCGAGCTCATCCGCCTACTCACCACCGAGCACGACATCGAGTTTGACGAAGCCGTTACCATCGTGCGATCCATGGTCGCCTACACCAACCACACGATCCTTGCCGAGGCGCTCGAGAAATGGCCGCTCACCAGCCTGCAGAAGGTCTCCCCTGCCATCGCCGACATCATCGTCAAGCTCGATGAGATTGCCAAGGCCGAGCATGGCGACCCACGCGTCGCCATCATCGACGAATACGACACCGTACACATGGCCCACATGGACATCCACTTTGGCTTCTCCATCAACGGCGTCGCCGCCCTCCACACCAAGATCCTGGAGGACACCGAGCTTCGCCCGTTCTACGAGATCTATCCCGAAAAGTTCTCCAACAAGACCAACGGCATCACCTTCCGCCGCTGGATCCAGGGAGCCAACCCCGCACTTGCCAGCCTGCTCGACGATGTAATCGGTACCGATTGGCGCAGCACCGGCGACCTGAGCAAGCTCGCCGAATTCGCCGACGACAAGGACGTTCTTGAGCGCCTGGCCGCCACCAAGGTCGAGGCCAAGGCCATCATGCGCCAGTTCATGGCGCTCGAGCAGGGCGTGACCATTCCCTCCAACGCGATCATCGATGTTCAGGTCAAGCGTATCCACGAGTACAAGCGCCAGCAGATGCTCGCGCTCTACATCATCTGGAAGTACCTCGACATCAAGAACGGCAATAGACCTAAGCACCCCGTCACCATCATCTTTGGCGGCAAGGCAGCACCTGCCTACACTATCGCGCAGGACATCATCCATCTGATCCTGACGTTGTCGCAGTGGATCGCAAACGATCCCGACGTGGCTCCCTACCTGCAAGTTGTCATGATCGAGAACTATAACGTCACCGCTGCCGAGCGCGTGATTCCCGCCGCCGACATCTCCGAGCAGATCAGCCTGGCCTCCAAGGAGGCGAGCGGCACCTCCAACATGAAGTTCATGCTCAACGGTGCTTTGACCCTGTGCACGCTCGACGGCGCCAATGTCGAGATCGCCGAACTCGTGGGCGACGAGAACATCTACACCTTTGGCGCCTCGTCCAAACAGGTCGAGCAGCTCTACGCCGACGGCAGCTATAACGCCGGCGCGCTCTACCGCAAGCCCGGTATTAAGCTGCTGGTGGACTTTATCACCAACCCCGCCTTTATGGCAACGGGCAATGCCGAGCGTTTGCAGCGTCTGCACGACGACATTAAGGGCAAGGACTGGTTTATGGCCCTGCTCGACATTGAGGAGTACATCCAGACCAAGGAGCGCGTGCTAACAGACTACGAGGACCGGGACACCTGGATGCGCAAGGCGCTAATCAACATCGCCAACGCCGGCACCTTCTCGTCCGACCGCACGATCTCCCAGTACAACGACGAGATCTGGCACCTGAGCTAATTTCGTTTCCTTTACCCATCCTCTTGAAAGCGGAGTCGTGGCAACACGGCTCCGTTTTTTGTGCCGATACGCCGGCCTGTGATTTGTCTCGACCAAATAATCTCGGCCTGTAACACCTAGACGGCAAAACTGGGTCTATCTGTTACAGATCAAGACAAGCAGAATTGTCCCGATGAACTGTCTCGATCTGTAACATCTGGCATCCAAAATTGGCTCTTCCTGTTACAGATCAAGACATACCGGACCTCCCACGGGGGTTTGTCTCAACCTGTAACAGTTAGACCCTGATTGACCTTCCAGATGTTACAGATTGAGACAAACGGAATCGTCCTGCAGCAATATCTCAATCTGTAACATCTAGCAGCTGAAATTCGCCTCTGGTGTTACAGATTTAGATGAAATGGTTAGCTCAGTGGAACCGTCTCGATCTGTAACATCTAACGTCCGGAATCGGCCCTACCTGTTACAGATCGAGACAAACGACCGGCCAGACAGCCCCAGCACAAAGAAAGGCTCCCCTCTCGCTCAGCGGACGAGAGGGGAGCCTTATATGTGACTGCGGCAAAAGGATGGCAAAGCCGCAGTCGCCCAAAAGGAGGGCCTGATTGAATCGGGCCTAGATAAGGTTCTTGCCAGAGACCTTATCGAAAAGGTGGGTCGCATTCTTCTCGAACTTGAACCAGATGGGGTCGCCGGCCTTGAGCGAACCCCTGGCCTCGAGGTCGACGACAGGGATGATCAGGACAAACTGGCCGTCGGGAGACGTCACATGAACGTGCTCGGTCGAACCCATGAGCTCGGTGACCTCGATGGTGCCCTGAAGCGCACCCTCCTCGCCCTTGTCGGCAAGCAGAATCTGCTCGGGACGCACGCCGGCCGTGATCTCCTTCATATCCCCGCCGTCCCAGTTAAGCGCAAGCTGAGCGCAGGTCTCGGGGGCCAGCGCGACATTCATGTCGTCGGTCTTGACGGTAAAGCCCTCGCCCGAGCGCACCAGCTGGGCATCGAAGAAGTTCATCTGCGGCACGCCGATGAAGCCGGCGACAAAGATGTTCGCGGGATGGTTGAAGACCTCCTGCGGCGTGGCGATCTGCTGAACAACGCCGTCCTTCATGACCACGATGCGGTCGCCGAGGGTCATAGCCTCGGTCTGGTCGTGGGTAACATAGATGAATGTGCCTTTGATCTCGTGGCGAAGCTTAATGAGCTCGGCACGCATCTGGTTACGAAGCTTGGCGTCCAGATTGGACAGCGGCTCGTCCATCAGGAATACCTTGGGGTCACGCACGATGGCGCGGCCGATGGCGACGCGCTGACGCTGGCCGCCCGAAAGCGCCTTAGGCTTACGGTCGAGGTACTCGGTGATACCCAAAATCTCGGCAGCGGAGCGAACCTTGCGGTCAATCTCGTCTTTGGGGACCTTCTTGAGCTCAAGCGTAAACGCCATGTTCTCGTACACCGTCATGTTGGGGTACAGAGCGTAGCTCTGGAACACCATGGCAATGTCACGGTCCTTGGGTGCCACATCGTTGACGCGCTTGCCGTCGATGAGCACGTCGCCCGAGGTAATGTCCTCCAGGCCGGCAACCATGCGCATCGTCGTGGACTTACCGCAGCCAGAGGGACCAACGAGGACGATAAACTCCTGGTCGTGAACAGTGAGGTTGAAGTCCTCTACAGCGAGCACGCCATCCTCGGTAACCTTGAGGTTGTGCTTCTTCTCCTCGGTCTTCTTCCTTTTGCCAAAGAAGCCCTTCTTTTTGGACTCGTTGTTGGGATACACCTTCTGAACATGCTTGAGAACGATCTCGGCCATGTCTCTACCTTTCGATACGCGGCGCCACGCTGAGGGGCGCCGCAGAAACTTGCAAAACGGTTACGGCATCAGCCCTTGACGGCACCTGCCACCACACCGTCGATGATGTACTTCTGGCAGAGGATGTACATGAGGACGATGGGGACAACGACCATCATGATGCAGGCCATCATGGGGCCGAGCTCGACGTGACCGTAGCCGCCGCGGAAGTACTGGATCAAGATAGGAATGGTCTTGTACTTGGTGGAGTCGAGGGTGAGGTAGGGCAGCAGATAGTCGTTCCAGACCCACATGGTCTCGAGAATGCCGACCGAAAGATAGGTGGGCTTCATGATGGGAAGGACAATCTTAAAGAACACCTGGACCGGGTTGCAGCCATCGATCATGGCCGCCTCTTCGATCTCGAGCGGGATGTTCTTTACAAAGCCGGCGAACATAAAGACCGCTAGGCCCGCGCCAAATCCAAGGTAGATAAAGCAGATGTTGAACGGCGTGTTGAAGCCGATGCGGTCCGCCAAATTGGACAGCGTGAACATGAGCATCTGGAACGGTACGACCATCGAGAACACGAACAGGTAATAGAAGAAGTTCGAGATCTTGCTGTTGACGCGCACCACATACCAAGCGCACATGGAGCAGCACACCAAGATCAGCACGACCGACGTGACCGTGATGATGAGCGAGTACATAAACGCCGAGGCAAAGCCCTGCTCGTTAAGGGCGTGCACGTAGTTTGCAAGGCCGTTGAACGTCTCGGGCGTGAGCAGATCGAATGCCGTGGTGGTGCTGATTGCGGTCCCTTTCTTAAAGGAATTGAGCGCAATCATGAACACGGGGTAAATCCATGCGAGCGACAGGATCGTAAAGAAAATCGAGAGCGCACGGTTGATAACCTTATCGCGTTTCATTACTGCTGCACCTCCTTGGACTTCGTGGCCTTAAGCTGGATCATGGAGATTGCTACGACCAGGATGCAGAAGATAACCGCCTTGGCCTGACCGATGCCCTGCCATGCGATACCGGCACGCGAATAGAACGTGTTGTAGATGTTCAGGGCGAGCATCTCGGTGGAGTGCGCCGGGGCGCCACCGGTAAGGGCGAGGTTCTGGTCGAACAGCTTAAAGCCGTTGGTGATGGACAGAAACAGGCAGATGGTGATCGTCGGCATCAGGTTGGGGATCTTAACCTTCCAAAACGTCTGCCATGCCGTAGCGCCGTCGACCTTGGCGGCCTCGATGTAGTCGGACGGAATGGACTGCAGACCGGCGATGTAGATGATCATCATGTAGCCGACCTGCTGCCACAGGGTCAGGATGATAAGGCCCCAGAAGCCAGCAGCAGAGTTAAGGGCGATAAGGTCGGCGCCGATGTTGGAGAGCAGGCAGTTGATCAGAATCTGCCAAATGTAGCCCAGCACGATGCCGCCGATCAGGTTAGGCATAAAGAAAATCGTACGGAAGATGTTGGTGCCCTTGAGTGCCTTGCGGGTGAGCGCCTGCGCGATGGCGAGGGCGATCACGTTGATGAGCACCGTCGACAGGAAGGCAAACGCCACCGTAAAGAAGAACGACGTGGCAAACTGCGGATCGGACAGTGCACGCACGTAGTTCTCGATACCGACGAAGTGCGTGTTGTTAATGGTAATAAACTGGCAGAACGAGAGATAGAAACCCTGGATAAAGGGGATCACGAACCCGATCATAAACGCCAGGCACGTGGGCAGCATAAAGAGCGGCCACCAGCGCTTGAGTGCTTTGCCCATAGAAGGGTCCTTTCAATATGCAGGGGGCGGGCAAACCGACGTCTGCCCGCCCCCTGTCGCTAGTCAGATAGCTTGGGCAGCAACTGCTTACTCGGAAGCAGCCTTCTCGGTCTTCCAGCCATCGACGAAGGCGTTCTTGACGCCGTCCCACTTGGTGTTATCGGCAGCATAGGCAATCAGAGCCTGCTTGAGGTTCTTCTTCCACTCCTCAGAGGGGATGTAAACGAAGTCCCAAGCGACGGTCTTCTTGCCGTCCTTAGCCATGGCAACAGCCTGCTGCGAGAAGACGTTGGTGGTGTCCTTGGCGCTCTTGAACGGGGCAGTCAGACCCATCTTGTCAGCGATGATGCTGGTGGCAGTCTCAGAAGTGACGCACCAATACATGAAGTCCTCGGTAGCCTTCTGGGCATCCTCGGAGGCCTGGGAGCTCACGCACCAGTAGTTCTCGCCGCCGGAGCACAGGCCCTGGTTCTCCTCGCCGTCGACACCGATGTAGATGGGCATCATGCCAATCTGATCGTCGGTCATACCGGCCTTGATGAGGTCGGCGTAGGCCCAAGAGCCGTTCTGATAGAAGACGGCCTTGCCGGTTGCGAACTCGTTGGTGGCGTCGTCGCCGGTCTTGGAGGCAAGCTGCGAAGGATCGCAGGTGGAGTCGGTGATGTACAGGTCGAAGATCTGCTTAAAGTTGTCGAGATACTCGCCCTTAATCTCGTCATCCTCCTGGTTGTGCTCCTTCTCGAACTCGTAGTAGAGCGGGAGGTTGGCGAGGTGGGTGGTGTAGCGCCAGCTGGAGGAGTCATCCATGCCGGCGGAAGTGAAGGCACCGTCAACGCCAAGCTCGTCCTTGCGGGCCTGAATGTCATCGGCGCAAGCCTTCAGCTTGTCGAAGGAGTTGATGTCCTCGGCCTTGTAGCCAGCCTTCTCGAGGAGCTCCTTGTTGTAAATGATGCCGTAGCTCTCCTGGACCCAGTCGATACCTAGATCCTTGCCGTCGGACTGCAGAGCCAGGGAGTCGTCGACGAGCTCACCGCGGACCTTGGTATCGGACAGGTCGGCGCAGTAGTCCTTCCAGTTCTTAAGACCGGTGGGGCCGTTGACCTGGAACAAGGTCGGAGCGGAGCTCTTGGACATCTCGGACTTGAGCTTCTCCTCGTAGGTGTTGGAGGCGGCAGTCACGATCTTGACCTCGACGCCCTTCTCCTCCTTGTACGCCTTGGCGATCTCCTTCCACTCCTTGTCGACCTCGGGCTTGAATTGGAGGAAGTAGACCTCGGCAGCGTCACCAGAAGCAGAGGAGCCGGAGCCGGCGGAGCCACCGCAGCCCACGAGACCCAGGCCAAAGACCGTGGCCGCGGAGCCAGCGAAGCCCAGGAACTGCCTTCTGCTCATTTCGTTCTTCATTACAATCCACCCTTTCACACCGTGGCGGCACCCTTTGCCGCCGCCTTCGGAGATTGGCTCGAGGACTTTGCCCCTTTTTCTGATTTGTACAATACGCTATTTGGCCAGTTGTTTGAACAAGTATTACTAGAGCGGTAGAAAAACTTCGGTGAACGGTTCTTGATACATTCGTACTTGACAAATATTGTCTAAACAATTAAAGCGCCCCGTGCGGCCGATATCCCATCGACCGCATGGGGCGCTTCATATCGAAACGCAAGCTTATGCGTCTGTTACCTATCGCTTGGAATTGATGCGGTAATGGAAGATCTCGGGGTGTGTGCGAGCATGCGTCACCTCGAACAAGATGCCGTCCGAGGTGTACGACTGACTCTCCATGACGGCGACGCAGTTGTATTTGCCGAGGTCAAGATAGCTGCAGTCTTCATCGTTGGCGAGCTCGACACTCACCGTACGGCGACTTGCCATCACTTTGATGCCGCGCTTGTGCTCCAGATAGTCGTAGATAGATTCTGCCGCGATCTCGGGGGTCAGACCCTTGGCGATCGACTCCAAAAAGTAGCCATGGTCCACTTGGCGCGCGCTGCCGTTGAGGCTTCGGACACGCACTACGCGAATCAGCTCCTCGCCCATCTTAAAGCCCAGGCGACGAGAGAGCTGCTCGGTGCAGACCAGATGTTCAAAGGACTTAACGTCCGTCGATGCAACGGCATTGTTGCGCTTTGCAAATTCGCCAAACGACTCGACTTCCTCGAGCGCGCCCAGCATGTCGGTTTCGCCCTTGAGCCAAATAACGCGCACGCCCTTGCCGTGTATGGGCTGCACAAACATCTCGTCGGCCAGCATGCTCAAGGCGCGGCGGACGGTATTGCGCGTGCAGTCGAACTCTGCGGTCAGCTCGGCTTCGGTTGGCAGCATCTCCTGAAACGCATAGGTCCCGTTAATGATGCGCGAACGGATCTCGCGGTAGATTCCTTCGTAAATCGCTTTTGGCATGGCTTCACCTCTAATGAATATGTATGGCTAGGCACGATAGCATTTCTTGGGGTTGTTTAAACCGTCTATCGGCAAAGCACGGATTATTTACCGTCGACGGTTCCCCCGGCACCCAAATCGGACCGAATCAAAACCGTCAATGCGGCAGGCAGCCAGTCCTCTACAATGAGTTCATTGTTTAAACGTTCTTGCTCGCACAGCATGTTGCATCCGGAAGGCATATTATGCTGCAGAAAATCCAACGCTTTGGCGGGGCAATGTTCGCGCCCGCCATGCTGTTTTCCATATCGGGCCTTATGGTCGGCGTCTCCGCCCTCGCAACGTCTGCGGACATCGTCGGCGACCTCGCCGTATACGGAACCCCTTGGTATGTTTTTTGGGCTATCATCCAGCGCGGCTCGTGGACGGTCTTTAAACGCCTCCCACTGCTTTTTGCCGTAGCGCTGCCCATCGGCCTTGCTCAAAAGCAACCGGCGCGCTGCTGCTTCGAGGCACTCGTGGCCTATTTTGCCTATTGCTTCTTTTTGAGCGAGATCATTAAGCTGAGCGGCGACAACCTTGGACTTAAGTACCCGTCGTCTTTGACCTCCGCCAGCGGCATCACCGTCATCGACGGCATCAAGACGCTCGACACCGGCATTATCGGCCCGCTGGCGGTATCGGCCACCGTCGTCGCCATCCATGACCGCTTCTACGATGCCAAGGTTCCCGATTGGCTCGGTACTTTCTCGGGCTCCTCGTTGGTCTACCTCATTAGCTTTTTTGCCGTATTCGCCCTTGCCGCTATCTCGGCCGCCATCGTGCCCATCGTATACGCAATGACCGAAACACTGCGCCATGCACTTACGGGCGTCGGTCCCTTCGGCGTGGGCGCCTTCGTGTTTTTAGAGCGAGCACTCGAGCCCGTGGGGCTGCATCACCTGCTCTACATGCCAATCTACTACGACAATCTGGTTATTACCGATGGCATCTACGCCACGTGGACCAACTTGCTTCCCATCCTCTCGCACAGCACGCGCCCCCTCAACGAGCTAGCGCCCTGGGCTGGTTTCACCGCCACCGGTTGGGTTAAGCTCTTTGGTCTTCCCGCCATCGCCGTAGCGTTCTACACCACGGCCAAGCCCGAACGCCGTGCCAGCCTCAAGACCATCCTTCTGCCCGCCATCGTCGCCTCGATGGTCTGCGGCGTCACCGAGCCGCTCGAGTTTCTCTTTATGTTCACCTATCCCGGACTCTTTTTGCTCTACGCCGTCCTATCCTCCTGCCTTGCCATGGCCATGAACTTCTTTGGCGTCGTCGGCATCTTCTCGGGTGGCCTTATGGAGATGGCTGCCTTCAACTTTATCCCGCTCATGCGGACGCATGCCGGCTCCTACCTTTTGGCACTCGGAATCGGACTCGTCTTTAGCGTCATCTTCTTTCTGAGCTTTCGAGGTCTTATCCTGACCTTTGACCTTAAAACCCCGGGACGCGAGGACTACATTGCCGGCAACACGGCGCTCTCGCGCTTGACGGGAAACGACGTTGACGAAAAGCGCTTATCCGAAGCCGGCGCTTCCGACTGCCAGGCATCACAAGATCGTCTGCTCGCCGAGCAGGTTGTGGCGCTTCTGGGCGGCGTCTCCAACATTGTGGGCGCAACCAACTGCGCCACGCGGCTGCGCGTCGAAGTTGCGGACCCTTCTATCGTCGCGGACAACGCAACCTTTGTCGCAGCGGGCGCCAAAGGCCTCATCGTCACCGGCAAGACCGCCCAGGTAATCATCGGCGTCTCGGTCCCCCGCGTCAAAGAGCACTTTGATCAGATTATGGGACTCGAATCGGGTTTTGCATTTGCCACCCCGCTTTCTCATGCCGCCGATGACGCCAAAAAGCATGGCAATATCTGCTTCTTCGACATCGACGGTACGCTTGCCTGGCAAGATCCCAAACTTGCCCAAGAGCTCCCCGAGGGCGAGCGAGACCTTTCCCCCTATCCCAACGAAACGGTTGCACAGGCAATTCGCACGTTTGTCGCCAACGGCAACAAAGCCTTTATCTGCACGGGGCGCACCCTCAGCTGCATCCATCCCAAGCTGCTCGAGCTGCCGTGGGCGGGCATCGTATGTCTCGCGGGCGGCTACGCCGAACTCGAGGGACGCATCGTGCGAAATGCGGCCATAAACCCCGGTCTGCTACAGCGCCTCGCCCCCTATCTCGAACAATCGGGTGAGGTCATTCGCTTTGAGGGCATCGATCGCGTCGTGCGCATGAGCGCAGATGCCCCCGAGACGTACGGATACGCGCGCACCGTGGGCGACGCCGTCACGCAACTCAAGCACTACAACGCTTATAAAATTCTTATGTCCACACCGCTCGCCAACCGCATCGCCCAAGATGAAGAGCTTGGGCCTCTGCTCTGCCTCAACGAGCTCGAACTCGAGGTCACGGAAATCTCGCCTCGCGAGTGCACCAAACGGGCCGGAATCAAGGCCGTGCTTGACGCCCTGGGGCCAGATCACGGCACTGTGTACGGCATCGGCGACGCAAGCAACGACATCGCCCTCATGGAGGCGGTCGATGTTGGCGTCGCCATGGGCAACGCGCCGGACTTCCTCAAGGAAAAGGCCGACTACGTCACCGACAGCTTCGACCACGACGGCGTCGTCACCGCGCTCGAGCACTTTGGACTTATCTAGCCGCGCCTCTTGCCGCATTTGCGACAACATGGCTCAATCGTCTTCAACCGCCGCGCTCGATGCCCTAATGTGGCAATATGTTGTCTGCATAACGCAACGATGCAACCTAAGAAAGAATGCGAGAACCCGTGTCCAGTCCGTTTACCAGCTTTTTAGCCCAGCATTTTGACCAGATTAACGACTATCTGGCCACATTCTTTGACGGACAGGCGACCTCTGCCGATATCGAGCGCTACCTGTACGCGCCGCTCTCGGCATTTACGGCCAATGCCGGCAAGCGCCACCGCCCGCTCATCTGCATGCTCGCCGCCACCGCGGTAGGCGGCAGCTTTGAGAGCGCCCGAAGCGCGGCGGCGGCCATCGAGCACTTTCAGTCGGGAGCACTTATCCATGACGACATCGCCGACAACGGCCAGCTGCGCCGCGGCAAGCCCTGTATGCACCTTACCGAGGGTACGGGACTTGCCATCAACTGCGGCGACCTAGCGCTCACCATGGTTACCAAGACGGTTCTCGACGACCCCACGCTCGAGGCAGACGTGAAGCTCCGCGTGCTCCACGAGCTCACCGAGATGATCGTTCGCACCATCGAGGGTCAGGCGCTCGACCTGGGCTGGGTCCGCGATGGGCGCTTTGACATCTCGGTCGACGATTATCTGGACATGGCGACGCACAAGACCGCGTACTACAGCGGAGCCACGCCACTTGCCGCCGGAGCCATTATCGGTGGCGGCAGCGAAGACCAGATTGAGGCGCTGCGTGCCTTTGGCCTGCACACGGGCCTTGCCTTTCAGATCCAAGATGATCTGCTCAACCTTATTGGCACCAAGGAGGCCGCCAACAAGGACTTCCGCACCGATATCACAGAGGGCAAGCGCACGCTCGTCGCCGTGCATGCCCTGTCAGACGAGCGTTATCACGACGAAGTCGAGGCAATCCTTTCCTCGGGCACCGAGGACCCCGCGCAACTCGCACGCGCCGTGGAGATCTTCCAGCAGACCGGCTCTGTCGATTTCGCCCACACTTACGCACTCAACCTGACTGCCAAGGCCAAGGCCGCTATCGAAGGTGTCGAGCTCGACCCGCATGCACGCGAGCTGTTCGACTCCATGGCAGATTTCTTTGTGGAGCGCCTTAACTAGCGGGGGTTATAAAATCTGTCAGCAGCGCATTTGGGTACAACTTGCTACACTGTTGAGTGCATGTTTATGCAACCCTTTGCGTTGTCTATCCGACACACGCTCAAATAGTACGAATGGTACGCCGAAAGGGGTTCGTTCATGGAACCTATCACAACGGGCATGCAGGGAGCAGCCGTCGAGGACGTCCAGTCCCGCCTTCTGCAGCTCGGCTATACAATCGATGACGCCGAGGTCGCCGACAAGCGCTTTGGCACCACCACCGAGCAGGCTGTTGGCACCTTTAGGCTCGACAGCGGCCTTGCCGCTGGCTACGCCGTCGATATCCCCTGTTGGAGCGCCCTGGTAGACGCCTCGTATAAGCTGGGCGACCGCACGCTTTATCTGCGCATGCCCAATTTCCATGGTGCCGACGTTCGGGCCCTGCAGAGGGCACTCAACGTTTTGGGTTTTGCCTGCGGTGAGGACGACGGCTACTTTGGCCCGCACACCGAGGCGGCCTTGCAGCAGTTCCAAGAAAATGTCGGCCTGTTTGCCGACGGCATGGCATTCCAGGATACCTACGCCTATATCAACCGTCTGCATCACGTGTGGGAGGGCAAACCCTCGGTTACCGAGGCCGAGTCGCGCATCGGCTTTGCCCGCGCCGCCAACGTGCTCGAGCGCTTCCAGATTGCCGTCATCGGTGAGGACCCCATCGCACGCAGCGTTGCATCGCGCATGTGGAACATCGCCACGGCGACGACCGACAACAGCGGCATGATGCTTTGCGATTCCGAGGTTCCGACCGACGTGGACCTGGTACTCGAGATCGCAAGCGATGAGCTGCCCGCAGATGCAGCGCCGCGCGCCACGATTGCCCTTGCCGAATGTCACAACCTGGCGCAGCGCATCCGCACTGCCAATATCGCCGCGCAACAAAAGCCTGCACGTATCCGCATTGAGCTCACGGGCATGACGCGCTACAACGGAACCTTCACCGCAAGCGATGCCCAGACACTCGCCGTACGCCTGCTCGATGGCGTTTGCGATGCCCTCGCAGATTAGGTAAACTAGACGAGCTGCTTTTGGGCAGCACCACACATTGGGACGTAGTTCAACGGTAGAACTCCGGTTTTTGGTGCCGGCTGTTGGGGGTTCGAATCCCTCCGTCCCAGCCAAGGTAACTGAGCGCCCCGGGCTTTCATCAGCCCGGGGCGCTTTCTTGTGGGCATGCGGAGGGATTCGAACCCGCAAGGGTGCGGAGCTGAGGAAACGCGAAGCGTTTTCCAGCGCAGCACGCAAGGAGCGGAGCGACGCAGCGGGGCGCGGCCGCCGGAAGGCGGACGCGGAATCCCTCCGTCCCAGCCAAGGTAACTGAGCGCCCCGGGCTTTCATCAGCCCGGGGCGCTTTCTTGTGGGCATGCGGAGGGATTCGAACCCGCAAGGGTGCGGAGCTGAG